>DATKCI010000137.1:0-16528 GCA_035513255.1 Piscinibacter sp. | reverse complement strand
GGAGAGGGAGTAAGACTCCGCGCAGCGTTGGTCGGCTCATACCGTCAACCCCTCCAGCTCCGCCACCAGCTTCTGCATCTCCGCGCCGCCGCCCATCATGTCCAGCACCTCGCCCTTGCTGATGTCGGCCTTCGCGAACGTGCCGAGCGACTTGCCGCGGTTGAGCAGGGTGAAGCTGTCGCCGACCGGATACGCATGGTTCACGTTGTGGGTGATGAACACCACCGAGATGCCGCGCTCGCGCGCCTTGTGCACGAGCTTCAGCACGTTGACGCTTTGCTTGACGCCGAGCGCCGCGGTCGGCTCGTCGAGGATCAGCACCTTGGCGCCGAAGTGGATCGCACGCGCGATCGCGAGGCACTGCTTCTCCCCGCCGGACATCGTGCCGACCATCTGCTCGGCGTCGCGCACACGGATGCCCATCTCGGCCAGCCGCGCGCAGGCGGCTTCGCCGGCGGCCCAGTGGTCCATCACCGGCAAGAAGCCGAACAGCTTGCGCACCGGCTCGCGGCCCATGTAGAAGTTGCGCGCGACGCTCATCAGCGGCACCAGCGCGAGGTCCTGGTAGACCGTCGCGATGCCACGGTCCAGCGCCTCGCGCGGCGACTTGAACGCGACCGGCTCGCCCTCGACCAGGTACTTGCCTTCGTCGGGCCGGTGCACGCCGGCCAGCGTCTTGATCAGCGTGGACTTGCCGGCGCCGTTGTCGCCGAGCAGGCAGTGCACTTCGCCGCGCCGCAAGCGCATCGTCACGCCGTTCAGCGAGATCACCGCGCCGAAGTACTTGCTGACGTTTTCCAGTTGAAGGATGTAGTCCCGCATAAGACCTTCCGAAGGAGCCGCCTTCTCCCTCCCCCGCTGGGGAAGGGCCGGGGTGGGGGCCGCGGCCTCCATGTTCACCGCCGCCCCAGCGCCACTTTGCGCCGGATGAAGTTGTTGAACAGCACCGCGACCAGCAGCATGCCGCCGAGGAACACGCGGTACCAGTTGTTGTCGATGCTGGTGTAGCCGATGCCGATCTGCACCACGCCGAAGATCAGCGCGCCGAGCGCCGCGCCGAGCACCGAGCCGTAGCCGCCGGTCAACAGGCAGCCGCCGATCACCGCGGCGATGATGGCCTCGAACTCCTTTTGCAGCCCGCGGTCGGCCGCGGCGGAGCCGGCGTCGGCCACCTGCAGCACGGCGAACAAGGTCGCGCAGGCGGCGCTCAGCACGAACAGCAGGATCTTCACGCGCGCCACCGGAATGCCGGTGTTCTTCGCGGCGTTGGCGTCGCCCCCGACCGCGAGAATCCAGTTGCCGAAGCGGGTGCGCGCGAGCATGAAGGCGCCGGCGAACGTGAGCGCGAACCACCAGACGACGACCTTGGGCACCCCCACGGCCAGCGCCTTGCCGCCGTCGCCGGCGACGAAGACGCCAGCCTGCGCCAGCCAGTCGAACAGCCCCGTCAGCACGTGGCCGCTGAACAGCGCGGCAAAGACCACGTCGGCCTCAACCAGTTCGCGCAGCACCGCGTCGCCATTGGTGCTGATGATGGTCTTGCCGGTCCACAGCACCGACACCGCGAGCGACAGGCCACGCAGCATGAAGAAAAACGCCAGCGTGACGATGAACGACGGCAGGCCCGTCTTCACGACGATGTAGCCGTTGAACGCGCCGAGCAGCATGCACAGCGCGAAGGTGACGATGCAGGCGAGCCACAGCGGCCAGCCCCAGTACAGCGCGGGAATGGACAGCATCATCCCGGCGAAGCCGATCATCGAGCCGATCGACAGGTCGAACTCGCCGCCGATCATCAAGAGCGCGGCACCGACCGCGATGATGCCGAGGAAGGCCGCCACCGTCGCCCAGTTGACGATCCCTTCGGCGCTGAACATGCCCGAGCCGCCGGCCGCGAAGCCGAACAGCGCAAACACGAGGATCGCGCCGGAGACCGAGCCGAACTCGGGGCGGCCGAGGAAGCGCCGCCACGGCGACGTGGCGCGCAACCGCTCGTCAGGTTCGTCCGGCGCGAGCGCCGGGGCGGAGGGGTCCGCCATGGCGGCGGAGGTGGCGGGCGGGCTCATCGGCATCGTCTCCTGTAAGGCAAGCCCGCACTCAGCGGTACTGTCCCGCGTACTTCTCGACCTTGGCGATGTTCTCCTTGGTGACGAAGCCCGGGCCGGAGCCGATGTGGCGTGCGCCGAACGCGGGCGCCAGGCCGTACTCGGCGAAGCGCGCCTTCGTCTTGGCGTTGCTCTTCACCGCGTCGGCCACCTTCTTCAGGTCGGTGGTTTCCGCACGCTTCATCGTCGCCAGCACCGCGATCGGAATGTAGCCCTGCAGATAGGGCTGCTGGTCGATGCCGAACTGCACCGAACCGTCCTTCACGCCGCGCGAGATCTCGTCGGAGAGGTCGAACGACGCCATCCAGATCTTGCCTTTCTGTCCGCCCTTCTGCAGCGCCTTCAGCGTCGGGTGGGCGGACGTGGGGCCGAGCGTCAGCACGGCGCCGGTGCTCGGGTTCTGCCGCAGGTAGGCCGACACCTTCGACTCGATCGTCGTCGGGTCGTCGCCGACGTCCAGCGTGGACTTCTTGTAATCGACGCCGATCGCGTCGCCGAAGCCGCGGCAGCGCTCGAACGACGCCGGGTTCGTCGCGTAGTGGTTGACGCAGAGGAAGCTCTTGATGCCGGCGGCCTTCGCGCGCTCGCCCGCCCCCTTGCCGGCTTCGTACTCGGGCTGGCCGACGTGCATCACGGCGCCGAGCTTCTCGCTTTGCTCGACGGTGCCGGAGTTGATCGTGATCACCGGGATCTTCTTCGCGGTGACCTTGCCGATCGCGCCTTGCAGCACCTGGTAGTCGGCGATCGTCGTGATCACGCCGTCGTAGTTGGCGGCGGCGGCCTGCTCGATCAGGCGCGCCATGTCGGCGAGGTCTCCGCTCGGCGGGTTGCGGTAGTCGACCTGCACGCCGTAGTCCTCGCCCGCATGCTTGACCGCGTTCTTGATCGTGTTCCACCACGAGTCCGAGTCCGGCGCGTGGCTGATCAGCACGTACTTGTCGGCATGCGCGGCGCCCGTGGCGAACAGCGCCGCGACAGCCAGTGAGCGGGCCAGCGTCTTCATCGGGGAGTGGGTCATGTTGTGTCTCCTGTGTGGTTGAACTCGTCCGGACGATGCGCCGTGGCAGCGGCACACAACACATCGCGACCGGCAAATTCTAGGAGTCGAGCCCGTGTTTTGCAATTTCTTTTCTATTTTTCTGCCTAGTGGAAAACCCGTTTCTATTTCGTGAGGCGGCTCCATATACTTCCTCACATCTCCTCACGTGCCCCGGTGCGCCAATGGCTTCTTCCAGTCCGCCCAAGACGATTGAACGTCTGCTCAAGGACATCTCCGCCGAGTTCGAGTCGCTGAGCAAGCAGCTCAAGCTGATCGCGCGCTACGTCGAGCAGCACCGCGACCACCTCGGGCTCGAGGGCATCCAGGACGTGGCCGATCGCTGCGGCGTGCAGCCGTCGGCGGTGATCCGCTTCGCGAAGCATTTCGGCTTCAGCGGCTTCTCGGAGATGCAGAAGATCTTCCGCGACGGCATCTCCAAGCAGATTGCGCCGAGCCGCAACTACCAGTCACGCATTCGCGAAGTCATTGCCTCCGGCCAGGGCGCGATGACCAGCGCCGACATCGCGCGCGAATTCCTCGGCGGCTCGATCGCCGGCATGCAGGAGCTGCAGCGCTCGCTGCATGCGCCCACCTTCGTGAAGTCGGTCGAGCTGCTCGTCAACGCCGATTCGGTGTGGATCGCCGGCTCGCGGCGCTCGTTCCCGGTCGCCGCCTACCTCGACTACGCGCTGCAGCACACCGACAAGCGCATCCAGCTCGTCAGCGCGCTCGGCAGCATGCACGAGGGCCAGCTGCGCTCGGTGCGCGCCGGCGACGTGATGATCGCGGTGTCGTTCGCGCCCTACGCCGAGGAGACGCAGATCGCCGCCGAATCCGCCGTGCAGCGCGGCGCGAAGCTGATCGCGATGACCGACAGCCGCATGAGCCCGCTCGCGCGCGACGCGACCGCCGTGCTGCTGGTGCAAGACAGCAGCACGCTCGGCTTTCGCTCGCTCACCAGCACGATGGGCCTGGCGCAAAGCCTGTTCATCGCGCTCGCCTATCGCCTCGAGCTGGACTACCAGCCGACCCAGCAACAAGCCTTGTCAAACACGCCATGAAACACGTTGCCGTCTTCGGCGCCGGCCGCATCGGCCGCATCCATGCCGCGAACCTGGCCGCGCTCCCCGGCGTGCAGGTGCGCTATGTCTGCGACCCGGTGGCCGACAGCGCCGCGTCGCTCGCTCAGAGCGTCGGCGCGGAGGTCGTGTCGATCGATGCGGCCTTCGCCGACCCGGCGATCGACGTGGTGGCGATCACCTCGCCGACCGACACGCACAGCGAGCTGATTGGCCACGCCGCCGCGGCGCGCAAGCACATCTTCTGCGAGAAGCCGATCGACCTGTCGGTGCCGCGTGCGGTGGCTTGCGCCGAGGCGGTCAAGGCCGCGGGCGTGGCCTGCATGATCGGCTTTCAGCGCCGCTTCGACCCGACCTTCAATGCAGCGAAGGAGCGCCTGGCGCGCGGCGAGATCGGCGTGCCGGAGGTACTGATCGTCACGAGCCGCGATCCCGGCGCGCCGCCGGCGCAGTATCTGAAAGCCTCGGGCGGCATCTTCCGCGACATGCTGATTCACGATTTCGACGTGTTCCGCTGGATCCTCGGCGACGAAGCGGCGTGGGTCTCGGCCACCGGCTCCTGCCTCGTCGACCCCGAAATTGCGGAGATCGGCGACATCGACACCGCGGCCGTCACGCTGCGCACACGAAGCGGAAAGCTGTGCCAGATCAACACGTCGCGGCGGGCGGCCTACGGCTACGACCAGCGCTTCGAGGTGCTGGGCTCGACGGGGCTGCTCGCCTGCGGCAACCACCGGCCGACGGAGCTGGTGCAGATGGATGCGAACGGCGTTCATTCTGACAAGCCGGAGCACTTTTTCCTGCAGCGTTATCGCGACGCGTACCGGCTGGAAGTGGCGCACTTCTTCGAGTGCCTGCAGACTGGCGCGCCGTTTCGCACGACGATCGAAGACGGCGTGCAGGCGCAGAAGCTCGCGGATGCGGCGGCCGAGTCGCTGAAGAGCGGGCAGGCGGTGGTGTTGTGAGCCGTTTCGCCGTCATCCCACACGCCGTCATCCCGGCCCTGTCACCGCTGCGCATCGGCATCGCCGGCCTCGGCCGGCTCGGTCGCAAGCACGCCGAGAACCTCGCGTTCCACACACGCCACTGCGCCCTCGTCGCCGCCTGCAGCCCCATCGCCGCCGAGCTCGACATGGCGCACGCGCAACTCGGCGTTCAACGCCTGCACCCGACCTTCGACGACCTCCTCGCCGACACCACGGTCGACGCCGTCGTGCTCGTCACGCCGACCTCGCTGCACGCCGACCAGACGATCGCCGCCCTGCACGCCGGCAAGCACGTGTTCGTCGAAAAGCCGCTCGCGCTGAATGTCGAGGACTGCGAACGTGTAGAGGCCGCCGCCGCCGAACACCCGCACCTCACCGCGATGGTCGGCTTCGTGCGCCGCTTCGACCCGAGCTACCGCAACGCCCACGACGCAATCACCCGCGGCGACATCGGCACCCCCTTCATCGTGCGCTCGCAGACCTGCGACCTGAACGACGAGTCGGGTGTGTTCATCCGCTTCGCGCCGACGTCCGGCGGCATCTTCATGGACTGCAGCGTGCACGACATCGACCTCGCGCGCTGGCTGCTCGGCCGCCCGAAAGCGACCCGCGCGTTCGCCACCGGCACGATCGCAATCCACGAAGAGCTCAGACCGCTGAACGACGTCGACAACGGCCTGGCGGTCGTCGAGTTCGAAGGCGGACAACGCGCCGTGTTCTACGCGTCGCGCACCTTCGCCCACGGCCACGAGACACAGACAGAAATCATCGGGACGGCGGGCAATCTGCTCATCGGCCAGGGTGCCCCCCGCGACCGCGTGGTGGTGAGCGACGCGCAAGGCGTTCGCCACCAGGCGGTCGCGGACTTCTTTGAACGTTTCAGCGACGCCTTCGGGCAGGAGATGCAGGCCTTCGTGGCCAGTTGCCGCGGCGAACAGCCGCTGCCGCTCACGCTGGCCGACGCGACCGAGGCCACCCGCATCGGGCTCGCGATCACCCGCTCGCTGCACAGCGGACAGCCACAAACCGTCTGATCCCCGCGCCCGCACGGGCGCACGCGACGGGAGACGCGAGGCACCAGCGTCGGGGCGCGAGTCGAGATCTGGTTCTGAGCCGGTGGGCCGCGTCACGGTCCAAAACACCCCACAACGTCACCCCGGCCCTTCGACAGGCTGTGGGGGTGACACCTGTTCAGCCCTTCGTCGCCCAGCTCACGATCTGCCCCGCCTGCAACGCGCCCGACATGCGGCACAGCTCCGCGCCGGAGCGCAGCATCACCATCGTCGGAATGCTGCGAATTCCGAAGCGTGACGACAGCTTCGGGTTGGCGTCGCTGTCGACCTTCGCGAACACCACCCGTCCCTTGAGTTGCTTCGCCGCCTGCGCGAACTGCGGCGCCATCATCCGGCACGGCCCGCACCAGGCCGCCCAGAAGTCGACAACCACCGGCAGTTCCGTCTTGCCGACGACGGCATCGAAGTCCGCATCGGCCAGCGCGATGGGCTCGCCGGCCAGCAGGTCTGCGCCGCAGCGCCCACAGACCGGGTCGTCGCCGAGGCGGTCGTCGGGAACACGATTGGTCGAGGTGCATTGCGGGCAGGCGATCAGCATGGCGACGCTCCGTTCGGTCGGCTTGGAACCTGGCAGGTGGCGGCCACTGCGCCGACTTTCAAGCGCGTGCCGCGTCGGCGCCCGCAGGGGGACGACACATGGCGACGACAGTTGCCCGGCTCCGGCGAGCGCGCTATTCTGAGACACTGCCGTCCTGGCGCCCTGCAGGCACGCCGGCGGCGAAGGAGGATGCGCTTGACGCTGGGTCGCCGCGGGGCAGCCGGATGGCACGCCAAGGTGCGGTGGGCCCTTGCCGGCGCCGCGTTCGCGCTTGCGCCGCCGGCGCCGGCCGGCGCCGATCTTCTTGAAGAGGCCCGCCAGGTCGTTGCGCGGGCCTCGGCCCCCGGTTCCGCATGGGCCGGTCCGACCACAGGACCGAGCGCGCAGCCCGGCAAGCGCATCACCGTCCTGGCCGAAGACCTTCGCAATGGGGGTGTGCTCGGCGTGGCCCAGGGGATCCGCGAGGCGGCGCGAGTCATCGGTTGGGACGTGCGCGTCGTCGATGCGGGTGGCACGGCATCGGGCCGGAAACGGGCGCTCGAGGACGTCCTCGCGACGAAGCCGGATGGCCTCGTGGTCTGCGGCTCGGATGCCGGCGACATCGAGCCTTCGCTGCAAGCGAGCGCTCGACCGATGCAGGTGGTGGGCTGGCACGCCGGACCGGTCCCCGGGCCGATCGCCGGCACGTCGGTCGCGATGAACGTCACGACCGATCCGATCGCCGTCGCCAGGACCACGGCGCTGGCCGCGGTCGATCAATCCGGCGGTCGCGCGGGCGTGGTCGTGTTCACCGACTCGCGGTTCGGGATCGCCACCGCGAAGGCGAACGCGATGGCGGACGTCGTGCGCCGGTGCGGCGGCTGCACCTTGCTCGATGTGCTCGACGTGCCGATCTCCGACAGCGCCGCGCGCATGCCGGACGTCGTGCGCAGGTTGATGGCGAACCACGGGGCACGCTGGACACATGCGCTGGCGATCAACGACATCTACTTCGACTATGCCGTGCCTGTCTTCATCGCGATGGGCGTCGCCCACAGGGCCGTCGAGCTCCTGTCCGCCGGCGACGGCAGCGCCCCGGCCTTCATGCGGATCCGGGCCGGTTCGTACCAGACCGGCACCGTCGCCGAGCCCTTGAACATGCAGGGCTGGCAGATCGTCGACGAGCTGAACCGGCTGTTCGCCGGCCAACCGGTGAGCGGCTTCGTCGCCCCGGTCCACCTCGTCACGCCGCAGAACATCGGCACCGAAGGCGGCGCGCGCCGCGTGTACGACCCCGACAACGGCTATCGGGACGTCTACCGGCGGATATGGGAGCCCCGCTGACACCATGCGACGCATCCTTCCTGCTCACCGAGGTTCCGCCCTGCTCGCCCGGCTCATGCCCCACTCGCTTCGCGCGCAGTTCGCCGTCGCCCTGTTCGCGATGGGTGTGCTCGTGGTCGCCGGCGGCGCGACCGCGGTCTACGCCCTGTACACCACGAGCAGTGCGGCACGCGAGTTCTCGCAGGAGCGTCTCGCGCTGATGCAAAGTGCGCAGGACCTGCAGCAACGCACGCAGCAGATCCAGCTGCTGGCAGACCGGATGGTGGCGGCCGAGTCGAGCGCGGCGGCGCGCAGGAGCTATGAGCGGATCCTGGAGGAGCTCGACGCGCTCGACGCGCTGACGGCGCGGTTGGCCGTCGGCGACGACGTCTCGGTGCTCGACCTGCACATGGCCAGCCAGCTGTTCCGCAGCTCGGCCCACGTCATCGCCTACGCGCGGGAATCCGCCTCGCTGCCCGGCGCGCAGGCGGTGCGATCGGCCGCACTGAGCGACTATCGCGACGAGATGCAGCTGCATGCCGATGCGATGACACGCGCCGCGCGCGAACAGTCGGGTCACGTGACGCGGACCTACCAGGCCGCCGTGCAGCGCGTCGTCGACGCCTCGCACGTGAGCGCGTACTGGGTCGTCGCCTGGCTCGCGTTCAGCCTGCTGAGCGCCTGGCTGATTGCCCGCCTGCTGCTCGGCCGCCACGTGGTCGCCCGGCTGCAGCAGGTCAGCCGCAGCCTGCGCACGGTCGACGACGGCAGCGCAGACGCGCCTGCGTGCGTGCCCGTTCACGGCGACGACGAGATCGGCGCGATGGCACGCGCCGTGGAACAGTTCCTGTCAGACCGCAGCCAGCTGGCGCTGACGCGGGCACGGCTCGAGGAGGAACAGCAGCGCCTCAGCGCGATCATCGACAACACGGCCGACAGCATCGTCGTGCTGCAGGCGGGAACCGTGGTGCAGGTGAATCGCGCCGCGGAGCGCATGTTCGGCGTGCGCCACGCCCAGGCGGCCGGCCTGCCCGTGGAGCGGCTGATGCCGGGGTTCGAATGGGAGTCGCTCACCCTGCCGGGGGTCACGCGTGATGCGTTCGCACGCAGCGGCGACGAGCGGACGATTCCTGTCGAGGTCTCGCTCAATCCGGTGAGCTCCGGCGGCGGCGACCTCGTGGTGCTCGTGATCCGCGACGCCACGCTGCGCCGGGAAGCCGAGCAGCACCTGATCGCGGCGCGCGACGCCGCCGTGGCCGCGCGCGCCGCGCAGGCCACGTTCCTCGCGACGATGAGCCACGAGCTGCGCACGCCGCTCAACGCAGTGCTCGGCTACGCCCAGATTCTCGAGCGGGACCCCTCGCTGTCGCAGCGGCAGCAGTTTGCGGTCGCCACGATTCACCGAAGCGGCGACCACCTGCTGGCGCTGATCAACGACCTGCTCGATCTCGCCAAGCACGATGCCGGCAAGCTCGAGCTCTTTCTGGACGACCTGCCGCTGCTCGAATGCCTGCGCGTCACGGCCGACATCGTTCGCGTAAAGGCCGAAGAGGCCGGGCTGCGGTTCGTCGTCGACATCGCGCAGGAGGTGCCGTCCACCATCGTCGGCGACGAAAAGCGCTTGCGACAGGTGCTCCTGAACCTCCTCAGCAACGCGGTGAAGTTCACCGATCGCGGCGAAGTCGCGCTGCGCGTGCGCCGCGTCCGCGGCAACGCGCGGCTCGCGAGGCTTCGCTTCGAGGTGCGCGACACCGGCGTGGGCATCCCGGCCGACCAGCTCGAGATGATCTTCCATCCGTTCGAGCAGACCGGCGATGCGCGCCGCCGGACCATCGGCTCCGGGCTGGGACTGGCGATCAGCCGCGAGCTGGTGCGGCTCATGGGCGGCGACCTCCACGTCTCGAGCGTGCCGGGCCGGGGCGCGACATTCTGGTTCGAACTCGACGTGCTCGTCGCGCCCCTCGGCATCGGCGCGACGGCCGGGCCGGCCGTGATCGGCTACGAGGGGCCGCGCAGGCGCATCCTGGTGGTCGACGACCTGCCCGCCAATCGCCTCGTTCTGCGGGACATGCTGCTCCCGCTCGGCTTCGAGGTCGACGAAGCCGGCGACGGCCGCCAGGCGCTGGAGAGCGCCGCGTCGACGCCGCCGGACCTCATCGTGATGGACGTCGAGATGCCGGTGATGGGCGGCATGCAGGCGATGGCGCTGATCCACGAGATCGAATCGCTGCGCCGCGTGCCCATCCTCGCGATGTCGGCCACCGTCGATGCCGACGCCGTGGCCGTCGGGCCCGGCGAAGACGCAGTCGCCTTCCTGTCCAAGCCGCTGGACCGGGACCGCCTGCTGCGCGAGATCGCCGTCCGCCTGGAACTCAGGTGGATCGCGGGCAGCCCCTCCCTCGAGGATGTGACGCCGGCGGGACCCTAAGCGCCGCCACGCCCGCCCATCGCCGACCTCAACCCGCCGCCTTCAGTTTCGCCGCCACCGCATCCCCGACCCCCTGCATGAAAGCCTGGATGCGCGCCGTGCGGCGCAGGTCGGGATGGGTCAGGATCCACAGCGGCGCGGCGAGTTCGGGGATTTCGCTGGAGACCGGCACCAGTTCGGGCTCGTTCGCCGCCGCGAAACACGGCAGCACGCCGATGCCCAGCCCGGTGCGCAGCATCGCCACCAGGCTGTTGAAGATGTCCACGCGCAGCAGCACCTGCTGCGGCGGCACGTGCTGCTGCATCCAGCGGGCCCAGCGGTTGCCGGTGCCCTCGCGCTCGAACGTGACCCACGGCGCCTCGGCAAGCAGCGCGGCCAGCGGCGTTTCGCGCTGCGGCAGGCCGGGCACGCCGCGCTTCGCGTAGACCCGGTACCGCGCGGTGCCGAGCGAGCGGCCGACCCAGTGCTCCGGCACCTGGGTCGACAAGCGCAGCGCCACGTCCGCCTGGCGGCGCGACAGGTCGAGCAGCGCGCTGCTCTCGGCCACCTCGACTTCGATGCCGGGGTGCGCGCGCGCAAAGTCGGCCAGCGCCTGCGGCAGCAGATAGGCCATCGTGACGAACGCCGTGGTCAGCCGCACGCTGCCGGTGAGCCGCAGGTCGCGGCCGAGCAGGCGGCGCTGCAGGTCGTCCACCCGCGGTGCGATCGCACGCGCTTCGTCGGCGAGCATCTCGCCGGCTTCGGTCGGCACGTAGCCGCCGCGCTGGCGCTCGAACAGGCGCGTGTTCAGCCGTGCTTCGAGCGCGTCGAGACGGCGCAGCGCGGTCGTGTGATTGACGTTCAGTGCGCGCGCCGCGCCGGCCAGCGAACCGGCATCGGCCACCGCCAGCGCGACGCGCAAATCGTCCCAGTCGAGTGCGTTCATGCGGCGGGAGCGTAGCGCGTCCGCTGCAAAAACGCAAACTCGCAATGCAATTCGCCGTCTTGTACGTGCGATTGCGCAAACCTACAGTGGTTGCACCACGGAAACGGAGCACGCCATGACACCCAACTGGTTCTTCGCCACGACCCCCGCCCCGCGCTCGGCCGTCCCGGTTCGGCGCCAGGTCGATCAGCCCCACGCCGCCTGGTGGCACCGCCTTGGCACCCGCCTCATCGCCTGGGGCGAGCAGGCCGGCCACCATCGCATCGGCAGCTGGACCCGCCGTTGAGCGGCCCCGCGTTTCATCGAACGACGACCATGAGGACTGGCAATGCCATTCATCCATATTCAAGTAGCACCGGTGGCTGGCGTCAGCGCCGACGCGGACACGCTGGCCCGCGCGCTCACCGGGCTGGCCGAGCGCGTGCTGCGCAAGAAGCGCGAACTCACCGCCGTGCGGGTGGAGGCGGTCGACCCCGCCGCCTGGTTCATCGGCGCGCGGCCGCTCACGTCGCCCCCGCACTCGACGGCGCATGTCTCGATCCAGGTGACCGCCGGCACCAACACGGCGGACGAGAAGGCGCGCTTCGTCGCCGCCGTCTTCGATGAGCTGTCGACGCTGCTCGGCGGACTGGATGCGGCGAGCTACGTCGTCGTCGACGAGATCGCCGCGGACGCCTGGGGCTACGGCGGCTGCACGCAGGCCGCGCGGCAGGCGGCCGCTACAGCGGCAGCTCGGTGAAGTAACGCCCGCCGTGGAAGATCAGCGGCGAGGCGCCTTCGCGGCGCTCGCAGCGCTCGACTTCGCCGACGAAGATCACGTGGTCGCCTTCGGTGTAGCGGCTGCGGTTGAAGCACTCGAACACCGCCGCCGACCCTTCGAGGATAGGCGCGCCGCCGCTGCCTTCGCGGAACAGGACGCCGGCGAAGCGGTCGGCCTCCTTGCGTGAAAAGCGTTCGGCGAGTTCGTGCTGCTCGGCGGAGAGGATGTTGATCGCATAGTGCGAGCCGCGGGTGAACGCCGGCATCGAGCCGGCCGAGCGCGCCAGGCTCCAAAGCACCAGCGGCGGGGCCAGCGACACCGAGTTGAACGAGTTGGCGGTCAACCCGATGCGGTTGCCGGCCGCGTCGCGCGCGGTCACGATGGTCACGCCGGTGGCGAACATGCCGAGGGCGGATCGAAAGTCCTGCGCGGAAAAGTCGGGCGCCAACGCCCGGATCGGTGGGGTCATGGCGACATTGTCCCGGATCGTCCACGACCGGCGCGGGCACCCGGCCGGCCGCGCGCCGTGACATAGTGCGCACACCTTCGAGCCGACCCTGCCGGCGCCAGGGAATAACCTCTGCCGCCGTCCCGTACACCCCAGGTGAATGCACCGACCGCTTTCCGCCAGCAGCTGCTGACGACCATCCCGCGCCTGCGGCGGTATGCGCGTTCACTGGTGTTCGACACGAGCACCGCGGACGACCTGGTGCAGACCGCCCTCGAACGCGCGCTCGCGCACTGGCATCAGTTCGACCAGCGGCGCGACATCCTCGTGTGGGTCATCAGCATTGCGCACAACGCCTTCATGGACGACCGCCGCCGCCATTCCCGCGTGTTCCCGGTCGAGCCGCTGGAGATGCAGGACGGGCCCGACGCGGTTGCAAGCGCACAGCCCGATCCGGGTCTGCGCATGGACTTGATGAGCGCGCTGTCGCGGCTGAGCGTCGAGCAGCGCGAACCCTTGCTGCTGGTCACGCTGGAGCAGTTGTCGTATGCCGAATGCGCCGAAGTGCTGCGCATTCCGGTGGGCACCGTGATGTCGCGCGTGTCGCGCGGCCGGGCCGCCCTGCGTGCACTGCTCGACGGCCACGCCCCTTCTCCCACCGGGACGCGCGGCCTGCGCCGTGTCGTCTGAATGTCATGAGTACCCCCTTCACTGATCCCCACCTCGACGACAAACTGTCGGCCTGGCTCGACGACGAGCTCGGCAAGGACGAGCGTATCGAGGTGGAAACCTGGCTGCGCGAGCACTTGGACGACGCGGCGCGCGTTCGCCTGTGGGCTGCCGACCGCGACGCGTTGCGTGCGCGCTTGACCGCCGCCATCGAAGAGCCGGTGCCGACCCGGCTGGAGCAGCTGGTGTGGAACCACGCCCCGTCGGTGGCGCCGCCGCGCGGCTGGCTGCGCTGGGCCGCCGCCGTCGGGGTGCTCGGCATCGGCGCCGCGCTGGGCGCGGGCGCGATGTGGCGCTGGCAGAGCCAAACCGACATCGCGCAGGCTGCCGACAGCTGGGAGCGGCGCGCGGTCGTCGCGCACACGGTCTACGTCCCGGAGGTGCGCCACCCGGTCGAGGTGGCGGTGGCCGGCCAGTCGGCCGCCGATGCGCGCGCGCAGGAGGAGCACCTCGCGCGCTGGCTGACGAAGCGGCTGGACATGCCGGTCAAGCTGTTCGATCTGCGCAGCCAGGGTTACGAACTCGTCGGCGGTCGGCTGCTGCCGGACGTGACCGGCCCGAGCGCACAGCTGATGTACCAGCGCAGCGGCGAAACCGCCCCGCAGCGTGTGACGGTGTACCTGCGCAAGCCGGACGGCAGTACGCCGGCGGCGTTCCGCTACGAGCAGCAGGGCGAGCTCGGCATGTTCTATTGGGTCGACGGGCCGACCGGCTATGCGCTGGTCGGGGCGTTGCCGAGGGAGCAGTTGCTGGCGCTGGCCGAGGCGATCTACAAGCAAGGCCAGCAGTGACGTGCCCCGGATGAAACCGTCCGCGAATATTTTCCGGCCCGCAGGGCCGATCGTCACTCTTGCTGGAGCCTCCTCTCGGAGGAGGCTGGAGGAGCCGTAGATTCGGCCGAAGGCTAGGGCGCCGCCGGCGCCCTAGCCACCGCCGCTTCGATCTGCTCCTGCACGCGCCGCGTTCCGCGCAGCACCATCACGACGTCCATGTCGGCCTGCGGCGCCACGGCGCGCGCCACGTCGTCCACCGTGTCCGGGTCGGCCATCAGCGCGTTGGCCAGCGCCGAGATCGCGCAGATCGCGCGGCGTTGCACCTGCATCGGCAGCTCGCGGGTGGTGTTGACGATGACGTGATAGCGCACGCTGTGCACCGCTGCCGGCGCGAGGCCCCAGCTTTCGCACAGCGCGGCGCCCAGCGCATCGTGGCTGACGCCGAATTCCTGGTGTTCGAGGAACAGCAGCTCCTCGTCGTCCTTGGCCGCCTTCAGCATCGGACGATATCGAACCGCCGCGTGGCGGTACAGCACCGCCTTGCCGCATTCCTCGAACAGCCCGGCTGAATGCGCGGCCCACGGGTCGACGTCGATCGCGGTGCCGATGCGGCCCATCAAAAGCCCGCGCACGCCGGCGCGTTCCCACACCGGCTCCAGCTCGGGTGCCGGCGGGAACACCGCCTTCAGGCCCATCTCGAACGTCACCGCCGAGACTTCGCGCGTGCCGAGGAACGTGATCGCCTGCTGCACGCTCTGTACCCGCCCGGCCAGTCCGTACAGCGACGAGTTCACCGCCTTCAGCACGGCCGACGCGAGCGCCATGTCGGATTCGATCAATCCGCCCAGCGCCTGGATGTTGACCTCGTCGTCGGCCAGCAGCAGGGACAGCTTGACCAGGGATTCGGGCTGGGCGGGAATATCGATGTTGAGCGAACGGAGTTGGGCGTCGACGGGCATGGGCGGCTTTCGGGGCAGGGGGACTTCGATTGGCATGCTAGGAGGATGGGCGCTCATTCGGTGCGACGAACAAGCCGGTCCACAGCCGGCAATTCCCGCTTCTGAAACCCCTTGTTTCCACCGCTGGCGCGATGCCGTGGCGTGGCCCATGCTGGCGGCGTCTGCCGCTCGCTGGAGGTTTCTTGCACACGCCCTACACCGTCGACCCCGACATCACCATCGCCGCGACGATCGCGAGTTCGTTCTATGTCGACCCGGCCGCCTACGCGCTGGCGCGCGAACGCATCTTCGCCCGAACCTGGCAATGGATAGGCGACGACACCGACGTGGCCGAGCCCGGCTCGCTGTCTCCGCGCGAGCTGCTCGCCGGTTGCCTGGACGAGCCGCTGCTGCTGTCGCGCGATGCGGGCGGCCTGCTCCGCTGCCTGTCCAACGTCTGCACCCACCGCGGCAATTTGCTCGTGAAGGCGCCATGCCGCGGCGAGCAGATCCGCTGCAGCTACCACTCGCGGCGCTTCGACCTGGCGGGGCGCATGACCTTCATGCCCGAGTTCGGCGGGGCGCGCAACTTCCCGTCGCCGGCAGACAACCTGCCGGAGGTGCCGTTCGGCCAGCTGGGCTCGCAACTCTTCGCGGCCGTCGACGCGGCGGCGCCGCTCGACGCCTTCTTCGGCGACGTGACGGCTCGGCTCGGCTGGCTGCCGTTGGCCGAATTCCGCCACGACGCGTCGCGCGACCGCGACTTCGAGATCGACGCGCACTGGGCGCTGTACGTCGAGAACTACCTCGAAGGGCTGCACATCCCGTTCATCCACCCGGCGCTGAACCAGGTGCTCGACTTCCGCAACTACCGCAGCGAGATCTACCGCTACGCGAACCTGCAGCTCGCGCTCGCGAAAGACGGCGAACTGGTGTTCGACCTGCCGCCCCAGTCGCCTGACCACGGCCAGCGGATCGCCGCCTACTACTACTGGGTGTTCCCGAACCTGATGCTCAACTTCTATCCGTGGGGCCTGTCGCTGAACTGGGTGCAGCCGCAAGGCATCGCGCGCACGCGCATCGCGTTTCGGACTTACGTCTGGGACGAGAGCAAGCTCGACGCCGGCGCCGGCAACGGGCTGGACCAGGTCGAGATGGAAGACGAGGAGGCCGTGCAGGCGGTGCAGCGCGGCGTGCGTTCACGCTGGTACCAGGGCGGGCGCTACTCGCCGTCGCGCGAGCAAGGGGTGCACCACTTCCACCGGTTGCTGTGCGAGTTTCTGCAGCCTGACTACGCAAACGCGTCGTAGCCGGTCTTCACAATCAACGCGGCGAAGCGACGATCATCGCTGAACCCGTCTGATGCGAGTGCACCCCGGCTTTCGGTGCTCGGTCCCCTCTCCCA
>DATKCI010000136.1:0-2650 GCA_035513255.1 Piscinibacter sp. | reverse complement strand
CCACACGGTCTGCGGCGTCGCCGGCATCGGGATGTCCTTCACCCCGAGCGCGTCGGTGATGGCATTGATGAGCGCGGCCGGAGCGCCGATCGCCCCCGCCTCGCCGCAGCCCTTCACGCCGAGCGGATTGTGCGTGCAGGGTGTCTCGCGCGTGTCGACCTGGAAGTTGGGCAGGTCGTCGGCACGCGGAATGCAGTAGTCCATGAACGAGCCGGTGAGCAGCTGCCCGGTAGAGTCGTACTTCGCGCCCTCGGTGAGCGCCTGGCCGATGCCGTGCGCGAGGCCGCCGTGCACCTGGCCCTCGACGATCATCGGGTTGATGATCTTGCCGAAGTCGTCCACCGCGGTCCAGCGGTCCACCTTGACCACCCCGGTCTCCGGATCGATCTCCACCTCGCACACGTAGGTGCCGGCGGGGAAGGTGAAGTTGGTGGGATCGTAGAACGCGTTCTCATTCAGGCCGGGCTCGAGCTTGTCGTGCGGATAGTTGTGCGGCACGTAGGCGGCGAAGGCCACTTCGCCGAACAGCTTCTGCTTGTCGGTGCCGGCGACCTTGAACACGCCGCTCGCGTACTCGATGTCGCCCTCGGCCGCCTCCAGCAGGTGCGCAGCGATTTTCTTGCCCTTGGCGATGATCTTGTCGAGGGCCTTGACGATGGCGGTGCCGCCCACAGCAGCCGAGCGCGAGCCGTAAGTGCCCATGCCGAACAGGATCTTCGAGGTGTCGCCGTGCACGATGTCCACGTTTTCGATCGGCATGCCCAGCCGGTCGGCGACCACTTGCGCGAATGTCGTTTCGTGGCCCTGGCCGTGCGAGTGCGAGCCGGTAAACACCGTGACCGAGCCGGTCGGGTGCACGCGCACTTCGCCCGCCTCGAACAGGCCGGCGCGCGCGCCCAGCGAACCCGCGACCGCGGAGGGCGCGATGCCGCAGGCTTCGATGTAGGCCGCGTAGCCCATGCCGCGCAGCTTGCCCTTGGCTTCGGACGCCTTCTTGCGCGCCGGGTAGCCGGCGACGTCGCCGAGCTCTTGCGCCGCGTCCATGGTGGCGTCGTAGTCGCCGATGTCGTAGAGCAGCGCGACCGGCGTCTGGTATGGGAAGCTGCGGATGAAGTTCTTGCGGCGGATTTCCGCCGGGTCCATCTTCAGTTCTCGCGCCGCTGTTTCCACCAGGCGCTCGACCACGAAGGCCGCCTCGGGGCGGCCAGCGCCGCGTAATGCATCGACCGGTGCCGTATTAGTGAATACCGCAGTCACCTCGACAAAGATGAGCGGCGTCGTATACTGCCCGGCGAGCAGCGTCGCGTACAGGATCGTGGGTACCGCCGAGGCGAAGGTCGACAGGTAGGCGCCCACGTTCGCCGTGGTCTTCACGCGCATGGCAAGGAACTTGCCGTCCTTGTCCAGCGCCAGCTCGGCGATCGTGTGGTGGTCGCGCCCGTGCGCATCCGATACGTAGGACTCCGAGCGGTCCGCGGTCCACTTCACAGGCCGGTTGAGCTGCTTGGCCGCCCAGGTGACGACCACGTCCTCGGCATAGAGGAAGATCTTGGAGCCGAAGCCGCCGCCGACGTCACCCGCCACCACGCGCACCTTGTGCTCGGGCAGGCCCATGACGAAGGCGGTCATCAGCAGCCGCTCGACGTGCGGGTTCTGGTTGGCGACGTACAGCGTATAGCTGTCGTCGGCGCGGCTGTAGGAGCCGTTGGCCGCGCGCGGCTCGATGGCGTTCGGAATCAGGCGGTTGTTGACGAAATCGAGCTTGGTGACGTGCGCGGCCTTGGCAAAAGCTGCGTCCACCACGGCCTTGTCGCCCAGCGCCCACACGTAGCAGGTGTTGTCCGGGGCGATCTCGTGCAGCTGGGGCGCGCCCTTGGCGCGCGCGAGGCGACCGTCAGCCACCGCGGGCAGCACCTCGTAGTCCACCTGCACCAGCTCGGCGGCGTCTTGCGCCTGGTCCTGGGTCTCGGCGACGACCACGGCGACGTGGTCGCCGACGTAGCGCACCTTGCCCTGCGCGAGCACCGGGTGCGGCGGCTCCTTCATCGGCTGGCCATTGACGTCGGTGATCAGCCAGCCGCAGGGCAGCCCGCCGAGCTTGGCGGCAGCGATGTCCTCGCCCGTGTACACGGCAAGCACGCCGGGCGCGCCTTTCGCCTTGGCGGCGTTGATGGATTTAATTTTCGCGTGCCCGTGCGGCGAGCGCACGAACGCGGCGTAGGTCTGGTGCGGCAGCGTGACGTCGTCGGTGTACTGGCCCGCGCCGGTGAGAAAGCGGTAATCCTCTTTGCGCTGTATGCGAGCGCCGATCAGCGGTGCACCCATGGATGGCTCCTGGTGTCCGTTACGTTGCCTACTTGGCGGCCATAGTCTTGGAACCGGCCACGATGGACTTGACGATGTTGTGATAGCCCGTGCAGCGGCACAGGTTGCCTTCCAGCGACTCGCGCACCTCCTGCTCGTTTGCGCCCGGATGGCGCGTGGCGAAATCGACTGCGTTCATCACCATGCCGGGGGTGCAAAAGCCGCACTGCAGGCCATGGTGTTCCTTGAACGCCGCCTGCATCGGATGCAGCGTGCCGTCCGCCTTGGCGAGCCCCTCGATGGTGAGGAGGTCCGCGCCTTCGGCCTGCATGGCGAGCATCGAGCA
>DATKCI010000135.1:0-2500 GCA_035513255.1 Piscinibacter sp. | reverse complement strand
ACCTGGTCCTTGTTGCGATGGAGCATGAGCTTGAACAGGTTGGGCACGAACTCGTCGGCGCCGCGCTCCTTCCGCGCCTTCTCTTCGGCGGCCTCGGCGGCCTTCCAGTTCTGGAACTCCCACTCGTGCTGGACCCGCGTGCCGAGCGCGATGGCGCAGGCGGTGAAGGGCCCAGGCTCGTACCGGGACAGCGCGTGGAGCACCGTGCAGGCGGCCAGCGTCTCGGCCGGCAGCAGCGCCATGCCCCAGGCATAGTCGGCCGGCTTCGAGAGCTTCGTGATGTCGTCGAAGGCGACCTGCTGGGCGCCGCGGATGCGCTCGACGAGCGGGCCGATGAGGTCCTCGGCGATGACTTGGCCGGGCTCCAATGCTTCGAGCCCGCGTGGGGTTACCTTACCGTCCTCGCTGACCTTGCGGAGCGAGTCGCGGTAGCGGGTCACGCCGCGCTGAACCTGCTCGTGCTCCCACTCGCGCTGGGCCCTCTCGTCGTTCACGCCGACGGGGACAAGGAGTGTGGGGGGAACTGTGGGGACCGGGGGGGTCGCAACCCCTTGATCCGACGTAGTGAGGGGTTGCGGCATGCGCTAAGTCCTTGATCCAAAAGGCTATACTTGTAGGAATCCGTTCTCTTAATCCGTTGGTCGAGTGTTCGAGTCACTCAGGGCCCACCAAAATACTCGTTGAGCAGCAGGCACTTAGCGCAGCATCGCGCTAGGTGCCTCGCGCCTCCTCACCCAAAGTAAGCACATCGTAAGCACGGCTCCGCAACTTGCGCTCAGTGCTTGATCGAACCAGCTGGCGTGCCGCTACTGGTGGCCCTGCTCGGATCGCAGGCCGCCGGGCCGGCCATCGTGTGCCTGGCCCTCGACATGGTGGTCACGTCGTCGCTGTGCATCGCGCTGTCGCGCCTGGACGCAGCCGGCGAGCACGGTGTGCGCCGTGCCGCACTGCAGGCGCTCAGTGGAATGGTTGTCAACCCGTTGCCCTGGTCCATCCTGCTTGGCTGCATGTCGGCGGCGACTGGCATCCTGCCGCCGGGGCCTGCGATGAGCGCGGTGGAGATGCTGGCCGACGGCGCGTCGCCGGTGGCGCTGTTCACGCTGGGTGCCGTTCTCGCGCGCTCTCGGATGGCAAGCGCCTCGGCGACGCGTTCGGCCCAGAGTCCTCGCCGCGCCGACGTGCCGCAAGTGGTGTTCTACAAGTTGATCGTTCACCCGGTCCTGGTCTTCGTTGTCGGCAAGCTCCTCATCGCTGCGGGTGTCGCCCTGGACGGCTTCTCATTGACGGTGCTCGTCCTCGCGGCCGCGCTGCCTAGTGCGAGCAATGTGCCGATGCTGGCCGAGCGCTTTGGCGCCGACGCCGGGCGCGTGGCGCGCATCGTCCTCATAACGACAACAGCGGCGTTCGGCAGCTTCTCGGCCGCCGTTGCGCTTCTGCGATGAAAGATGGGGGTCAATCGGCTCTCGCCAAGGAGCGCTTCACGTGAGACACGCAGTCTTGCGGCTGGGCGCAACGACCAGCAACTGACACATCGGGAAGCGGTCGTTCGTGGAGGGCAGCTCGTGGCCGACTGCCGGTGCCCACCACCGACAGCCAACTGGCAACCTGAGCGCCATGCCGACGCTGACGACTGCGACCTCGAAGTCGCACCATACCCGAAAAGCGACTTGATCTGAGCCGCTCCGAAGCTGCCGTCCGCCAATACCGGCGACCGGCCATCAGCGGGTACTGATGAACGGCGGCTTTGCGCTTGTCAACCTGGCCGGATGAACCGAGGCATGGCAATCTGGCGAAGTCCAATATGGATCAGCTCAAGGTTGATTGCAGGGCGGTTTCAAGAGCGAAGCGCAACACCGGGGTCAATGAACTGAAGTTGATGGCTTATGAGAGTTGGCCAGCGTTTGTGCGAACACCTCCAGCGGAGTGAGCTTGACCGTGAAGCCGGCCAGCGCCGCCGCAGCGGTGGCGTCCTCCATGCGTGCGAGCAGCACCAGGCGGCTCGTGCGCTCCACGAGCACGCCCACCGAGGACTTGTTGGCCGCACCCTTGATGAAGTCGCCTTCCCAATGCCCAGGCATGACGCGATCGTCGACCTCGGGCGGGCGCACGTGGATGCTGACCATCTCGGGGATCTGACCGCGCCGGTCGGTGCCACGGGTACGCGGCATGCGCGTGCTGCGCCCCTGGCGCAGACAGGCGACGAGCTGGCGGCGCAGCTCGCCTCGCGGCTGGGCATAGATGGCCGTGTAGATCGTCTCGTGCGACACGTGATGTTCGGGCTGGTCGGGGTACACGCGCTTGAGCGTAGCGGCAATCTGCTGTGGCGACCACTTCCAGCTCAGCAGGGTCAGCACGACGCCCCAGGCGACGCCGGTCACATCGAGCTTGGCGGCCGTGCGCCGCGAGGCGTGCAGCGCCATGGCTGTCTCGCTCGCGTAGCCGAAATCAGGACAGCTGTTGCGTCGGATCTCGCGACTGAGAGTCGACGTCGGCCGCGGGG
>DATKCI010000134.1:0-7068 GCA_035513255.1 Piscinibacter sp. | reverse complement strand
AAAGTTGGCGCCCATGAGATTGCATCCGGGCTACGAGACTTCGAGGGCCGCCGCAATCCGACGAACCACCGCGGGGCCACGTGCGGGATCGAGCCAGCGCAACACGACCACCGCATCCAAGCCGGGGTCGACCCAGACCGTGTGGCCGCCCGCGCCCAGCATGAACATCGCCTGCGGTGATGCACCCGGGAACGCCTTGCCACCCGGGTTGAGCCACACCAGCCGCCCGTAGAACGGCGCGATCGCGCACGGTTCGCCCATCGCTTCGATCCACTCGCGGCCGATGAGCGGCCGGCCGGTACCGCGCCCACCTTCCAGCAGCATCTGCCCGATGCGCGCCTGATCGCGCGCACTGATCGACACGCCGCCGCCCCAGTGCGAGCCGCCCGGCACTGATTGCACGCGGCCCACGCCGAGGAGCTCCACCCAGGAGTCGTCGTAGCCGCGCCACGCAAAACCGTCGCCCCCGCCGAGCGGCCGCAGCACGCAGTCCAGGAACACCTGCGGCAGCGGCGCGCGGAACAGGTGCAGCAGCGCGAGCGCGAGCTGGTTGATGCGCACGTCGTTGTATTCCCAGTAGGTGCCGGGCGGCTGCAACGGACGCGCGCCGCCCTTCGGCCCGCCGGCCGGGCGCGGGTCCTGCGCCACCTTGCGCCAGCGGTCCACCGTGTCGGGTACACCGAAGCAGGTGCCCTCCCACTCGCTGGTCTGCGTCAGCAAATGGCCCCAGGTGATCGCGCGGTTGTGATCGCTGTCGTCGAAGCCGATGCCGGGCAGCCGCGCCGCCACGGTCGCATGCAGATCGGGCAGCAGACCTTGCGCCTGGGCCACGCCCGCCAGCAGCGCCAGATACGTCTTCGCGACGCTGAAGGTCAGGTCCGCCCGATCCGGCTCGCCCCAGGCCGCGAGCTCCCGGCCATGCTGCCAGACCACGCCGGACTGCGGACCGCGGGCATGCACCGGCCCGCGCAAGCGGTTGTAGGGCGGCGGATCGTCGTGGTGCACACCCCAGGGCGCTTGGCCGGGTGCGGGCGCCGCGGCGGGGTCGCGCGGCCAGAGGATTTCGTGCGCCTGCGCCAGGTCGGCGATGGCTTGCCAGGTCGAGCCGGGCATCACTGCGCAGCGGTCAACGAAGGAAAGACACCGAGCCCGGCCGGGTGCGGTGTCTCAACGCTTCTTGTCGCCGCCCTTCTTGGACCGCACCGCAGTCTTTGCCGCGGTGTCCGCCGGTGCGTCGGGTTTGGCCGGCTGCGCCTGCTTGGCGCCGGTGTTGCGGGCCACGGGAATCTTGGCGCCGTACTTGGCGAGGGTCTTGCGTTCGGCGGGCATGGGGTGCTCCTGGGTGACGGACGGCGGGGTGGGAGAGGGCGACGGCCGTCAGCCGGCTTTCTGTTCGGTCGAGCTCTTCGTCGAACCGGGCTGTGCGCTGGCCTGCTGCTGCCGCTGCGCACGCGCGTCTCGCTTCAAGTCCTTCGCTCGTTTTTGCTTCTGTCGGCGGATGGCTCGGTCTTTGTCTGCGCTCATGGTCACCTCGTTGTTGATTGGCGAATGGCGCTCGGACGAACGCCGGGCCTCGTTGTACCACCGGTACGCCGCTTCGGGCAGGCGGCCACTGCCGTCGTGGCCTCGTCGCGCCCGTACGGTAGCGCTGCCAGCCGCATAGAATCCGCCATGGCCAGCGAACCCACCCAAGCCCGCCGCAGCCGGCGCGGCAGCGGCGCCGTCACATTGCACGACGTGGCCAAGCTCGCCGGCGTGGCGCCCATCACCGCGTCGCGCGCCGTCAACACCCCCGAGCAGGTCTCGGAGGAAGTGCGCAAGAAGGTCCGCGAGGCGATTGCCCGCACCGGCTACGTGCCCAACATCCTCGCCGGCGGCCTCGCCTCGTCGCGCAGCCGGCTCGTGGCGGCCGTGGTGCCGACGATCTCGGGCCCGGTGTTCCTGGAGACGGTCCAGGCGCTGACCGATTCGCTGGCCGAGCGCGGCTACCAGCTGATGCTGGGCCAATCCGGCTACGTCGGCAACCGCGAAGACGCGCTGCTCGGCGCCATCATCGGCCGACGGCCGGACGGCATCGTGCTCACCGGCATCATGCATTCCGCCGAAGGCCGCCGGCGCCTCCTCGCCTCGGGCATTCCGGTGGTCGAGACCTGGGACCTCACGCCGACGCCGCTGGACATGCTGGTCGGCTTTTCGCACGCCGAGGTCGGGCGCGCGGTCGCCGAGTTCCTGCATGCCAAGGGGCGGCGGCGCCTGGCCATCGTGAACGGCGACGACGAGCGCGCCCGGCGCCGCCAGGAGGCGTTTCAGGCCCGGGCCCTCGCGCTCGGCCTGGAGGAGCCGCGCGCGATCGTCGTGCCGGCGCCGACCACGCTCGCCAGCGGCCGCGCGGCGATGGCCGAGCTGATGCGCGCGCCCCCCCGCGTCGATGCCGTCTTCTGCAGTTCGGACCTGCTCGCGCTGGGCGTGCTGACGCAGGCGCAGGCCGATGGCATCGCGGTTCCCGGCGAGGTGGCCGTCGTCGGCTTCGGTGACCTCGCGTTCGCGGCCGACCTGCATCCGGCGCTGACCACCGTGCACATCAACGGCGCGGCGATCGGGCGACAAGCCGCGCAGTTCATCGTGGACCGCGCGGAAGGCCGCACCGTGGACCCGCGCGTGGTCGACATCGGTTTCTCGATCGTCGACCGCCAGACCACCTGACCCACCCGATCCGGGTTTGCACCTAGTCATCGGTCCTTGAAGTGAGCGATAGGTAGCGCTACCATTTCGAGATGCGCAAGGTAGCGCTACCACCGCCATCAAACCCTCGGAGACCTGACCATGAAGAAGTTGCTGTCGACCCTCCTGCTCGGCGTGGCCGCCGCCACCGCCGCCCACGCGCAGTCGTGGCCGGCCAAGCCGGTGACGCTGGTCGTGCCGTTCCCGCCCGGCGGGTCCACCGACGCCATCGCACGCGCCCTCGCGCCCACGCTCAGCAAGACCTTCGGGCAGACGTTCGTCATCGAGAACAAGGCCGGCGCCACCGGCACGATCGGCGCTGCCGCAGTCACCCGCGCCGCGCCCGACGGCTACACCTTCCTCGTCACCTCGCTCGGCCCGCTGGTCATCGTGCCTCACTTGATCAAAAGCATGCCGTACGACGCGCTGAAGGACTTTGACCACATCACGGTCGCGGTGCAGGCGCCGAACGTGCTCGTGGTGCCGGCCACCTCGCCCCACAAGTCGCTGGCCGACGTGGTGGCTCATCAAAAGGCCAACCCGGGCAAGATGAGTTTCGCGTCGTCGGGCAACGGCTCCAGCGACCACCTCACCGCCGAGCTGTTCTGGCTCGAAACCGGCACGACCGGCGTGCACGTGCCGTACAAGGGCGGCGGCCCCGCGATGTCGGACCTGCTCGGCGCCCAGGTCGAGGCCTCGTTCCAGAACATCAACTCGGTGATGCAGCACGTCAAGGCGGGCAAGCTGCGCGCGCTGGCGGTCACGAGTTCGAAGCGCACCGCCGTGCTGCCCGACGTGCCGACGATGGCCGAAGCCGGCGTCAAGAACGTCGACGTGTACTCGTGGCAGGCGGTCGTCGGCCCCAAGGGCCTGCCGGCGGACGTGCGCAGCAAGATGCATGAAGCCGTCGTCGCCGCGATCAACGACGGGCCGACGAAACAGCAGTTCACGTCGCTCGGCTTCGAAATCGTGGCCAACACGCCGGCCCAGTTCGCCGCCTTCCAGCAGCAGGAGTTTGCCCGCTGGAAAAACGTGATCGAGGTGCGCAAGATCAGCACAGACTGACGAGGCCCGCCATGACACGCTCCACGCCCCTGATCACCGAACTGCGCGTGGTCCCCGTTGCGGGCCGCGACAGCATGCTGCTCAACCTCAGTGGCGCGCATGGCCCCTTCTTCACCCGCAACCTGCTGATCCTCGGCGACAGCGCCGGCCGCACCGGCGTGGGCGAAGTGCCGGGCGGCGAGAAGATCCGCCAGACCCTCGAAGACGCCCGCGGCCTCATCGTGGGCCAGCCGATCGGCGCGCACCAACGGCTCCTGCAATCCGTGCAGAAGCAGTTCGCCGACCGCGACAGCGGCGGGCGCGGGCTGCAGACCTTCGACCTGCGCACCACCATCCATGCGGTCACCGCGATCGAATCCGCGCTGCTCGACCTGCTGGGCCAGCACCTGGACGTGCCGGTCGCGGCGCTGCTCGGCGAAGGCCAGCAGCGCGACGCGGTGGAGATGCTGGGCTACCTCTTCTTCGTCGGCGACACCGCGCGCACCGACCTGCCGTATGCGAGCGATCCCGGCGCCGACAACGACTGGTTTCGCCTGCGCCACGAAAAGGCGATGACACCCGAGGCCGTCGTGCGGCTGGCCGAGGCGGCGCGCGAGCGCTACGGCTTCAACGACTTCAAGCTCAAGGGCGGCGCCCTGCGCGCCGAGGAAGAGATCGACGCGATCCGCGCGCTGCACGAGCGCTTTCCGGACGCCCGCGTCACGCTCGACCCGAACGGCGGCTGGCTGCTCAAAGACGCGATCCGCCTGATGCGCGACATGCGCGGCGTGGTCGCCTACGCAGAAGACCCCTGCGGCGCCGAAGACGGCTTCTCCGGCCGCGAGGTGATGGCCGAGTTTCGCCGCACCACCGGCTTGCCCACGGCCACCAACATGATCGCCACCGACTGGCGGCAACTCAGCCATGCGCTCGCCCTGCAGTCGGTGGACATCCCGCTGGCCGACCCGCACTTCTGGACGATGGCCGGCTCGGTGCGCGTCGCGCAGACCTGCCGCGACTGGGGCCTGACCTGGGGCTCGCACTCCAACAACCACTTCGACGTTTCGCTTGCGATGTTCACCCACGTCGGCGCCGCCGCGCCCGGGCGCGTGACCGCGATCGACACCCACTGGATCTGGCAGGACGGGCAGCGCCTCACCAAGGAGCCGCTGCAGATCCGCGGCGGCATGGTGCAGGTGCCCGCCAAGCCCGGCCTCGGCGTGGAGCTCGACATGGCGGAGGTCGAGCGCGCGCACCAGCTCTACCGCGAGCACGGTCTGGGCGCGCGCGACGATGCCGCCGCGATGCAATACCTGGTCCCCGGCTGGACCTTCGATCCCAAGCGCCCCGCGCTCGACCGCTGAACTTGAACCCGAGGCACACCATGCGAGACAACAAACTGCGCCAGATCTGGAAGACCGGCGGCGCCGCCGTCAACGGCTGGCTCGCCATTCCGAACAGCTTCTCGGCCGAGACGATGGCCCACCAGGGCTGGGACTCGCTGACCATCGACCTGCAGCACGGCGTCGTCGACTACCAGGCGATGGTCACGATGCTGCAGGCGATCTCCACCACCCCCACCGTGCCGGTCGTGCGCGTGCCGTGGCTCGAGCCGGGCATCCTGATGAAGACGCTGGACGCCGGCGCCTACGGCGTGATCTGCCCGATGGTCAACACGCGCGAAGATGCGCAGCGGCTCGTTGCCTACACCCACTACGCGCCGCGCGGCACTCGCAGCTTCGGCCCGGTGCGCGCACTGCTGTACGGCGGCGCCGACTACCCGCAGCATGCCAACGACACGATCGTCACCTTCGCGATGATCGAGACGGCGGCGGCGCTGGACAACCTCGACGACATCCTCTCCGTCGAAGGGCTGGACGCGATCTACATCGGCCCGTCGGACCTCTCGCTGGCCCTGGGCTGCACGCCGACCTTCGACGACGTCGACGAGAAGGCCGCGCAGGCCATCGACCACATCCTCGCGCGCGCGAAGGCGCACGGCGTGGTGGCCGGCATCCACAACAGCAGCCCCGAGTCGGCGCTGAAGCGCATCGCCAAGGGATTCCAGTTCGTCACCGTGAGCTCCGACGCGCGGCTGATCGCCGCCGGCGCGCAGCAGGTGATGGCCAAGATGCGCGCCGCGCCGCCGCCGCAGACGCCGATCCCCGGCACCTACTGAACACCACCACCAAAGGAAACGCCATGAACATCGGATTCATCGGCCTGGGCATCATGGGCGCGCCGATGGCGCGGCACCTGATCGACGCAGGCCACCCGCTCTACGTGCACGTCCGGCGCGAGCTGCCCGAGAGCATCCGCACCACGAACGCACAGGCCTGTGCGAGCGGCGAAGAAGTGGCCCGCAACGCCGACGTGATCTTCACGATGGTGCCCGACACGCCCGACGTGGAAGCGGTGCTGTTCGGCGAAGCCGGCGTGGCCGCCGGGCTGCAGGGCGGCTCCGGCCCCCGCAAGATCGTCGTCGACATGAGCAGCATCTCGCCGATGGCCACCAAGACCTTCGCGCGGAAGATCAACGCCCTCGGCGCGGACTACATCGACGCGCCGGTCTCCGGCGGCGAGGTCGGCGCCAAGGCCGCCTCGCTGACGATCATGTGCGGCGGCGACGCCGCGGTGTTCGAGAAGGTGCGCCCGCTGCTCGAAAAGATGGGCAAGAACATCACGCTCGTCGGCGGCAACGGCGACGGCCAGACGACCAAGGTGGCCAACCAGATCATCGTCGCGCTGAACATCGCCGCGGTCGGCGAGGCGCTGCTGTTCGCCAGCAAGGCGGGCGCCGACCCGGCCAAGGTGCGCCAGGCGCTGATGGGCGGCTTTGCGTCCAGCCGCATCCTCGAAGTGCATGGCGAGCGAATGATCAAGCGCACCTTCGACCCGGGCTTTCGCATCCGGTTGCACCAGAAGGATCTGGGCCTCGCGCTGGAAGGCGCACGCGAAATCGGCGTCGCGCTCCCGCAGACGGCCAATGCCGCCCAGCTGATGCAGGCCTGCATCGCCAACGGCATGGCCGACCTCGACCACTCGGCGCTCGTGAAGGTCCTGGAACTGATGGCCGGGCACGAGGTGGCCAAGGCGGGTTGACCCCCACCCCCCCGTTCGGCCTGAGCCTGTCCAAGGCCCCCCGCCGAGCGCCCCGCCCGGGCGCAAACCTTGTTCCCTCTCCCTCTGGGAGAGTGTTAGGGTGAGGGCGCGGCGAAGGACAAACAGCCGATGTTCCCCCACGCCGAGGCCCTCACCCCAGCCCTCTCCAGGGGCCACGAAGGGGCCCCTTCGTGGCCCCTG
>DATKCI010000133.1:0-18341 GCA_035513255.1 Piscinibacter sp. | reverse complement strand
GGCCACCAGCTCGAACTTGGCCTTCTTGCCGCCGATCGTGATGCCCTTCGCGTTGAGATCCTCGATCGCCATGCGGGCGCCGTTTTCGTTGTCCTTGCCGTAGTGGGCCTGGGCACCGGAGACAGGGCCGACGTGGCCGATCTTCACGACCAGTTCCTGGGCGTGGGCGCCGCTGGCGAGAACCGCTGTTGCGGCCGCGATCGATGCGGATGTGAATGCACGTTTCATGAGTGATGTCTCCTCTTTGTCGCGATCAGAAGTTGTGCCGGATGCCGAAGGCCACCGAGCTGAAGTCGCCGCCGTACAGTCCGGCGTCACCGTCGTCCAACCGGGTGTAGAAGGTGTAGACCTTCGTGCGCTTGCTCAGCTTGTAGTTGTAGGCCAGCGTGAACTGGCTGGCTTCGCTGTCCGCCACCGCGCCGTTCTTGCCGGCGCGGCCCACGTTGACGTGGATCTCCGAGCTGCCGAACGCGTACATGC
Organism: Piscinibacter sp.; assembly: GCA_035513255.1. Classification (GTDB taxonomy): domain Bacteria; phylum Pseudomonadota; class Gammaproteobacteria; order Burkholderiales; family Burkholderiaceae_C; genus Albitalea. The sequence goes on along the minus strand of DATKCI010000133.1, from coordinate 17,861 downwards.
CCGACAGGCGCACATTGGTCCGGCTGCCTGGGGCGAAGTTGTTCTCGTCGCGCTGCACGTAGCCGCCGAGCACGAAAGCGCCGAACTCGTAGAGCGCGCGCACGGCCAACTGCTTGCTGTCGTCGGTCTTCGTGTAGCCGGCGCCGAGCTGCAGCGGGCCGTTGCCGTAGTTCGCCGCGAGGTCGTAGGTCGGCTCCTTGGCGCCTTCGCCCAGCGTGCGTGCGATCTCGAACGTCGCGCCGCCGAAGCTAGGCGTGCGGTAGGCCACCTTGTTGGTGTCGTCCGAGACGTAGGCGTACAGCGCATCCGACGACGTGCCGGTGTCGTGGTTGTGCATGCTGATGTAGTCGGCCGTCGCGAAGTAGGCTTCGCTGAAAAAGTTGCCGACGCGCACGAGGCCGAAATCGCCGCCGAGGTTCACCTCGGATTGGCGGCCCCAGAACACTGCATTTGCGGCGCCGGTGTCGGGGCTGAAGCCGTGTTCGAGCTGGAAGCCGGCCTTCAAGCCCCCGCCGAGGTCCTCGGTGCCCTTGAAGCCGATGCGCGACGAGTTGTTCTGCAAGCGCGTCACCGTGTCGCCGCCGGCTTTCTGCCATTCGACCGACTCGTTGAGTCGGCCGTAGATCGTGACGCTGGATTGGGCCTGCACCGCAGGCAGCGCGGCCAGGCATGCCAAAGCGGCGGCCGTGCGGCAGAGATGGAGTCGGGTTTGTCTCATGTGGTTTGATTCGATAGGTGTTGCCCCGACCGGCGGCGCATCCCTACCTCGTCGTGCGCCTGCGCCGGCCCCCGCAGCACGGCGGTCCGGAGGCCTCCGCAATGCGCCGCAAAGTGTTGCGGACAAGGCGGCGCCACACCGTTCGAAATCGGACCGGCCAACGGCCGATCCTGCGGCGCCGGCACCGGCAAACCGCATCCTTCGCGGGAGGCGATCGACTATCGGAGGGAGCGGGCGGCGTCGCGCACCGACGTGGCCGACGCCAGGCCGGCGCGGCGCAAGGCTGCGTTCAGATGCGAGAGGTGCGCGTAGCCGCAGCGGCGGACGACCTCGTCGAGCGGCATGCGGGCATCGACCAGCAAGCGGCGCGCGCGGGCGAGCCGGCGCTGCATGACCCACACATGCGGGCTCACGCCGAAGCTCGCCTTGAACATGCGGGCGAAGTGGAACTCCGACAGGCAGGCCGCCTGCGCCATGTCTTGCAGGCCAAGCAGTTCGTGCAGGCCGGCCTCCACGCGGTCGAGCACGCGCCGGCGTGCCGCGGGCGACAGCCCACCGCGCAGACTGCGTATCGCAGGGGCGTGCGCGCTGTGCGAGTCGAGCAGACGCGCCTGAACGTCGAGCATCAGCAGTTGCAGCCGCAGCGGCGCACCGGTGTCGCGCCAGTCGGTGGCGGCGATCCGCGCGCACAGGGCCGCCAGTGAGTCGTCGTGGAAGTAGATGCGCTCCGCCAGCGTTGCAAAGCGCGGGTCGGTATCGAACCAGCGCTCGGCCGCTTCCGCCAATTGCATGCGGGGCAGGTACAGATGCAGCAGCTGCAGCGAGCCGCGCACGTCCCAGCGCGACTCGTGCCCGGCCGGCAGCGTGCACAGGCTGCCGGGTCGGCCACGTGCGGACGGCGCCTGGTGGCAGCGCACGGCGTGGCCGCCCTCCAGGTAGAACGAGAGCGTGTGGTGATCGGGCTTCAGATAGGCAGCTTCGGTGTCCGCGTTGCCCCAGTGGGCGAGCCATGCGCCGCCCGGCAACGAGAGCGCGCGGCGCAGGCGCGCCCGCGACCGCAGTAACGCCGCGGCGACGCCGAGCTCGGTGACAGGGGCATTCATCGCCGCAGCTTACGCGGCCGGCGCAGCGGCCGCACGACCGCGCGATGCAAATGCGCAAGTTCGTGCCAGTCGCACGCCCGGGCGCACGACAGACTCGGGCCATGACGAACGTCTTGCTTTATGTGTCGACGGTGCTGATCTGGGGCACGACGTGGATCGCGCTGAAACTGCAGCTGGGGACCGTGCCGATCCCGTGGTCGATCGCCTACCGGTTCTGGCTGGCGGCCGCGGTGCTGCTCGCCTGGCTGGCGTGGCGCCGCGAAGCGCGCTGGCCGTCGCGGCAAGCCTGGCCGCTGCTGCTGGCACAGGGGCTCTTTCTCTTCTGCCTGAACTTCATGTGCTTCCTGCACGCCAGCCGCTGGATCGCGAGCGGCCTGGTGGCCGTGTGTTTTTCGACCGCGCCGCTGTGGAACGCGCTGAATGGGCGCCTGTTCCACCGCCAGCCGCTGGTGCCGCGCGTCTTGATGGGCGGCGCGCTGGGGCTGGCCGGCTTGCTGCTGCTGTTCGGCGGCGAGGTGCTGAAGGACTGGGGCCGGCCCGAAACGCTTGCCGGCCTCGCGCTCGCACTTGCCGGCACCTACTGCTTTTCGCTCGGCAACCTGTTGTCGGGCGCCTTGCAGCGCCAGGGCCAGACGCCGCTGCAGACCAACGCCTTCGCGATGCTCGTCGGCGCGACGGCGATCGCGGTGTACGCGCTGCTGGCCGGCGAGCCGATCCGCTTCGACACCTCGGCCACCTACGTCGGCGCCTGGCTGTACCTCGCGATCCCGGGTTCGGTGATCGGCTTCACCGCCTACCTCACGCTGGTCGGCCGACTCGGCGCCGACCGCGCCGCCTATTGCACCGTGCTGTTCCCCGTGGTCGCATTGAACGTGTCGGCCCTGGTCGAGGGCTACACCTGGACCGGCCCCGCGCTGCTCGGCCTGCTTCTGGTGGCCGGCGGCAACGTCGCCGTGTTCTGGCGCGGCGGCTGGCCGCGACTGCGCTCAGCCTGACGCCCTTCGGGCCATGAGCTCCAGGCGCTGCGCGCCACGGTGTTTCTCCCTCTCCCCGCTTGGGGAGAGGGCCGGGGTGAGGGGTCGTCCGTCCGACTGGAGCCCCCGCTCGGAGGGGGCCTGGGGGAGCAGTTCCTAGCGCCTAGCGCGCACCGAAGATCGCGCTGCCCACGCGCACCAGCGTGGCGCCTTCGGCGATCGCCGCTTCGAGATCGGCGCTCATGCCCATCGACAGCGTGTCGAGCGCGAGCCCGTCGGCGCGCAGTCGCTCGAGCAGTTCGCGCAGCGCGCGATGCGGCGCGCGCTGCGCGTCGAAGTCGCCGACCGGCTCGGGGATCGCCATCAGCCCGCGCAAGCGCAGCCGCGGCAGCTCGGCAACCGCGTGCGCGACGGCCGCCACCGCGTCGGGCGCCAGACCGCTCTTGCTGGCTTCACCACTGATGTTGACTTGCAGGCACACCTGCAGCGGCGGCTTGTGCGCGGGCCGCTGCTCGCTCAGGCGCTGCGCGACCTTCAGCCGCTCGACCGAGTGCACCCAGTCGAAACGCTCGGCGACGACACGCGTCTTGTTGCTCTGCAGCGGACCGATCAGATGCCATTGCGCGTCAGGCAAGTCCGCCAGCGTGTCGATCTTGTCGACCGCTTCCTGCACGTAGTTCTCGCCGAACGCACGCTGTCCGGCGGCATGCGCTTGCCGCAGCGCCCCGGCGGAAAAGGTCTTGCCGACCGCCAGCAGCGTGACGCTTTGCACAGGTCGTTGCGCGGCTGCACAGGCCGCGGCAATGCGAGCGCGCACTTGTTGTATGTTGTCTGCGATCGTCGCCATAATGCGCCGAGTATCCCGCAGGCACCGCACCGCGGATCGCCGCCGACGCACTCCACACCCCCGGTCCATGGACATCACCCAACTGCTGGCGTTTTCGGTCAAGAACAAGGCGTCGGACCTGCACCTGTCGGCCGGATTGCCGCCGATGATCCGGGTGCACGGCGACGTGCGCCGCATCAACGTCGACCCGCTCGAGCACAAGCAAGTGCACGACATGGTCTACGACATCATGAACGACTCGCAGCGCAAGGCGTACGAAGAAACGCTGGAGTGCGACTTCTCGTTCGAGATCCAGGGCCTTGCGCGCTTTCGCGTCAACGCGTTCAACCAGAACCGCGGCGCCGGCGCGGTGTTCCGCACGATTCCGTCGAAGATCCTGACGCTCGAGCAGCTCGGCACGCCGAAGGTGTTCGCCGACCTCTCGCTGAAGCCGCGTGGCATGGTGCTCGTGACCGGGCCCACCGGCTCGGGCAAGTCGACCACGCTGGCCGCAATGGTGAACCACCTCAACGAGAACGAGTACGGCCACGTGCTGACGGTCGAAGATCCGATCGAATTCGTGCACGAATCGAAGAAGTGCCTGATCAACCAGCGCGAGGTCGGTCCGCACACGCTGAGCTTCGCGAACGCGCTGCGCTCGGCGCTGCGCGAAGACCCCGACTGCATCCTCGTCGGCGAAATGCGCGACCTGGAAACGATCCGCCTCGCGCTCACCGCCGCCGAAACCGGCCACCTGGTGTTCGGCACCTTGCACACCTCGAGCGCCGCGAAAACGGTGGACCGCATCGTCGACGTGTTCCCGGCGGCCGAGAAGGAGATGGTGCGCGCGATGCTGTCGGAGTCGCTGGTCGCGGTGATCTCGCAAACGCTGTGCAAGCTGAAAGACGGCTCCGGCCGCGCGGCGGCGCACGAGATCATGCTGGGCACCGCCGCGATCCGCAACCTGATCCGCGAGAACAAGGTGGCGCAGATGTACTCGGCCATCCAGACCGGCAACAGCATGGGCATGCAGACGCTGGACCAGAACCTCGCCGACCTGGTGCGCCGCAACATCGTCTCGCCTGCCGAAGCGCGCGGCAAGGCCAAGTTCCCCGACAACTTCCCCGGCTGAGCCGACGGAGCGAAGCACCCATGAAATTGTGCAGCGCAGTCGGCTCACTCAGAGGCCAGTCGGCGGTCCAGAGGCAAAAGCCTCGCAGCCTCTGAGTCACTCGACCTCGAAGCCCTCTTCGTGAAGCGTCTGCTCGATCGCATCAAGCGCGGCAAGGGCCCGGCAGCACCGGGCGGCGCTGCATCGGAAGACACGGGTTTTTTCTCATCGGTGTTCCAGGAGTCGGTGGACGCGCCGCAAACCGTCTCGTCATGGCGCGACCGCGCGCCGCAGCTGCGCGCGGAACCCGCGGACCGCCCCCACTGCACCGAACTGTTCGCGCAGCTGTGGGGCGCCGACCGGCACGTCGTCGCGCTGACCGCCGACGAGCTGCAGCGCATGAGCCACTACATGGAGTTCGTCCGCGTGCCGGTCGGCCAGGAAGTGATCGGCCAGGACGAGCTCGGCGACTACATGGTGATCGTGCTCGACGGCACGCTGTCGGTCGACCGCGCTCAGCCCTGGGGCGGCAAGGCGCGGCTCGCCGAAGCGCACGCCGGCGACATGCTCGGCGAGATGTCGCTGCTCGACGCCGGCGCGCGCTTTTCGTCCTGCGGGACGCTCACGCCGTGCACGCTGGCCGTCGTCGAGGCGCGGCGGCTCGACGAGATGATCGCCCGCGAACCGCGGCTCGGCGTGGCGCTGCTCGCGTCGCTGTCGCGCCGCTTGTCGTTACGCTTGCGTCAGGTGAGTGCGCGCTTGAGCGCCTTGCTGTCGCAGAATTGACCCCTCGACGCGAGGAACGCAGTATGGAAAGAGACCAGGCATCCAAATTCGTCAACGACTTGCTGCGGCTGATGGTGTCGCGCAACGGCTCGGACCTGTTCCTGACGGCGGACTTCCCGCCGGCGATCAAGGTCGACGGCAAGGTCACGAAGGTGTCCCCGCAACCGCTGACCGGCCAGCACACGCTCGCGCTGACCCGCTCGGTGATGAGCGACAAGCAGGCGGCCGAGTTCGAACGCACGAAGGAATGCAACTTCGCGATCTCGCCGCAAGGCATCGGGCGCTTTCGCGTCAACGCCTTCGTGCAGCAGGGCAACGTGGGTCTCGTGCTTCGCACGATCCCGCAAACGCTGCCGACGATCGACACGCTGAACCTGCCGCAGGTGCTGAAGGACGTCGCGATGACCAAGCGCGGCCTGGTGATCTTCGTCGGCGCCACCGGCTCCGGCAAGAGCACGTCGCTCGCGGCGATGGTGGACTTCCGCAACGAGAACTCGTTCGGCCACATCATCACGATCGAAGACCCGGTGGAGTTCGTGCACCCGCACAAGAACTGCATCGTCACGCAGCGCGAGGTCGGCCTCGACACCGAAGGCTGGGGCGCCGCGCTGAAGAACACCCTGCGCCAGGCGCCGGACGTGATCCTGATGGGCGAGGTCCGTGATCGCGAGACGATGGAACACGCGGTGGCGTTCGCGGAGACCGGCCACCTGTGCATGGCCACCTTGCATGCGAACAGCGCCAACCAGGCGCTGGACCGCATCATCAACTTCTTCCCCGAGGAACGGCGCGCTCAGCTGCTGATGGACTTGTCGCTGAACCTGAGGTCGCTGGTGTCGCAGCGGCTGCTGCCGCGCCAGGAGGGCAAGGGGCGCGTGGCGGCGGTGGAGATCATGCTGAACACGCCGCTGATCTCGGAGCTGATCTTCAAGGGCGAGGTGTCCGAGATCAAGGAGATCATGAAGCGCTCGCGCGAGCTGGGCATGCAGACCTTCGACCAGGCCCTGTTCGATCTGTACGAAAACCAGATGGTCACATACGAAGACGCGCTGCGCAACGCCGACTCGGTGAACGACCTGCGGCTGCAGATCAAGCTGCACAGCCAGCGCGCGCGCAGCAGCGACCTGTCGGCCGGCACCGAGCACCTGACCATCGTCTGACGTCATGGCCAAGACCTACGACCCGATCCCGCCGCGCGATGTGGCCTTTCTCGGCCTGGGCGTAATGGGCTATCCGATGGCCGGCCATTTGGCGCGCGCCGGTCACCGCGTGACGGTCTACAACCGCACGACGAGCAAGGCGCAGCAGTGGGTCGCCGAGTACGGCGGCCAGGCGGGCACCAGCCCCAGGGCCGCGGCCCAGGGCGCCGACATCGTCTTCGCCTGCGTCGGCAACGACGACGACCTGCGCTCGGTCGTGCTCGGCGACGACGGCGCGTTCGCCGGCATGAAACGCGGCGCGGTGTTCGTCGACCACACGACGGCATCGGCCGCGGTCGCGCGCGAGTTGAGTGCCGTGGGCCGCGAGCGCGGCCTGCAGTTCATCGACGCGCCAGTGTCCGGCGGCAACCTCGGCGCGATCAACGGCGCGCTGACCGTCATGTGCGGCGGCGATGCGGTGGCGTTCGCCGTTGCCCAGCCGGTCGCGATGGCGTTTTCGAAGGCGGTGACCTTGCTCGGCGAGAGCGGCGCCGGCCAGCTCGCGAAGATGGTGAATCAGATCGCCATCGCCGGCCTGGTACAGGGCCTGTCGGAAGCCATTGCCTTCGGCGAAAAGGCGGGCCTGGACATGAAGGCCGTGCTCGGCGTCATCGGCAAGGGCGCCGCGCAGAGCTGGCAGATGGACAACCGCGGGCCGACGATGATCGAAGGCCAATTCGACTTCGGCTTCGCCGTCGACTGGATGCGCAAGGACCTGGGTTTGGTCCTCGAGGAAGCCAAGCGCAACGGCGCCCGCTTGCCGGTGACTGCGCTGGTCGATCAGTTCTACGCCGACGTCCAGGCGATGGGCGGCCAACGCTGGGACACGTCGAGCCTGATCAAGCGATTGAGGTAGCCCGGATGAAATTCGGGGTCGGCCTCACATCGAGGCGCACGATCCCGGATTGCATCCGGGCTACGAAGGCTACTTCACCGGCTTGGGCTTCAGGTCGGCGAGTTCCGCTTCGGTGATGATGTCGAACACCCGCACGACCTTCTGCACGCCGCTGACGGTGCGCGCGAGGTCCGACGCGCGCGTCGCCTCGCGTTCGGTCACGCGTCCCATCAGGTAGACCGTGCCGCGTTCGGCCGTCACCTTGAACGCGTTGGCGGACAAATCCTTCGCGTCGACCAGCGAGGCCTTCACCTTGCTCGCGAGAATGACGTCGTTGGAGCGGCTGGTCAGCGAGGTCGGCGCGATCAGCGCGAGCTCGTTGACGGTGGAGCGCACGTTCTCGACGCGCTGCACGGCCTGCTCGACCGCCGCCTTGTCGGCCTCGTCCGCGACCTCGCCGGTGATCAGCACCATGCGGTTGTAGCTCGTCGCGTTGACGTGCCCGCGCTCGCCGATCACCTCGCGGATGCGGTTGGACGCCTTCAGCTCGATGACCTGGTCTTCGATCTGCGCACCCGACGTACGGCGGTCGGCGAACATCATCGCGCCGCCGACCATCGCGCCGCCGACGATCAGCGGGGCGCAGGCAGTGAGGGTCGTCGAGGCAGCCAATGCCGCCAGCACGGCTTTCAGGGAAATACGGGTCATGCGTTGTCCTGTTCGCCCAGGAGTTGCAGATCCACCGCGTCGCACAAGCAGTGCAGCGCGAGGATGTGGACCTCCTGGATGCGTGCGGTGCGTTCGTGCGGAACGCAGATGTGCACGTCGGTTTCGGTGAGATGCTCGCGCATCTTGCCGCCGCCGCGGCCGGTGAGCGCGATCACGGTCATGTCTTTCGCGTGCGCCGCCTGCACGGCTGCCAGCACGTTGGCCGAGTTGCCGCTGGTGCTGAGCGCGAGCAGCACGTCGCCGGGGCTTCCGAGCGCCTGCACCTGCTTCGAGAAGACGACGTTGAAGTCGTAGTCGTTGCCGATCGCGGTGAGGATGGAGGTGTCGGTGGTCAGCGCGATGGCCGCGAGGCCGGGGCGCTCGCGCTCGAAGCGGCCGATGAACTCGGCGGCGAAGTGCTGCGCGTCGCTGGCCGATCCGCCGTTGCCGCAGGCGAGCACCTTGCCACCGCCGGTGATGCAGCCGACGACGGCGCTCACTGCGTCACAGATCGGCTTCGCGAGGATCTCAGCGGCAGCGTACTTCAGGTCGGCGCTGTCGAAGAACTGCTGCTGGATTCGTTGTTCAAGCATGGGCATGGATGATAAGACAAGGGTGCATCGGGGCAGTTCCTTGCGGCGTCAAAAGGCATCGAAGGCCGCCCGGATCCACTCGATGCGGTCTCCCTCGATCGCCACCACGTCGAAGCGGCACGGCGGCGGCGACGCGAAGGCGCGCAGAAAGTGCTGGGCGGCGAACACGATGCTGCGCTGCTTGGTCCATGAAACGCTCGCCGCCGCGCCGCCGAAGGCATGCCCTTTGCGCGAGCGGACCTCGACGAACACCAGCGTGCCGTCGCGATCGCGCACAATGAGGTCGACTTCGCCGCCGCGCGAGCGCGGCCCGCCGGCGACCCGGTAATTCCGGCGCACCAGCGTGAGGCCCTCGCGCTGCAGGTGCGTCAACGCACGCGCCTCGCCCTCATCGCCCACCCCCTTCGTCGTGACCGTCGTGACCACCGCCAGCGCCTCATTGTTGTTGCAGGCCGCCGCCGCCGCGGCCGGCGGCCAGCAGTATCCCGCAAGCGCGCTGTATGTCGTCGCCACGCCGATCGGCAACCTGGCGGACCTCAGCTTGCGCGCGATCCACGTGCTGTCGCTGGCCGACGCGGTGGCCTGCGAAGACACACGCCACACCGCACCGCTGCTGCGCCACCTCGGGCTCGACAAGCCGCTGCTCGCGGTGCACGAGCACAACGAGCGCGAGGCAGCGCCCGGCGTGCTGGCACGTCTGGCCCGAGGCGAGCGGATCGCCTACGTCAGCGATGCGGGCACGCCGGCGATCAGTGACCCCGGCGCGGCGCTTGTCGCCGCCGTCCAGCAGGCCGGCTACGCCACGCTGCCGATTCCAGGCGCCAGCAGTGCGGTGGCTGCGCTGAGCGTGGCCGGCGACGCACGCGCTGCGGGCTTCGCGTTCGTCGGCTTCCTGCCGTCACGCGGCGGCGAGCGCGCGCAGGCGTTGAAAGGGCTCGCGTCGGCCGCGCCAGCGCAGGTGCTGTTCGAAGCGCCGCACCGCATCGAAGCACTGGCGCGAGACCTCGCCGCAGCCCGCGGCTCGCGCCCCGTGACGCTGTGCCGGGAGCTGACGAAGCAGTTCGAGACGGTCGCGACGATGGACGCGGAGCAACTGCCCGCATGGCTGGCCGCCGATCCGAACCGCCTGCGCGGCGAGTTCGTGCTGGTGCTGCATTCGTTGGCGCCGGACGCGTCGACCGGCGAGGCCGCGCTTCATGACGCCACCCTGCTGACCTTGATGAGCAGCCTGCCGTTGAAGCAGGCCGTCGCGCTGGCCGCCGAGCTGACCGGTGCGCCGCGCAATGCGCTCTACGCCCGCGCCTTGGCGTTGAAGACCGGCTGAACTGTCGGTCCCGGGCGATCAGCGCGGATCGATGAGCGTCAGATTGCCACAATCTGAAAGTGTGCGCACACTAATCTGTGTCGACTTGCTGTTGCTCATGAGGGGACAAACGGAAACGACGTCAGCCGCGGCGCCGTATCCGGCTCCTACAATCATTCACCCCCTTGGAAGGACCTGGGCATGATCTCTCGTGAACCGACCCTCGAACGCCTGGCCATCGCGCGCGCCTTGCTGCTGGAGCCGTTCGGGCTCACGGATGCGACGCTGGCCAAGGCTTTGCAAGCGATCGCCACGCACCGCATCGACGATGCCGACCTGTATTTCCAGTACACGCGCAGCGAAGGCTGGAGCCTCGAAGAGGGCATCGTCAAGAGCGGCAGCTTCGGCATCGACCAGGGCGTGGGCGTGCGGGCGGTGGCCGGCGAGAAGACTGCCTTCGCGTATTCCGACGACATCTCCGAAGCAGCGCTGCTCGACGCGGCGCAGACGGTGCGCACGATCGCCGCGGCCGGCCAGAGCCGCAAGGTGAAGGTGACCGGGCAGCACCGGGTGGCCGAAAGCCGCGTGCTGTACGCGCCGATGGACCCGATCGCCACGTTGGACAGCACGCAGAAGGTTGCGCTGCTCGAGAAGGTCGAGAAGCTCGCACGTGCCAAGGACCCTCGCATCGCCCAGGTGATGGCGGGCCTGGCCGGCGAATACGACGTGGTGCTGATCGCCCGCGCCGACGGCACGCTGGCGGCCGACGTGCGGCCGCTGGTACGCCTGTCGGTGACCGTCATCGCCGAACAGACGATAGCCGGCGAGGTGCGCCGCGAAGTTGGCACCGGCGGCGGCGGCGGGCGCTTCGGCTTCGGCTACTTCCACGACAGCGTCATCGAAAGCTACGTGAACGACGCCGTGAAGGCGGCGCTGACCAACCTCGAATCACGCCCGGCGCCGGCCGGCGAGATGAACGTCGTGCTCGGTTCCGGCTGGCCCGGCATCCTGCTGCACGAAGCGATCGGGCACGGCCTGGAAGGCGACTTCAACCGCAAGGGATCGAGCGCGTTCTCGGGGCGCATCGGGCAGCGCGTGGCGGCACCGGGCGTGACGGTGCTCGACGACGGCACGCTGCCCGACCGGCGCGGCTCGCTGAACGTCGACGACGAAGGCAACGCGTCGCAGCGCAACGTGCTGATCGAAGACGGCATCCTGCGCGGCTACATCCAGGATTCGATGAACGCACGGCTGATGAAGGTCGCGCCGACCGGTAACGGCCGGCGCGAAAGCTACGCCGCCGTGCCGATGCCGCGCATGACCAACACCTACATGCTGGGTGGCGACAAGTCGAAGGAAGAGATCCTCGCCGGCCTGAAGCGCGGCCTGTACGCGAGCAACTTCGGCGGCGGCCAGGTCGACATCACCAGCGGCAAGTTCGTCTTCTCGGCGAGCGAGGCGTTCTGGGTCGAGAACGGCAAGATTCAGTACCCGGTGAAGGGCGCGACGATCATCGGCAACGGGCCGGACGCCCTGACCCGCGTGACGATGATCGGCAACGACATGAAACTCGACACCGGGGTGGGCACCTGCGGCAAGGAAGGCCAGAGCGTGCCGGTCGGCGTCGGGCAGCCGACGCTTCGGATCGACGGACTCACGGTCGGCGGCACGGCATGACCGGCGTCAACAAAGACGGGATCCGATTGACGGCTTGCCGGCCGGCCGTGCTACATTCGCGCCCATGCGTTCCCGCCAGTCCTTCTTTTTTGCCTACTTTTGGTTCTCGCACCGCCCGGCGGATGGAGAGGCTAGCGCGTAGGCAGCAGTAGAGCGCAAACCGAATCCCAAACCGCCGGGCGACCCCCGGCGGTTTTTTTTCGCCTTCACCCATCCACCCCTCACGAGCCCCAAGGAGTCTCCACATGCCGAACAAGAACGCCACCGCCAGCGAGGAGTGGTATGCGCGCACCGAGAAGACCAGCCAAACCGACGACGAAAGGATCAAGGACGTGATGCCCCTGCCGCCTCCCGAACACCTGATCCGCTTCTTCCCGATCAGCGGCACGCCGGTGGAAACGCTGGTCGGCGATACGCGCCGGCGCATTCGCCACATCATGTCGGGCAAGGACGACCGGCTGCTCGTCGTGATGGGGCCCTGCTCGATCCACGATCCGACCGCCGCACTCGAATACGCGAGGCGGCTGAAGGAGCAGCGGGACCACCACGCCGACACGCTCGAAATCGTGATGCGGGTCTACTTCGAGAAACCGCGCACGACCGTCGGCTGGAAGGGTCTGATCAACGACCCCTACCTCGACGAGAGCTTCCGCATCGACGAAGGGCTGCGCATCGCGAGGCAACTCCTGCTCGAGATCAACCGTTTGGGCATGCCCGCCGGCAGCGAGTTCCTCGACGTGATCTCGCCGCAGTACATCGGCGACCTGATCGCCTGGGGCGCGATCGGCGCTCGCACCACCGAGAGCCAGGTCCATCGCGAGCTGTCGTCGGGCCTGTCGGCGCCGATCGGCTTCAAGAACGGCACCGACGGCAACATCCGCATCGCGACCGACGCGATCCAGGCGGCCGCGCGCCCGCACCACTTCCTGTCGGTGCACAAGAACGGCCAGGTCGCGATCGTCGAGACAAAGGGCAACAAGGACTGCCACGTGATCCTTCGCGGCGGCAAGGCGCCGAACTACGACTCGGCCCACGTCGAGGCCGCGTGCAAGGACCTGGAAGCGGCCAGGCTCGCCGCCACGCTGATGGTCGACTGCTCGCATGCGAACAGCAGCAAGCAGCACGAGCGCCAGGTCGACGTGGCACGCGACATCGCCGCGCAGATCGCCGCCGGCAGCAAGCGCATCTTCGGCGTGATGGTCGAAAGCCACCTGAGCGCCGGCGCGCAGAAGTTCAGCCCCGGCAAGGACGATCCCGCGAAGCTGCACTATGGGCAGAGCATCACCGACGCCTGCCTGGGTTGGGACCACTCGCTGGAGGTGTTGGACGTGCTCGCGGCGGCGGTGAAGGCGCGGCGGCACTGAGACGCGACGCGCACCCTGGCAGCTTTACCGATGGCCCACTGTGCTCGCGCAAGCAGCTGCAAGCGCCGGTAAGCGCGGGGGCGTTGTCTGTAACGCGGGTAATGGCGAGCAAGAGTGCTGGTGGGCGAAGGCCGCACCGGTTTGAATGGCCGCTCGTTCAACCCACTTGGAGAATTCCATGACCATTCGCTCCCTGATCGCCTCCTCCTCCGTTGCCGCCCTGCTCGCCGCCATGGCCGTCGGTGTCAACGCACAGTCCACGGCGCCCGCCGCGGCGCCGGCGGCCGGCGACAAGGCGGTTGTCGAATCCGCATTCAAGAGCGCCGACACCAACGCCGACGGCAAGCTGTCGGCCGAAGAGGCTGCTGCGCTGCCGGCGATCGGCGACAAGTTCAAGGATCTGGACACCGACAAGGACGGCGCGCTGAGCTCGGAAGAGTTCTCGTCGGGCTTCGTGGCCAAGTAAAGCTTCGCGCCGGTCGCTCACCCGACAGCGGTGGGCCACCGGCATGCGTTGCCAGGCGCCGGCTTTGTCCGGCGCCTTTTCACGTCCGAACCACGTCTGAATGTCCTGCGTCGCGAGAAACCAACGGTGCACTGCCGGCCGCCGCTAGGATTCGCGCCGGCCGCGGGGGTTGAAGAGGCGGCCTTTTCGCCAATCAACTGGGACATTCGATGAAGAAGACTCTTCTGGGCGCCACGCTGATGCTGGGTGCCGCACTGAGCGCACAGGCCGACGAGAGCCGGCCGTTCAAGTTTCTGCTCGGTGCCGGCTTGACCTTCGGCGGCGACACGCTGGTGACCGTTCAATTCGACGACGGCCACAGCGAAGACGTCGACGGTGGGGGCCTCGTGCATCTCTATGCCGGCGCCGAATACCGCCTCGGCACGGCGGTGTCGTTGCAAGCCACGCTGGGCTACCACGTCGACAACTCGACCGGCTCGAACGGCAGCGTGCGCTTCAGCCGGATGCCGGTCGACCTGCTCGCCCACTACCACGTCAACGACCAGGTTCGCCTCGGTGCCGGCGTGCAGTTCGTGAACAACCCGGAGCTCAAAGGCAGCGGCGACGCCAGCGACGTCAATGTGAAGTTCGACTCCGCCACAGGAACGATCCTCGAAGGCGAGTACCTGTTCTCACCGAGCGCCGGCGTCAAGCTGCGTTACGTGGCCGAGAAGTTCAAGCTGAGCGGTGGCGGCGGCGCCGAGGCCGACGGCAACCACTTCGGCATCATGCTGAACTACTATTTCTGAAGTGAGATCCGCCGTTCGGCGAAATCCAAGGCCCGGCGATGCCGGGCTTTTTCGTTGGTTCAGTCGGCCTGCCGCTTCAGGCGTTCGCTCTGCCAGTAGACGTCGTCTCCGCCGAGGCCGTCGAGGTTGGCGCGGTTGAGCACCCTGGCCAGCACGAACAGCAGGTCGCTCAGGCGATTGAGGTATTGGCGCGGCGGCGCGTTGACGGCGTCGTGCGCGGCCAGCGCCACCACGGCCCGCTCGGCCCGCCTCGCCACCGTGCGGCAGACGTGGGCAATCGCCGCGCTGCGGGTGCCGGCCGGCAGGATGAATTCCTTCAGCCGGGGCAGCGAGGCGTTGTAGTGGGCCAGCGCCTCGTCCAGCCGCAGCACCGCATCGGCCTTCAGCAGCTCGAACCCCGGCATCGAGAGCTCGCCCCCGAGATTGAAGAGTTCGTGCTGGATCACGACGACCAGAGAACGCACGTCGTCGGGCAGGGGTTCGGCCAGCAGCACCCCTAGCTGCGAATTGAGCTCGTCCACGTCGCCCAGCGCCTGGATCCGCAGATGGTCCTTGGGAACGCGCTGGCCGTCGCCAAGGCCGGTGGTGCCGTCGTCGCCGGTGCGCGTCGCGATCTGTGTCAGTCGATTCGCCATGCCCGCATGCTAGTCGATGCGCGTCCCTACAATCGATCGGTCGGAACCGACGGAGCCCGCGATGAATGCACCGATCCCCGCTCACCTGCTGCCCAAGCTCGAGCCGCGTCCGGTGCCGCCGGCCATGCTCGATGCGCTGAAATCGCGCTTCGGCGATCGCTGCTCCACCGCCCTGGCGGTGCGTGAGCAGCACGGCCGCGACGAGTCGCCGTTCGACGTGCCGCCGCCGGAGGCGGTCGTGTACTGCGAGAGCACCGAAGACGTGACCGCCGTGGTCTCGCTGGCCGATGCCTTCGCCGTGCCGGTCATTCCGTACGGCGCCGGATCGTCGCTGGAAGGGCACCTGCTCGCGGTGCAAGGCGGCGTCAGCATCGACCTCGGCCGGATGAACCGCGTGCTGTCGGTGCAGGCGGAAGACCTGACGGTCACCGTGCAGGCCGGCGTCACCCGCACGCAGCTGAACAACGAGATCCGCCACACGGGGCTGTTTTTCCCGATCGACCCCGGGGCAGATGCCAGCCTGGGCGGCATGTGCGCCACGCGCGCGAGCGGCACGAATGCCGTGCGTTACGGGACGATGCGCGAAAACGTGCTGGCGCTGACGGTCGTGACCGCCAGCGGCGAAGTCATCCGCACCGGCACGCGCGCCAAGAAGAGCAGCGCCGGCTACGACCTGACGCGGCTGATGGTGGGCAGCGAAGGCACGCTGGGCGTGATGACCGAGATCACGCTGCGGCTGTATCCGCAGCCGGAGGCGGTGTCGGCCGCGGTGTGCAGCTTCCCGAGCATCGAGGCAGCCGTCACGACGACGATAGACATCATCCAGATGGGCGTGCCGATCGCCCGCTGCGAACTGCTCGACGGGAACGCCGTGCGGGCGGTGAACCGCCACGACAAGCTGACGCTGCGCGAAGGGCCGATGCTGCTGATGGAGTTCCACGGCACGCCGGCCGGCGTGGCCGAACAGGTCGAAACGGTGCAGCAGATCGCCGCCGAGCATGGCGGCATGGCCTTCGAATGGGCCGCGACGCCGGAAGAGCGCACGCGGCTGTGGACCGCGCGTCACCATGCCTATTTCGCCGGCCTGCAGACGAAGCCAGGCTGCCGCACGGTGACCACCGACACCTGCGTGCCGATCTCGCGACTGGCCGAATGCCTGCTCGACAC
Source organism: Piscinibacter sp. (assembly GCA_035513255.1). Classification (GTDB taxonomy): domain Bacteria; phylum Pseudomonadota; class Gammaproteobacteria; order Burkholderiales; family Burkholderiaceae_C; genus Albitalea. The sequence goes on along the minus strand of DATKCI010000133.1, from coordinate 1,608 downwards.
GGTGGCGGAGGTCGATGCCTCAGGGCTGCCGTACTACATCGTCGGCCACGTCGGCGACGGCAATTTCCACGTCGCCTACCTGATCGACCCGGCGGTGCCCGAGGAGCGGGAGACGGCCGAGCGGCTGAACCGGCAGCTGGTGGCGCGCGCGCTGCGACTTGACGGCACTTGCACCGGCGAACACGGCGTGGGCCTGCACAAGATGGACTTCCTGGTCGACGAAGCGGGCGCCGGTGCGGTGGAGATGATGCGCACGGTCAAGCGGGCGCTCGACCCGAAGAACATCCTGAATCCGGGGAAGATCTTCAGCGCGTAGGGGAAGCGGCTCGCGGAGCAGTGGAACGACGCGGCAGAAGAATGTGTCACCCCGGCGAACGCCGGGGTCCACCGTCACGCGGAGATCAGGCGATCAACGAAACGATCGCGTGGTAGAGCGCGAGGATGACGCCGCCGCACAACAGATTGACGGCCAGGTGACGGACCCCATGGTCGATCCGAATGCCCATGCGCACGCCGACACAGCCCCAGAAGATCACCAGCAGCGCCCCGCCCGCCTCGATGCGGTCCAGCGGCTGTTCGCTGACGCGCAGCAGCGCCATGCAGGCCAGCCACAGGCCGGCGGCCATCACGGCCGATGCCGTCACTTCGTTGAACGACGGCTTGCTGAGCTGGATGCCGAGAATCTTCATACTGCTGCCTCAATCGAAAACCGATTGGAAAAACGGGGTGGGTGCCGGAATCGGCCCTCGCGGGCAAACGCCGTATCGACGGTGACGGATGACACATCCGACCGGATCATCGGAAAAGTTTTCCGGAGTTTCCCCACCGACGCCCCAATTTTTGCATGAACCGGCAATCGCGGGGCTGCATGACCGGTAACAGCGGCGTAAAGCGACGCGTTCGCGGTGATATTCGACGGAATCTTGACGCAGGCTGCGGTGGGCCTGCGGGCGCGCCCGTCGGCTACGCGTGAACGGGCGCCGGGACCGACCAGCGCCGGTTGACGGTGCCGCCGGCGTCCACGCTTTCCAGGTGCACGCCGAAACCCCACAGCCGCGCGACGTGCTTGAGGACCTCTTGCGCGCCCTCATGCAGCGGCCGATCGTTGTGCTGCGTGTGGCGCAGCACCAGCGAGCGATCGCCGCGTGTGTTGACGCTCCACACCTGGATGTTGGGTTCGCGGCTGCCGAGGTCGTATTGGTGCGAAAGCGCTTCGCGCACCCGCCGGTAGCCGGTTTCGTCGTGGATGGCCGACACCTCCAGGTCGCTCTCGCGTTCGTCGTCGACGATGGCGAACAGGCGGAACTCGCGCATCAGGTTCGGCGACAGGTACTGGCCGACGAAGCTCTCGTCCTTGAAGTTGCGCATCGCGTGGTCGAGGGTTTCGAGCCAGTCGCTGCCGGCCATGCTCGGGAACCACAGGCGATCTTCGTCGGTCGGCTTCTGGCAGATGCGCTTGATGTCGGTGAACATCGCGAAGCCGAGCGCGTACGGGTTGATGCCGCTGTAGGCGCGGTGGCCGACCGGCGGCTGGTAGATGACGTTCGTGTGCGACTTCAGCCACTCGATCATCATGCCGTCCGACAGATGGCCGTCGTCGTACATCGT
>DATKCI010000132.1:0-5350 GCA_035513255.1 Piscinibacter sp. | reverse complement strand
GGAAGGTCATCGCTTCCCGCACATAGCTGGGCTGCCAGCCAAGATCGGCGATGCGGCGTGCCGCCTCGGCGATGGGGATTCCCTTCTGAGAGGTAATCTTGTTGAGCGTCAAACCTACAGACATTGAGGTCTCCTTTGAGTGTTCAGTTGCACCGTTGCGTCAAGCCGCTTTGACCGGGCAGTAGTTCCGTCCGGTCTTTGCGACCACGGGCTCGTGCCCTGCCTATCAATTGCGATTTGCATGCCATTGCTCGCTATCCCTAGTGCCCCCTGTTTCTCCCCGGTACATCGACGCTGACAGCGTGGCGTGACCGATGACCGCGTCGTGTTCTGGGACGGCTCGCCGAGCCATCTCGTCCGATCGTGGGACGCGGTATGTCACAGGGTCATCCCCGAACTCGCGGCAGTGCTGCCGGCGGCCTCGCTCGCTGCGCGTGCGCGGGCCTCACCCTCGGCGATGAACCGTGCCGCGAGCACCAGCGCGCCCATCGCGAACTCTTTGCCGTGGGTGGCGACCATCGCATTCGATATCTGTGCGAGTTGCTCGAAGAACCGGTCCTTGCTGCTCGTCTCGTCGTCGCTCATGCGATGGTCTCCCTGGATGGCTGTGGCGCATTCGCCCGCGAATGGAAAAGTGCCTCCGGCAGCAGCAGCCAGCCGAACACGCCGTCCTGCGTGCCGAAGGCGAGGCGGCTGCCGTCGCTTGACCAGGCGAGCGCGTTGACCGCACCACCGCCCGAACCCTTGATGAACAGGCCCTCATCGCGACCCGGCTGGCACAGCAGCACGGCGCCGTTGTGATAGCCGGCTGCGATCAACGACTGCTTCGGATGACAACTGACACAGCTCACCGGCGTCTTGCTGGCGATGCCGCATTCGACGGGTCGGTCGGTGGCGCCCGGTGGATCGAAGCCCCAGCACACCGGCCGTGCGCCACCGCTGGTGGCGAGGTAGCGACCGTCGTGCGCGAACGACAGCGACAGCGGCTGCCCCGGGTAGCCGCCCATTTCGATGTCGCCGCCGTCGGCGACGCGCCAGCCGTGCAGCCCGTTCTCCTGCATGCCGGTGACGAGGTAGCGGCCATCGGGGCTCCAGGCGACTGCGCGGTGATAGCCGTGCCACACGAATCGCCGCGACGCGTCCGCGTCGGACCACAAGGTCACGCCACCGCTGTGCGCCATCGCAAGCCAGCGGCCGTCAGCAGCGAAGGCGAGCGCGGTGACCGGCGCAGGCATCTCGATGACTTCGCCGCGGTCTGCGGCCACGCAATAGACGCGCTTGCCGCAGGAATGCGCGCGCACGCCGGTGCGGCTGCAGGCCACTGCGTCGATCCACGCACCAGGCTTGTGGCTGACGATCGTCGGTTCACCGATGTCTGGCACATGTACGACGCGTCCGTCGTCACCGCCGGTGATAAAGCCGCCGCTCGCATCGGCCGCCAGGCTCAGGCAACTCCCCGCATGGCAAGCGATGCGCAGCGGCTGCGGCGCCGGTTCCTCGGCGGCCACCACAGCCACACCGCCGCCCGATCTGGGCTCGAGGCGCGGGCCGCGCGACCATCGCGCCTTGGCCACGGCGAGATGCCCATCACCGAGCGCGAAGGCGATGGCGCCGTCATCGACATCCCAGGCCACGGCGACAACCGGTGCGCCGAGGTCCCAGCGCACCCCCAGCATGTCCAGCAACAGCGGGGTGCTCATGAGGTCGTCTCGCAAGCGTCCGACAAGCAGTGCGCCAGCTCGTCGCGAAGCTCGTCTGCATCCAGGCCGCGGCCGATTAAGACCAAACGTGTTTCACGCGTTTCGCTTCGGATCCAGGCTCGATCCAGGCCGCTGTCCACGGTCATGTGCACGGCCTGGAAGACGAAGCGGCGGTCCTCGCCCTCGAAGGCGGCGATGCCCTTGGCGCGCAGAAGGTCTGCACCGCGCTCGGTCACGAGGCGTTGCAGCCAAGGCAGGAATCGGCTGCGTTCGAACGGCCGCTCAAAGCTCAGTGCCACGCTGCTGAGGCCTGTGCTGTGACGGCCCGCGTCGACCGGTGCATAGGCAGGCCCGCCGCGCCCGCCGCCGGCCATGCCAAGCCGCAGCGCAGGCACGCGCAGCCGCGCCATATCGAAGGCCCCGCGGTCGAGAAGCCGCGTCAGCGAAGCATCGCCGTGCACTGAATGCTGCAGTTCCGCCGTCGGGTTGATCTGCTGTACGGCTTGCGCGGCCTGTGCCAGCGTCGCCGCGTCAGCCAGGTCGGCCTTGTTCAGCAACACCAGGTCGGCCTGCGCAAGCTGCGCGCCGGCTTCGGGTGCATCACGCAGCTGCGCCACCAGATGTCGCGCATCGGCGACGCAGATCACACTGTCCAGGCGGGTGTGCTGGCGCAGCAGGTCATCGAAGTAGAAGGTCTGAACGATGGGCGCCGGGTCGGCCAGCCCGGTGGTCTCGATGAGGATGCCATCGAAGCCACCAGGGCGCCGCACCAGGGCGCTCGCGATGCGGATCAGGTCGCCACGAAGCTTGCAGCAGACGCAGCCGTTGTTCAGCTCGTAGACCTCTTCCTCGGCGCCAACGACGAGCGAACCGTCAATGCCGAGTTCGCCGTACTCGTTGACGATCACCGCGTAGCGGCGCCCGCCGGCATCGCGCAGCAGACGATTGAGCAGCGTGGTCTTGCCCGCACCGAGAAAGCCGGTCAGCACGGTCACTGGAATGCGTGACATGGTCATTCTTCCGTTGGATGCGAAACGCCATGCGGGTGCAATCAGGGGATCAGCACTGCGCGGCCCTTGACCTTGCCGTGGTGCAGATCGAGCAAGGCCTGGTTCGCGTCCTTCAGCTTGTATTCGCGCGTCGCCAGGTGCACCAGGCCGCGGTCGGCCAGCGCCATCAACTCGACAAGCTCCGGGAAGGTGCCGACCAGGTTGCCGACGATGGTCTTCTCGCTCGTCACCATGTCGAGCGTCGGCAATTCGATCTTGCCGCCATAGCCGACGATGTAGTAGCTGCCTGCATTGCGCGTCATCGCCAGGCCTTTGGCGACAGCGTCGCCCTCGCCGACGAAGTCGATCACGGCCTGCGCGCCTTTGCCGCCGGTGAGTTCCAGCACCCGGTCGAGCTCGTGGCCATCGGCCTTCACCAGATGGTGGGCGCCGCAGTCCTTGGCGAGTTGCAGCGCCATGTCTGAGCGGTCGACGATGATGATCTCGGCTGCACACAGCGCGGCCAGCACCTGGATGCCGATGTGCCCCAGGCCACCGGCGCCGATCACCACGGCAAACTCACCCGGCAACAGGTGGCGCGAGGCCTTCTTCGCGGCACGGTAGGCCGTGAGTCCGGCATCGGTGTAGGGCGCCACGTCTTTCGGCGCCAAGGTCTTGGGCAGCTTGATCAGTGAACGCTGGCCGGTGCGCAGGTACTCCGCATAGCCGCCATCGGCATTGATGCCGGGGAAGCGGCTCTCCTCCGAGTGCATGTCGTCGCCGCGGCGGCAAGCCAGACAGTGGCCGCTGGTCACGAGCGGATGGCAGATCACGGCGTCGCCGATCTTCACACCGGTCACCGCTGAACCCAGGGCCTCCACCCAACCGGCGTTTTCGTGACCCATGATGTAGGGCAGCTCGACATCGACCTTGCTACGCCAGATGCCTTCGATCACGTGCAGGTCGGTACGACACACGCCGGCGCCACCGATGCGCACGATGACGTCGGTCGGGCTCTCGATCTTCGGGTCGGGCACGTCTTCGTAGCGCACGAAGGCATCGCCACTCAGCGACTCGTTGTACTGGTGCAGCACTGCGGCTTTCATGGGGGTCTCCAGGTGTTCGATGGCTGTGGGAAAGCCTCGCGCTGCCTTCCGTCGACGATGCAGATATGCAACCGACGTGCCACTCGCGGCCGAGTTGACAGCGTCAGCGTCAAGCCCTTGATTCCACTTGGGAAGTTCAAACCCACTGCGGTTTTCCCGAGGCCTGGTCGGGGCCCTGGGTGTCGCGGGATCGGACGCAGGCCCTGGGTCCGGTGCGCCCTTTCGCGTCTCGATTTGCGTCAGCGTATTCCCTGACGGCGGCGAGGCTCGCACGGGCGCAATGACTTGGCTGCCGGCGCCTGCCCGTGGTTTCCCGCGTATGTATCCCGCTAACACCCATGCGATGGGTGGCGATGCAACACTGACTCCAAGCCGATCGGCAACTTCGGAACCGGTACCACACCAGGAGACCTTGCATGCGCACCATCCCCATCGGCCGGCTGGCCCCGCCGCCATCGTCCGCGTGCGGCGAAGACAGCGGTGAAGTTCCCAAGCTTGACCTGCCACTGGCACGGCGCGAGTTCCTCAAGGGCTCTGGCGTGCTGATGGGCACGCTCACGGCCGGCACGCTGCTGGCGACGCTGGCGCCTTCGCCGGTATGGGCGCTCGAGCTGAAGACGCTCAGCAAGACGGACGGCCAGACGCTGCTGGCGATGGGCCGGGTGCTGTACCCGCACAAGAAGCTGCCCGAAGCGGTCTACGCGCTGTTGGTCAAGGACCTCGATGCCAAGGCAGCCGCTGACGCAAGCGCCGCAAAGCAGATCCGCGATGGCATTGCCGCGCTCGACCAGGCCGCGGGCGGCAGCTTCGTGAAGGCCTCTGCGCCACGCAAGCTGGCGCTGGTCAAGGCCATCGAAGGCCAGCCCTTCTTCAACACCGTACGGGGCCAGTGCATCACCTCGCTCTACGACAACGACATGGCGTATGCGGCCTTCGGCTACCCCGGTTCGGCGTGGGACAAAGGCGGCTACATCACCCGCGGCTTTCAGGATCTGAAGTGGTTGCCAGCCCCATCGGCGGAGGCCAGCCCTCCGTCCTTCATAGGTTGAACGCGATCACCATTCAGGAGACAGCATGGCAAAGATCGATTTCAACGACGACAGCGCGGTCGTCATCATCGGCTCGGGTGCAGGGGGCGGCACGCTGGCCAACGAGCTGGCCCAAAAAGGCATCAAGGTGGTCGTGCTCGAAGCCGGCGCGATGCAGAGCAGCGCCAGCTTCATCAACGACGAATGGAAGTCCTTCAGCCAGCTTGCCTGGCTCGACCCGCGCACGACTTCTGGCACATGGCAGGTAGCGAAGGACTTCTCGGGCCTGCCGGCGTGGGTCTGCAAGACGGTCGGCGGCACGACGACCCATTGGGCCGGGGCGTCGCTGCGACTGCAGGCGCACGAGTTCAAGGCTCGCACCACCTATGGCGAGATCAAGGGCGCGAGTCTGCTGGACTGGCCGGTGACGCTCGAAGAGCTTGCGCCGTATTACGCGCGCGCCGAAGACAAGATGGGCGTCACGCGCACCCATGGCATCCCCGGCCTGCCGGGCAACAACAACTTCC
>DATKCI010000131.1:0-20120 GCA_035513255.1 Piscinibacter sp. | reverse complement strand
GGCCACCAGCTCGAACTTGGCCTTCTTGCCGCCGATCGTGATGCCCTTCGCGTTGAGATCCTCGATCGCCATGCGGGCGCCGTTTTCGTTGTCCTTGCCGTAGTGGGCCTGGGCACCGGAGACAGGGCCGACGTGGCCGATTCGAACGACCAGCTCCTGGGCGTAGGCGCCGCTGGCGAGAACCGCTGTTGCGGCCGCCGCGATCACACTGAATTTGACTTGCATGCAAAAACCTCCGGTTAGGAATAGAGAGAGCGTTGAGAACTCAACGGGCGCCACGATACCCCAAACAAAACCGCCCAGACATCGGGAATCCTCGGGGCGCGGCGCTGTTTCGCCGCGTTCTGGAGTTCAAGTGGTCTAGGGGTTTCAACTCGTAAGCAGCGTGGTCGTCCCGAAGCGGTGCCGTCGGGCCAGCCGGATCGTCACCACGCCATGAACGCACGAACTAGCGGCCGCGATGACGGGACAATTCCTGGGCCACCGCCCGGGCAACCACCTCTTGCAAGGTCGATGCCAGCTCGCGGCGGGTTTCGCGCAGCAGCGCATCGGTCAGCCTGGCCAGCGCCGGCGCCAGCGCCTCCCGCAGGCGCTGCTCGAGCATCAGGTCGACCTGGCGCTGCACGTCGGCCAGCACGCGCTGCACGAGCTGCTCCTCGGCCGACGGCGTTGCCGGCGCGACCGGCTCGACGCCGGCCGGTGCGGCCGGCGGCTCGGACTTCACCACTTCGGTCAGCGTCGGAACGCGGCGGGGCGGGGGCGGAGGTGCTGGGGGGGTCATGCGGGGCCTGCGACATCGTACTTCTCGATCGCGTAGCCGCGCCCCGCGTAGTGCTTCCAGCGGCGCCGCGCGGCGTCCCGCCCTTGGTCGTCGGTGGAGACGATCTCGATCAATCGGGAGAAGCTCTCGAAGCCGGCCAACGGTTCTTCGCCCAGGTGAACCAGCACGGGATGGTGGCCTCCCTGTTGCGCGTCTTCCACCAGCCAGATCGGCGTGCGGCGCAGGCGCGGCGGCGGCGTCTCGCCGGCACGCAGCATCAGGTGCGGGATGAATTCCTGCGGATCGAAGGTCCACAGCGTGCGGTCCAGCCGAGTCAGGGTGGCGGGCGGCGCGCAGACGGCAACGCCGCTGGTCCCGCGCTTCAGTGCCTTGCGCAACAGCCGGCACGCATAGGCCAGCCGGTCCGGCACGTTGAAGTGGAAGTGGATTTCCGTCATGAGTAAGTCGCCGACGGCGACCCGTTCCCTCCCTCTCCCACTGGGAGAGGGCCGGGGGCGAGGCGGGGCTTTCGAGCCGCATGCGGCGAGCCCGCCGAGCGGCTTCGGCTTGCAAGCCGAAGCGCGCACGGCACGTGAGGGCCTGCAGCGCCGCGCAATACCACCACCGACGCCCGCCCTACCCCGCCTGCGAAAGCACGAAGTGCGTCAGCAACGCCACCGGCCGCCCGGTCGCACCCTTCGCGGCCCCCGACTTCCAGGCTGTTCCGGCGATGTCCACATGCGCCCAGCGGTACTTGCCGGTGAAGCGCTTCAGGAACATCGCGGCGGTGATCGCGCCGCCGGCGCGCGGGCCGACGTTGGCCATGTCGGCGAACTTGCTCTTCAGCACCTCGTCGTACTCGTCGTCCAGCGGCATGCGCCACAGCGGGTCCAGCGAGGCGCGGCTGGCGGCGAGCATCTCGTCCGCCAGCGCGTCGTCGGCGGTGAAAAGCCCGGAGTTGTGGTGCCCGAGCGCGATCACGCAGGCGCCGGTCAGCGTGGCCACGTCGACCACCACGGCGGGCTTGAAGCGCTCCGCATAGGTCAGCGCATCGCAAAGGATGAGCCGGCCTTTGGCATCGGTGTTCAGGATCTCGATCGTCTGGCCCGACATGCTCGTGACCACGTCGCCCGGCTTGATCGCCCGGCCGCCCGGCATGTTCTCGCAGGTCGGGATCAGGCACACGAGGTTCAGCTTGGGCTTGAGCTCCGCCACTGCGCGCAATGTGCCGAACACGCTGGCGGCACCGCCCATGTCGTACTTCATCTCGTCCATCTCGGCCGAGGGCTTGATCGAAATGCCGCCGGTGTCGAAGGTGATGCCTTTGCCGACGAGCACGATCGGTGCCTGGCTGCGCGCCGCGCCGTCGTAGCGGGCGACGATGAACTTCGGCGGCTGGACGGAGCCTTGAGACACCGCGAGAAAAGAACCCATGCCGAGCTTTTCGAGGTCCTTGCGCTCCAGCACCTCGACCTTCAGGCCGTGTCCCTTGCCGAGCTTCTTCGCCTGCTCGCCGAGGTAGGTCGGCGTGCAATGGTTGCCGGGCAGGTTGGCGAGTTCGCGGGCCAGCTCGGCGCCGGCCGCAACGGCGGCGCCGCGCAGCAGGCCGCGCTGCACCGAGCGCGCTTCCGGCTTGCCGCACAGCAGCGTCAGCTTAGCGAGTGCCGGCGCGGAATTCGCGCTGGGCTTGGTGCGGCGGTACTGGTAGACCGCGTCGGCCGCGGCGGCGGTCGCCGCCTCGGCGTGTTGCTCGGTCACTTCGCCGGCGTTGCCGATCAGCACGGCGACATGCTTGGCACCACCGCCCTTCAACTGCGCGAGACCGCTGCCCACGGCCGACTTGAACGCCTTCACGCTCGCGTTCGCGGCGGCGGCGACGACGAGCCGGGCCGCCTTGAGGCCGGCCGGACGGTGCACGTACAGCGTGCGGCCGGCCTTGAACTGGAAGTCGCCCTGGGCGAGCGCATCCTTCAGGACGGATGCAATGGCGGGATCGAGCGAGGCGTCGACAGCCTCGCCGTGGGTCACGACGAGCAGCGCATCGGCGGCCACGCCGGCCACCGCGTCGGTGGAAGCGATTTGATGTCGAAAGTCCATAATGCGGGTTTACCTTGAACGTCGCTTTCTGCGACCTGTCCGGCGCCGCTCCTTGTGGGAGAAGGTCGGGTGAGGGAACCCGGCACGCCGGGTCGGGCAAAACAAGCCAACGATGTTATTCGATTCCACCTTGCGTCGAGACTTGGCGCGCAACTTCGGCGCCACGCTGGTCGTCATCCTCACCATCGTGTTGACGATGATGCTGATCCGCACGCTGGGCCAGGCGGCCGGCGGGCGCATCGCGCCGCAGGACGTGGTGCTGCTGCTGGGCTACATCGCGCTCGGCCAGCTGCCGACGATGCTCGCGCTGTCGATGTTCATCGCGGTGGTGGCCACGCTCGGACGCATGTACCGCGACAGCGAGATGGCCATCTGGTTCGCCAGCGGTGTGGGCCTGACGCGCTTCGTGCGGCCGGTGCTGCGCACGAGCTGGCCGGTGCTGATCGTCGTGTTCCTGCTCGCGATCTTCGTGTGGCCGTGGGTCAACCGGCAAGGCGTTGAACTGCGCGACCGATTCGAGCGGCGCTCCGATCTGTCGCGGGTGGCGCCGGGGCAGTTCCAGACGTCCAGCGACGGCCGGCGCGTGTTCTTCATCGAGCGCGATTCCGAGGACGGCCGCACCGGCCGCAACGTCTTCATTCTCTCGGCCAAGGGCGACACCGAATCGGTGACCACGGCGAAGACCGGGCACATCACGCTGGAGGGTGAGGACCGCTTCCTCGTGCTCGACCGCGGACAGCGCAACGAGCTGAACCTCAAGACCGGCGAGAAGACGCTGTCGCGATTCGAGGGCTATAAGGTGCTGGCCGGAGAACGGGTGCTCTCGCGCGCCGAGGACCTGCCGCCGAAGGCACGGCCGACGATCGACCTGCTGCGCGACCCGAGCCCGCCGTTCCAGGGCGAGCTCGCGTGGCGGCTCGGACTCGTGCTGGGCGGCACGAACCTGCTGCTGCTCGGGATCGGCCTGGCCGAGACGAACCCGCGACGCGCGAGCAACTGGAACCTGCTGTTTGCGCTGCTCGCCTTCATTGTCTACTACAACCTCATCAACCTGACCAAGGCCTGGGTGGCCGGCGAACGCATCGGCATGGGTCTCGCGCTGTTCGCCGCGCACGGCGGGGCGTTCGTCTTCGCGCTCGCGCTGCTCTGGTGGCGCGACAACGGCAAGACGCGACACCCGTGGCGACGCGCCGGCACATCGCCGGCGACCGCGCCGGCCGCCGCATGAAAACGGTTCGCCGACTTTTCTATGCCGACATCGTGTCGTCGGTGGCGTTCGTCGCGCTGGCCTTCCTGTCGCTGTTCTTCTTCATCGACTTCGTCGACGAGCTGGCCGACGCGGGCACCAGCGGGTACACCGCCCTCTATGCCGCGCTGTATTGCCTGCTCGAGATGCCGGGCCACGTCTACGAGCTGATGCCGATCGCGGTGCTCATCGGCACGATCTACACGCTGGCGCGTCTCGCGCAATCGTCGGAGTACACGATCCTGCGCACCGGCGGGCTCGGGCCCGGACGCGCGCTGGGCCTGCTCGCGAGCCTCGGCCTGGTGTTCGCCGTGCTGACCTTCCTGGTCGGCGACTACGTCGCGCCGGTGGCCGAGCAGCAGGCGGCGGAGCTGCGGGCGCACTACAAGGGCGGGCTGTCTGCGGGCCGCTCCGGCGCCTGGCTCAAGGACCACCGCGCCGGGCCGGACGGGGAGCGCTCCTACTCGGTCAACATCGGGAGCACCGGCGCGGGCAGCGTACTGCGCAACATCCGCATCTTCGAATTCGATGCCAATGGACGCCTCATTCAGCGCACGGCGGCGGCCAGCGGCAACGTCGACAAGCAGGGGGTCTGGACGCTGATCGACGCACGCGTCACGCGCTGGTCCGACACCGCGGGCGACGGCAACGCGAGCGCCGTCGACGAGGTCCTGCTGCAGACCACCTGGCACAGCAGCCTGTCGGCCGACGTGGTGGCCGCCGCCGTGCTGCCGCTGTCGACGATGTCCACCATCGACCTGCGGCGCTACATCGACCACCTTGCAGACAACGAGCAGGCGGCACAGCAGCACGAGATCCGCTTCTGGAAGCGGGCGCTGTACCCCTTCGCCTGCCTGGTCATGGTTGGCCTCGCGCTGCCGTTCGCCTACCTGCACGCGCGCGCCGGCGGCGTCAGCCTGAAGGTGTTCGGCGGCATCATGCTCGGCATCAGCTTCGTGCTGCTGAACAACGTCGCCGGGCATCTGGGCATGCTGCGCGACTGGACGCCGTGGCTGGTGGCCGCCGCGCCCAGCACTTTGTACCTGCTGTTGTCGATGGCCGCCTTCGGGTGGCTCGTGAGGTATCGGTGAGGCGCGGGCTGCTGCTGTTCGCCCACGGCGCGCGCGATTCACGCTGGGCGCTGCCGTTCGAGGAGATCACCAAAAATGTGCGGGACCACGCGTCCGGCGTGCCGGTGGAGCTCGGTTTTCTCGAGTTCATGTCACCGGACCTCGTCGAAGGCGGATCCCGGCTGGCCGCCGCGGGCTGCACGCGCGTGGACGTGGTGCCGCTGTTCCTCGGTGCCGGTGGCCACGTGCGCCGCGACGTCCCCGAGCTGCTGGCCCGGCTCGAACTGGCGCATCCGCAAGTGCACTGGGTGCTGCGCCCCACGATCGGCGAGGTCGACAGCGTTGTCGAAGCGATGGCGGTCGCTTCTCTTGCCTGGCTCGAACGCGAATAGCGCTGCGGTGGAATAATCCCAGCGATTCACAGATCGCCCGGGAATATGAACCTCCACCAGTTCCGCTTCGTCCAGGAAGCCGTGCGGCAGAACCTGAACTTGACGGAAACCGCCAAGGCCTTGTTCACGTCGCAGCCCGGCATCTCGAAAGCGATCCTGGAGCTCGAGGGCGAGCTGGGCGTCGACATCTTCGCGCGCCACGGCAAGCGTCTGCGGCGCATCACCGAGCCCGGCCAGCAGGTGCTGCGCTCGATCGAGGTCATCATGCGCGAGGTCAACAACCTCAAGCGCATCGGCGACGAGTTTTCCAAGCAGGACGCCGGCACGCTGTCGATCGCGACGACCCATGCGCAGGCGCGCTACTTCCTGCCCGAGCCGATCGCGCTGCTGCGGCGGCGCTTCCCGAAGGTCAGCATCAGCCTGCACCAGGGTGCGCCGGCCCAGGTCGCGCAGATGGTGATCGACGAGGTGGCCGACATCGGCATCGCCACCGAAGCATTGGCCGACTACCCGGAACTCGTCTCGCTGCCCTGCTACGAATGGCAGCACGCGGTCGTGATGCCGGCGAACCATCCGCTCGCGCAGGTGGAACGCATCTCGCTCGAAGACCTCGCGCTGCAGCCGCTGGTGTCGTACCACCCGTCGTACAGCGGGCGCTCGCGCGTGGACCACGCGTTCGCGACGCGGCGGCTCAAGCCCAACATCGTGCTCGAGGCGATCGACGCCGACGTCATCAAGACCTACGTGCGCCTCGGCCTGGGCATCGGCATCCTTGCCGAGATCGCGGTGCGCGACGATCCGCCCGGCGGCGAGCTGGTCGCGCGGCCGGTGGGCCACCTGTTCGGCCAGAACGTCACCCGCGTCGCCTTCAAGCGCGGCGCCTACCTCCGCAACTTCGTGCACGCCTTTGCCGAGATGCTCTCGGATCGCCTGAGCCGCCCGCTGATCACGCGGGCGATGGGCAGCGACGGGCAAGACTATCAGCTATGAACCTACGCACTCCCCTCATCGAAAGCCGGCTCCCGGCCGTCGGCACCACCATCTTCACCTTGATGTCGGCGCTCGCGCAGGAGCACGGCGCCGTCAACCTCGGACAGGGCTTTCCGGACTTCGACTGCGACCCGAAGCTGATCGATGCGGTCGACCAGGCGATGCGCCATGGCCTGAACCAGTACCCGCCGATGACCGGCGTGCCGGCACTGCGCGAGGCGGTTGCGGCCAAGGTGGCCGCGCTGTACGGCCACGTCTACGACGCCGGTGCCGAGATCACGATCACCGCCGGCGCCACCCAGGCCATCCTGACGGCGATCCTCGCGATCGTTCATCCGGGCGACGAGGTCATCGTGCTCGACCCGTGCTACGACAGCTACGAGCCCAACATCATCCTCGCCGGCGGCCGCGCAGTGCACGTGCCGCTGACGCCGGGCAGCTTCAGGCCGGACTTCGACCGCATCGCCGCCGCATTGTCGCCGCGCACACGCGCAATCATCGTCAACACGCCGCATAACCCGAGCGCCACCGTCTGGTCGGCCGACGACATGCGGCGCCTGGCCGAGTTGCTGCGCCCGACCGACGTGATCGTGATCGCCGACGAGGTATACGAGCACATGGTCTACGACGGGCAGGCGCATCAAAGCGCGGCGCGCTTCCCCGAGCTGGCCGCACGCAGCTTCATCGTGTCGAGCTTCGGCAAGACCTACCACGTGACCGGCTGGAAGGTGGGTTATGCGGCCGCGCCGGCGCCGCTGATGGCGGAGTTCCGCAAGGTCCACCAGTTCAACGTGTTCACGGTCAACACGCCGATGCAGCACGGCCTCGCCGCCTACATGGCCGATCCATCGCCCTACCTCGAACTGCCCGCCTTCTACCAGCGAAAGCGCGACCTGTTCCGTGCCGGCCTCGCGAAGACGCGCTTTTCGCTGCTTCCGAGCGAGGGCAGCTACTTCCAGTGCGTGGATTATTCGGCGATCAGCGACGACAGCGAGGAAGCCTTCTGCCGCCGGCTCACACGTGAGTTCGGCGTCGCCGCGATCCCGCTGTCGGCCTTCTACCCCGGCGGGTTCGAGCAGCACATCGTGCGCTTTTGCTTCGCGAAGAAGGATGCCACGCTCGAACAGGCGCTCGATCGCCTGGCGCGACTCTGACGGGTCGCGATCTCAGCCTCTCAGTCTTTCCTGGGCCGCGAGTGGCCGAGGTCGAGTTCGACGTCGACCGGCCGCTGGCTGCGGCCAGCCGGCGGCCGCGTGACGTCGGCTCGCACGATGGCGGAGGCCTCGTCCCCGTCGTCCAGCGGCAGCAGCAGGTCCACGTGCTGGACGCTGATCTCGTGCTCGGCGAGATCGCGGGCCAGCGCATAGAGGAACAGCAGCTCCTCGTAAGCCGGCAGATCGAACGGCGCCTGCGGCGACTCGCTGCGAAACAGCAAGGACTCGAGCGCGCGCATCACCGACGCGGGTTTGGGCCAGGCCGCTTGCAGCCGCTGCAGCACCGTCGCGTACTCCTCCAGCGTGCGGCCCAGAGCCGCGTCGACCGTCCAGGGCGGCGCATGGGCGTTGAAGCGCTGATTGAAGCGCTCGCGGATGCGCTCGTAGGCCTCGCTCTCGCCGCGGCGGCGGTAGATCTCGAGCAGCTTCAGGTAGGGCATCGGACTGGTGCCGCCGCTGCTGCGCACATGGTGCATCAGCAGGTCGATCGCCGCCTCCTCCTGGCCGAGCGCGACGAAGAAATCGGCCTGCTGCTCCAGGTCGATCAGCTCTTCCGTCGACAGCTCGTGTGGCGTCAACATCGCGGGCGGCTCGGCCAGGGCCGCGTCGGACGGGGCCACGGTGAGCTGGTCGGGCGCGTCGGTCAGCACGCGCATCGAGGTCACCGTCGCATCGTCGGGCGGCGGGGTGTTCGGCGCGGTGCGCCCGGCTTCGAAGGGACGAGCGGCGAGCTCCGACAGCGCGTCGGCTTCCTTGCGCCAGCTGCGCTCGCTCTGCATCCGCGACTGGCGCCACAGCAGCACGGCGATCACCCCCAGCAGCATCACGACGAGCGCCATCAGCCCATACATCGCCGGATCGGTCGCTCGCGCGCGCTGCGCTTCTCGCAGACGCTCCTGCAGCGCCTCCACGCTCTGGTGCAGGGCCTGCGCGTCCTCATCGAGGCGCGCGACACGCTGTTCCAGTCCTTGCATCCACTCGCTCTGTTCCGTGTCCTCGGGCGCCGCCGTCATGGCAACGCCTGCGCCCGGCGCCGCCGTCGGGACCGCCTCCACCGCAGGCGCTGCCGCGATGCTGCGCCCGCTGCCCGCAGCGGCCCGCTGGGGCGCAGCGGCGCGCGGCGGATCGAGCAGGCTCACGAACTTGTGCGACAGCCGCGGCGGGCATCCCAGCGACAGCAGCCCGGTGACGACCGGCTCGTTGATCCGCGTCGTCGTCGCGATGTGCGCGACGGCCTCGTTCGCGCGAGACGTGCGGGCCAGCCGCGCGCGCACCTGCGGCGGCGCGACGCGCTGGTCGCCGGCCATCACGTCGGCGCTGATGCAATCGGAAGCCAGCGACTCGCCTGCATCCAGCTTCACCACCACCGCGAAATCCAACGGCTGGCCGAGCCGGGTGGCATTGGTGACCGGCCCGAAGCCCAAGGCCGTGGCCGTCGACGCGCAGCAACCGAGCACCGAGGCGACAACAAGGGCAAAGGCTCTGCGCATGGAGGGGGAGAAGCTGAGGCGGTGGCACTCTAGCATGCCGTTACATCTCGGCGAGACCGCGGCACGACGGTGTCGACCGGCCGCCACGGCGCTTGCGTGACACAATTCTCGCCACCTTCCTCTCCGGTGTTTTCGATGTCCTCAGAACTGAAGACCGAGCGGCACGGCAGCACGCTGGTGCTCACGCTCAGCGACCCCGCCACGCGCAACACGCTGTCGGAACAACTGATCGCGGCGGGCATCGAGGCGCTCAACATGGCCGAGGCCAACGCGGAACTGCGCGCGGTGATCCTGCGCGGCGACGGAGCACACTTTTGCGCTGGCGGCAATCTCCACGGCCTCAGCGAGCGGCGCCAGGCCGGCGCCCATGCCCAGGTGCGCATGCTCGACCAACTGCACCAGTTCATCGAGGCCTTGCATGCGTTCCCGAAACCGGTGATCGCCGCGGTCGAGGGTGCGGCGGCCGGCGCCGGGTTTTCGCTCGCGCTCGCCTGCGACCTCGTCGTCGCGGCCGAAGATGCCCGCTTCATGCTGTCCTACGCACGCATCGGCCTCACGCCCGACGGCGGCGCCACGTGGCACCTCGCGCGTGCGCTGCCGCGGCAGCTCGTGCAGCAATGGGCATGGCTCGCCGAGCCGGTCAGCGCGCGGCAGCTGCACGCCCACGGCCTTGTCAATTCGGTGACAGACACGGGCCAGGCCTTCGCCGAAGCTTCCAGCGTCGCCGATCGCCTGGCGGCCATGGCACCGAACGCCGTCGCCGGCGCAAAAGAACTGCTGCAGCAGGCGAGCTTCGCCGGCCTCGCGCAGCAGCTCGAATCAGAGCGGAACCACTTCATTGAAAACCTCTTCCATCCCAATGCCGGCGAGGGGCTGCAAGCCTTCTTCGACAAGCGTGCGCCGCGCTTTCGCTGACTTCGGCGCGTGGTCGAGGGCGCGGCCATGAGCGGCAAGCAGCCACGCCGCCGCATCTACTTGATGCGGCACGGATCGGTGGACTACTTCCATGCCGACGGCAGCCCGCTTCCACCGCTGACGGTACCGCTCAACGAAGCCGGCCGCACGCAGGCCGACGCGGCCGGTGCGCTGTATGCGCAGTGCGGCGTGCGATTCGACCGCGTAATGACGAGCGGCTTGAACCGCACGACCGAGACGGCAAGGCGCGTGCTCGCGGCCGCCGATCAGCAGATCGAGACCGAAACGGAACCGGCGCTGGAAGAGATCCGCGGTGGACGCCTGTCCGACATCGCGCCCGACCAGGTGGAAGCCGCCTTCCTCGGCGCGTTTCAAGCCGGCGACGATCTGGAGCCGCGCCGCTTCCTCGGCGGCGAATCGGTCGGCGAGCTGCTGGACCGCGTGCTGCCGGCGTTCGAGCGCATCCTTCGCCGCGACGACTGGACCACCCTGCTGCTGGTGCTGCACGGCGGCGTCAACCGCGCGCTGCTGGCGCGTGCGATGACCGGCGGACGCGGCTTCTTCGGGCGGCTCGAGCAGCTGCCGGCCTGCATCAACATCATCGACGTCGGCATCGAGGACGACCTCGTCGTGCGCACCGTCAACCTCGCGCCGACGCAGTGGCTGCATCAGAACGAGAGCCTGACGACGATGGAAAAGCTGCTGGCGCAGTACCGCCGGCTCGACGCGGCGCGCCGGTAGCCCGGATTGCATCCCATACGCGCCACTGCGCCGTCACCCCGGCGAAAGCCCGGGGTCCACGGGTGGGGTGCCTCCTGCTGGGTTGCTTCCGCGTCGGTTGATTTGTTCGTGTTGCAGGCCGGGACCCGCCCCGGCGGGCGGGTAACTCTCATTTGCTGGCCCAAATGAAAGCATCGGCTGCTCCCGGATTGCATTCGGGCTACATCAACCGCGGTAGCCCGGATCGATCCGGTCAAGCCGCCGCAGCAGGCCGGGCCACGCCAGGGCTCCCGCGCCGGCGCCCTTCGTCACCTCCTTCGCCTGCTGCCGCGCGCCCGCGATGATGCGCGGGTCCACCTGCACGAGCTCGGAGCCGCCGGCCATCGCCCGCACCTGGATGTTGCAGACGGCCTCGAACAAGTACATGCTGACGAAGGCGTCGGCCACCGTCCCGCCCACGGTCAGCAGCCCGTGATTGCGCAGCATCAGGAAATCGTTGGTGCCGAGATCGCGCACGAGCCGCGGCTTCTCATCGTCGCGCAGCGCCACGCCTTCGTAGTCGTGATAGGCAAGGCTCGCGAGCACGAAGATCGACTGCTGCGACAGCGGCAGCACCCCGCCCTTCTGCGCCGACACCGCCACGCCGTTCAGCGTGTGGGTGTGCAGCACGCACTGCGCGTCGTGCCGCGCCGCGTGGATGGCGCTGTGGATCGTGAAGCCGGCGGGGTTCACCGGGAACGGCGTGTCGTCGAGCTTGTTGCCGGCGGTGTCGATCTTCACGAGGCTAGACGCAGTGATCTCCTCGAACATCAGTCCATACGGATTGATCAGAAACTCGTTGTCGGCGCCCGGCACGCGCGCGGTGATGTGAGTGAAGACAAGGTCGTCCCACTTGAACAGCGCAACGAGCCGATACGCCGCCGCGAGGTCCACACGCGTTTGCCACTCCGCTTCGCTCACGTCGCCTTGGCGGCTCTTGATTCCGAGTGTCGGTGCAGTCATGGTCGGTCTCCTCAAAGAAATGCCGGGCCGCCCCAAATTTCCTTGGCCCCAAGGGCCACGAAGGGGCCTCTACGTGGCCCTTGGGGGCCTGACCCGAAGCGGCAGGTTTGGGGGCGCCATTCGGCTCGTGGACAATAGGTCCGCGCAGCGCGATGATGCTGTCACGTCAGAGACAAGACATGAATACCCCCGTTCTTACAATGCCCGAGCGCAACAACATCGAATCGGGTTCGTGGTTCTCCAAACTCTCCCTGCCGCTGCGCAACGCGATCATGTCGCGGTCCATCGTGCGCAGGCTGCCCGACGGCGCGTTGTTGTCCTCGCGCGGCCAGCCGCCCGAAGAATGGGTCGGCGTCGCCAAGGGCGCGGTGCGCGTGAGCTCGGTGTCGCTGTCGGGCAAGCAGATCACGCTGACCTACGTCGAGCCCGGCGTGTGGTTCGGCGACATCTCGCTGTTCGACGGCATGCCCCGAACACACGACGCGAACGCGCACGGCGCGACGACGCTCTTGGTCGTGCGCAAGCCCGACTTCAAGGAACTGCTCACGCAGCACGTGGAGCTCTACGACGCGCTGCTGCGGCTGAACTGCCGGCGCCTGCGGCTGATGTTCGATGCGGTGGAAGACCTCAACACACGCCCGCTCGCCGCGCGGCTCGCGAAGCAGATCCTGCTGCTCGCGCGCAGCTACGGCATCCAGGACGGCGAGGAAGTGCGCATCGGCCTGCAGCTCGCGCAGGAGGATCTCGCGCAGCTGCTCGGCGCCTCGCGCCAGCGCGTGAACCAGGAGCTGAAGGGCTTCGAGCGCGACGGCGCGGTGCGCATCGAGCCGACGCGGCTCGTCGTGTTGTCGAAAGAGAAATTGCTCGCCATCGCTTCCAAACAATAGGCGTCGTGCAGCGGCAGGAGTCCGCGGCGCGTTGGCCCCACCTCTGCTGAGACCGCATGGACGCCTTCACCGGAACCAAACCCGTCGCCGAACAGCATGCCTTCGACACCGGCGCGCTGCAGGCCTACCTGCAGTCGCAGCTCGACGGCTTTCGCGGCCCGCTGACCGTCGAGCAGTTCAAGGGCGGGCAGTCGAACCCGACCTACAAGCTGCTCACGCCGACCGCGGCGTACGTGATGCGCGCCAAGCCCGGCCCGGCGGCCAAGCTGCTGCCGTCGGCACACGCGATCGACCGCGAGTTCACCGTGATGCGCGCGCTGCACGGCCGCGGCGTGCCGGTGCCGCGCATGCATGTGCTGTGCGAAGACGAGTCGGTCATCGGCCGCGCGTTCTACGTGATGGAGTTCGTTCCGGGCCGCGTGCTGTGGGACCAGTCGCTTCCGGGGTTCGACAACGCCGCCCGCGCAGCGATCTACGACGAGATGAACCGCGTGATGGCGGCCCTGCACCAGGTCGACGTGAAAGCCGCGGGCCTGGAGCAGTACGGCAAGCCCGGCAACTACTTCGAGCGCCAGATCGGACGCTGGAGCAAGCAGTACGTCGCATCGATCACCGAGCCGATTCCCGCGATGGACCGCTTGATGGAGTGGCTGCCGGCCCACATGCCCGCGAGCGCACGCGACGAGCGCGAGGTGTCGGTCGTGCACGGCGACTACCGGCTCGACAACCTGGTGTTCCACCCCACCGAGCCCCGAGTGCTCGCGATACTCGACTGGGAGCTGTCCACGCTCGGCCACCCGCTCGCCGACTTCAGCTACCACTGCATGTCGTGGCACATCCCCAGCAGCACCGGGCGCGGCATCGGCGACGTGGACATCGCCTCGCTCGGCATCCCCGACGAGAAGGCCTATGTGCGTCGCTATTGCGAGCGCACCGGCCGTGCCGACCCCGACGCCGTGATGGCCGACTGGAACTTCTACATGGCCTACAACCTGTTCCGCATGGCGGGCATCCTGCAAGGCATTGCCAAGCGTGTCGTCGACGGCACCGCGTCGAGCGCGCAAGCGCGCCAGGCCGGGGCGGGCGCCCGGCCACTGGCGGAGATGGGCTGGCAGATCGCCCAGCAGAGCTGAGCGGCACGGACGCAACGGAGATCGCGAATGGACTTCAGCTATTCCCCCCGCACCCAGGAACTGCAGGCCCGGGTGGCGCGGTTCATGGATGAGCATATCTATCCGAGCGAAGACCTCTACTGGCAGGAGATCGCGGCCAACACGGCTGCCGGCAAGCGCTGGACGCCGCTGCAGCTGATCGAGGAGCTGAAGCTGAAGGCGCGCGCCCAGGGCCTGTGGAATCTCTTCCTGCCCGAGAGCGAGTACGGCGCGGGCCTGACGAACCAGGAGTACGCGCCGCTGGCCGAGATCATGGGCCGCACACCGTGGGCCAGCGAGGTCTTCAACTGCTCGGCGCCCGACACCGGCAACATGGAAACCATCGTCCGCTACGGCACGGCGGAGCAGAAGACACGCTGGCTCGAGCCCTTGCTGGACGCCAAGATCCGCAGCGCGTTCGCGATGACCGAGCCCGACGTCGCATCGTCGGACGCCACCAACATCACCGCCCGCATCGAGCGCGACGGCGAAGACTACGTGCTCAACGGCCGCAAGTGGTGGACCTCCGGCGCCGGCGATCCGCGCTGCGCGGTCTACATCTTCATGGGCAAGACGGACCCCGACGCCCCGCGGCATTCCCAGCAGTCGATGATCCTCGTGCCGGCGGATGCGCCCGGCGTGAAGATCCTGCGCCCGCTGATGGTCTTCGGCTACGACGACGCGCCGCACGGGCACATGGAAGTGCTGTTCGAGAACGTGCGCGTGCCCGCCAGCAACATGCTGCTGGGCGAAGGCCGCGGCTTCGAGATCGCACAGGGCCGGCTCGGCCCCGGCCGCATCCACCACTGCATGCGCCTCATCGGCCTGGCCGAGCGCTCGCTGGAATTGATGTGCCGGCGGGCGACCTCGCGCGTCGCCTTCGGCAAGCCGCTGTCGGCGCAGACCGTCACGCAGGAGCGCATCGCCGAAGCGCGCTGCATGATCGACCAGGCGCGCCTGCTCACGCTGAAGGCCGCATGGATGATGGACGTGGCCGGCAACAAGACCGCCAAGGCCGAGATCGCGATGATCAAGGTCGTCGCCCCCAGCATGGCCTGCAAGGTCATCGACTGGGCGATGCAGGTGCACGGCGGCGGCGGCATGTGCGAGGACTTCCCGCTGGCCAACTTCTACACAATGGCCCGCACGCTGCGGTTCGCCGACGGGCCGGACGAAGTGCACCGCAACGCGATCGCGAAGATGGAGATCGGGAAGCTTTCTTGATTCGCCGATCCGTCCCCGGAATTCATCCGGGCTACGAAGTCGCGTAGCCCGGATGAAATCCGGGGAACGGCCTCAGCGCGACCGCCCGTCCTTCGGTTCCTGCGGCGGCAGGTCGCTCTGCCAGGCGGTGGAAGCCGTCGTCGGCCAGTCGGCGTGGCTGTCGCTTTCGGGGCTGCCGACATGCGAAGCCGCCTGTGCGGCGGCATGGAACAGCGCCAGCGCCTGCGCGATGGATTCGGGCTCCGGCACCGACAGTTGCAGTCGCATGTAGACGCGCCCACGCAGCGTCATCAGCACGAACGGCGGCTCCTCGCGCAGCAGCGTCTTGGCCGCCTGGCCCAATTGCAGCGCGAATGCGCCGTCGACCCAGGCCAGCGCGGTCTGCGGATCGGCGGCGACGGCGCCGAAACTGGAGCGCACGTCCTTGGGCAGCTCGAGACTGGCCTTCGGAAACATCGCGAGCCATCGCATCTCCTCGGGCGTGGAGACGTCGATCACCGTCTGGTTGCTCTCGGTGTAGCGCTCGAAGGTCTCGCGCTCGAGCATTTCCATCAGCGAACGCGACAGCACCATCATCTGCAGCGCCGACGACAGCTGCAGCTCCATGCGGATGCGCAGCTCGTGCGTCGTGATGTAGGCGCGCTGCGGCGGCCCCCACTCCAACCGCCACGGCCGCTCCCCGAAGGCACCGTCGATGACGAAGCCTTCGGCATCGCGTGCGCGCTTGAAGCCGTGGCCTTCTTTGCGTGCCCAGACCGAGACACTGCCCCAGTCGGGGCCGGCCGGGCCGCCGGATATCCAGCGCTTGATGGCGTCGAGCATGAACGGCGTTTTGAGTCTAGAGTCGCGAACAGCGAATGCGACAAGAACACCAAGGAGTTGAGCGAATGATCGAAGTGTATTCGTGGGCCACGCCCAATGGCCACAAGGTCCACATCATGCTCGAAGAGTGCGGGCTGCCCTACCGGGTGATTCCGGTGGACATCTCGGCCGGCGACCAGTTCAAGCCGGAGTTCCTGGCGATCAGCCCGAACAACAAGATTCCCGCCATCGTCGACCCCGAGGGGCCGGAAGGCAAGCCGATCTCGCTGTTCGAATCCGGCGCCATCCTTTTGTACCTGGCATCGAAGACCGGCCGGTTCCTCCCGCAGGACGTCACCGGCCGCTACGACGTGCTGCAGTGGCTGATGTTCCAGATGGGCGGCGTCGGCCCGATGCTGGGCCAGGCCCACCACTTCCGCATCTACGCGCCGGAGAAGATCGAGTACGCGATCAACCGCTACACCAACGAAGCAAAACGCCTGTACGGCGTGATGGACAAGCGGCTGGCCAAGAGCAAATACATCGCCGGCCCGCAGTACACCATCGCCGACATCGCGATCTTTCCCTGGCTTCGCTCCTGGAAGAACCAGGGCATCGCCTGGGCGGACTATCCGCACCTCAAGGGCTGGTTCGACGAGATCGCGGCCCGCCCCGCGGTGCAGCGCGGCGTCGAGGTGCTCGCGGACCAGCGCAAGCCGCTGGTGGGCGACGCCGCGCGCGACGTGCTGTTCGGCAAGCGGCAGTACGAGCGGCATTGACGCTTCGCCCTGCCCCCGACGAGGCATCGGCCGCGTCGAGGCGGCTCATCCCGGCGGCACGCCGTTTGCTGTGTCCGGGAAGACATCCCCAGGGGCACGGACGGGCCGTGTGGCGTTCCCTGCGTGGGTCGCGGCGATGGAGCAGCAGTGGAAGCGTTGGAAAAGCCGATGGGCGACAGGGTTCTGCATGCGATGGCGCAGGCCCACCCGGACACCGTGGATACCTACCTTCTGGGCATGGTGCTCGGGTGCGACCTCGCGGCCCTTCAAGAGGCGATCGGTGCGCTGGTGCGGGCGGGATTGGCCCAGGCGCGCAGCGTCGTCGAAGGCGGACAGGAACAGTTGCAGGCTCCGCGCATCACCGACCGCGGCATGAGCGTCGCATGTGGAATGGCGTGCACAGCCGCGGAAGCCGAATCGGCAGCGGCCCGGCTGGAGGCGCAGGCGCTGCGCCAGTTGCTCGTCGCTCGAATCGCAGCCAGTCGGCTGCCGCCGCCACGGACCGAGGAACTGCGCGAGGCCTTGGCCGCCGCGACCGACCGCGCGCTGGTCGATGCAGCCCAGGTGTGGGCGCATCAACCGGTGAGCGACTGGCGCGCGCTGCTGCCTGTGCTCGTTGCGCAGCCGCGTGCCGGTACCGCGGGCTAGGCCCGCCGCCAGTAAGAAGTCGGGCCTCGAACGCCGAGGTGCTTGTAAGTCTTACCGGGCGCGCCCCCGGGTTTCGCTCGGGACTCATCAACGACGGGACGAGACGCGAGTAGCGCGTCCCGTGTTACAGCCGGCCGGCGCAGCCCGGGGCGCCGCAGCGGCAGGTCAACCGGCCCTCATGATGCGTCTCGCCGTAGCTGACCGTGATCTCCTCACCGCAAGCGATATCGCGCAGCGCATAGAACTCGACGCGCCCCTGGCGAATGCACAGCCGTGCATTGGGCGCGCACGAGTGGTTCGTGTATCGCATCGGATCCGACGACTTCGTGAAATCGATCGCGCGGCGCGCCGACACCTCGACGATCATGATTCGCTCGTGGCGCGTCGCGCGGATCCGGGCATCGTGCACGCTGATCGATTCGCCGCGGATCTCGCCGATCTTCAGGCGGCGCGGAACGTCTTGCGCGGCGAACACCCCCTGCCCGTCGATCGGGCTGGGCTTCACCGCGACGTCGAACTTTTGATAGAACGGTCTCATCCCGCCAGTCTAGGGCGCGACGCGCGCGACACGGCGATGCTGCCATGTCGCCACCGCCCACAGCGCCCAGACCGCCGCCGTAAAGAGCCCCATGCCGATCAGCGCCATCGCAGCGACCATCACGCCGTCTTCCCAGGGGCTGCTGAAGCCGGCGAAACCCGCGGCGCTCGCCAACGCCACGGCAGCGGCCACCAGGCGGCCGCGCATGCCGACGAACCCGCCCAGCGCAAGCGCGTAGCTGCCCAGAAAGACGAACGCCAGCACGTACTGCTCCGCTCCCATCGTTTCCAGGTTGTGCGTGAAGTCCACCATGTCACTCCCTCCGACTGCCGCTGAGTGCGCAGCTTGCCTGCCGATCGGGCGCGCTTCAACAAGCGCTCGATCGTTTCGGGAGCGGGCGTGGTTCAAGTCACGGTCGTAGTCGACGCTGGACCACACCCGCGTGATCGGGGTCACGGCGCCGGCGGGAGATGCTCTCCGCGAGCAAGAGGGATGGCCTCCCGGAGGAGATTGAACATCGCTATGCAGCCCGCACCAGTACTACGTGCGAGACGCTCGTGGCAACGCTTGTTCCCCGCCGTGTTCCCCGTTCTGCGGTGCGCTAGAGTCCCGTGCTGTTCCCCACGTTCGAGACTCAGGTCGTATGGACGGGGGCCTCCGCGCGAACCTCCCCGGCGATGATGGCCACCCGAGTGGGAGCGACACTTGCGCATCTTTCTCCCAACTGGACAGCTCCCATCATGGTGCAATTGTTGACCGGTCTTGTTTTGATCGGAATCGCCGCCGTGGTGGGGTTCTACGGCACTCAACTCGCCCAAGAAGGCTGGACGAAGGTGTTCCAGTCCGGTCCGGCAGCGACTCGGCCATACGTGGTCGTCGCTGGCACGCAACTGGTTCGCCCTGCGGACCCGATCCAGCCGATTCAGGTGTCATTCGATCTCAAGAATACTGGGCAGAGCGAGGCGCTCGGGTCGCTGCGAAACTTCACGTACTTCTTCTCCATTAATCCAGAGCAGCTCGAATTCGAGTACCAGACGTCGGAAGCCATGACGTTCTCACTTGCGCCCGCTGAACTCTGGCAAGCGCACTTCTTTCCAAATTTCGTTCTTACACCAGAAAAACTGCGAGCGCTCAACGCCGGCGCTGCTCGACTCTTTCTATATGCACAAGGCGAGTACCGCGATTCGGACGGCCGGGTCTATAGCTTCCCGTTCGCGCGCATGTATCACCCCACGATCGCCGGCAACTTGGCCATTCCCCCCGACAACATCGTCTTTCGGGAAAGGACCGGCGCCTCAAACCGAGCCCCGACCTCGGCGAACAAGTAGCCACTATCAGTGAGCGGGCAGCCCCCCGTCGCAGCTGGGGGCTGCCCATCGTGTGCCAATGTACCGAGTCTGCCAGCTAGCAACCCGTGCCCGATCACACGCAGGCCGCCTGGATCGGCGGCTGACCCTCCTCAGAGGTCCAGCGCCACCGCCCGGATGAGTTGCCGCTACGCCACTTGTAGCGCGGTCGTGTGCAAACCGTGTGCACCCCCCAACGCGGGCCGACGCTGGCCTTGCCTTGGATCGGCGCTTGTGAGAGAGTCAAAGTGCCCCCACACGAACGGAGACGACCTTTGGCTGAACGCCTGGTGATCAGCTTCGACCCCGGTCCGGTCGAGCAGAGCCAGAAGGTGCAGGACGTCTTCGGGCATGTCCTGGACCTATTCGATCTGCTAGGCCACAGCGGCAGTGCCGACGACGACGTCGTCGGCTGGCGCTTGGTGCGCGTGTCCATGAACAGCCCTCTCACCGTAGAGGCCGAGGCAATCGCGACGCGCCCCGTACCACCCGGTTTCGACGTTGCCGTGGTTGCGCGCGCGCAGCGGACAACCTTCACGCGAAACGTCTCTGAGCTGAAGACCGGCCGGATGCCCGATGCTTGGCGTGGCTCTCGCGAGCTCCAACGAGTGCGGCGTGCGTTCGACCCGTCGCGGACTGCCGCGACGAGGATCGAAGTACCCGCAGGGGATGATCGTCCAAAGGCCACACGTATTGACATCCTGCCCGAGGACGTGCCGGCGATCGAGACAGCGCTGGCGGGAGCAGTGGCAGAGGCAATTCCGCGGCCGAAACGACAGCGCGGATCGATCGAAGGACAGTTGCTCGAGGTTGGAACGCATTACAACAAGCCTGCGATCAAACTCCTCGA
>DATKCI010000130.1:0-5931 GCA_035513255.1 Piscinibacter sp. | reverse complement strand
CATCTCCAGCAGTGCGACGATGACCTGGCAAGCCTGTCGCTGCGTGAGCTGCAGGTCGAGCTGCTCCTGAGTGCGATCAGCGAATTCGATGGACCGATGATCGAGTTCGGTGATGTCGGTGGAGGGCATCACGGACGGGATCATCGGCACCGACGTGTATCGACGTGGTGCTCGCGCGCAAGTCGACGATGGCCATCACGAGCGTGAACAGGAACGCCGCCAGTGTTGAAGCTGGCGGCGTTGGTCGCGGAGCTGGTGCTCGGGTCAGAACGGCGGATCGTCGATGCTCGGGGAAGAGTCCGGTTCGATCATGTTGTGCGCCGAGAGATCTTCATAGAAGCGATGGATCTGATCGCCATAGCGGGCCTCGAACAGATCGAGGAAGGCGTAGATGAAGTCGTGGATCTGGACGGCGGCTTCGTCACTGAGCTGTGGCAGCTCGACAGGCGCGGCGTCGTGGTCGTGATGCTCGACAGGCATGTCGGTGTCCGGTGATCAGCGCCGCGCCGCCGCGCGCCGGGACGTGGGAGCCTCGGGCTGGGCGAAGACCTCGAGGTACAGCTTCTCGTCGAGCTGCGGCAGTTCACGCTGCGCGGCCGCGGCCAGCAGCTCCGCGGCCATCGTGGTGAGGATGCGGTAGTTGCCTGCGGCGTGGTCGCACAGCGTGTGACGCAGCTGCGGCGTCATCAGGCCGGCGTTGCCGGCGCTGGCCAGCAGATGACCCAGACTCGCGATGAGCTCCTCGCGGCTGGCATGCTCGGTGGCCAGCCGCGTGCGGATGCGGCTGCCCAAGGGAATCAGCTCCTCGCGGCGCAGCTTGTCGATCAGGCGGGCGTCGCCGGCGAGCACCACGCACAGCAGCGGCTGCGAGTCGAACCGGGCGCTGGCCATCAGGCGCAGCTCGCACAGTGCCGCCGGGCTCATCTCCTGCGCCTCGTCGATGAGCAGCACCACGCGGCGACGCGTCGTCTCCAGGTGCGCCAGCCAGCGCTCGCGCAAGGCCTTGAAGCCGCCCCAGCGGTTGTGCGGGCGCAGCGGCACGGCGAAGACATCGCCGAGCTCGCGGTACAGGTCGGCCAGGTTGCTCTGCGGATGGTTGATGGCGCCCACCGTCACGTCGGGCAGGCGGGCCAGGCGATCGGCCAGTAGCCGCAGCGCCACGCTCTTGCCCGTGCCAGGGTCGCCGTGGATCATGGCGAAGCCGCCCTCGCGGATCTGCGCATGCTCGATGCGCCAGCAGAAGTTCTCCAGCTTCGGCGGCACGTAGATCGCCTCAGTGGGCAGCTCCGACGCGAAGGGGTTCCACTTCAGCCCGTACAGGGCCAGCAGTTTGTTGTTCATTGCGGGTCGTTGACGGTCGTCGGCACCAATGGGGTGGGCGCTGATGGGGTGGGTTCGGTCGAAGGCAGGTAGGCCGGCGGCATGCCGGTGGCGGCATACTCGGCCAGCAGCTCACGCAACAGCGGCGCCATGCCCGTGGGCGGCAGCGGCGACAGGTCTGCGCTTGCGGGGTCCAGTCGTCGGCGCTGCCCATCGGCGTTGGCGGCCTTGTCCAGCGGCTTGATCGGGCACAGGATGGTTCCGGTGCGGGGATCGACGATGTCGACGCGGCTGAAGTCCCACCGCGCATAGCGCACGTGCACCTCGCTCAGGTGGCGCAGCCGGGCCGGGATCTCGAAGCGCGAGCCCCCGAGGCTGAGGGTGCCGTCGGAGCGGCGCGCTCGGCGCTTGACCTCGATGCGGAAGGCGTCGCGCAGCACCGCCGAGTCGGGGCACCGGCGCGCCACCGTTGGTCCGGCCAGGGACCGCGCCAGCGGCGTGACGCCGAGTTCGGTGTGCGTCGTGCGGTGGTATTCCTGCTCGACCCAGGCCTGGGTCGCCTCATTGAGCACGTCCAGCGTCAGCGCCTGCTCGCCTTCGAGCATGGCCATCAGCCGGCCTTCGACGCGGCCCCAGAAGGACTCCTGCTTGGCGTTCTGGTACGGGCTGTACGGCAGCGTCGTCTGGTGCACGACACCCAGCGCGGCCAGCCCGCTGGTGACCTCCTCGCTGAGCATGGCCGCGCCGTTGTCGGTCATCAGTGCACGCGGCAGGCCCCGCTTCATGAACGCCTGCGACAGCCCGTGCACCAGGCTCTGCGCAGCCTCGTCCAGGTACCACTGCAGGTGGCACACCAGGCGCGAACGGTCATCGATGACGCCCAGCAGCATCGGCTTGACCCAGGCGCCGGCGCGAGTGAGCACCTTGCGCGAGGCGTGATGGAAGTCCAGGTGCCAGAGCGCCGCGACGTGCTCGACCTCGAAGCTGCGCACCTCCAGTTGTTCGAGCCGATCGCGTGCCGCCACGACGCCTTCGGTGCTGCGCTTGGGGCGGGCTTGACGGTGCATGCCCCGGGCGCGCAGGTAGCGCCGCAGCGTCGTGTACGAAGGCACGGGCGTGCAGTTGTCTTCCGCCTGGCATGTCACGCGCAAGTTGTCCAGGTGCAACTGCGCCGTCCAGCCCGGATGCTCGCGGTACTGGGCGGTCAGTGCCGCGATGGCCGGCGGGCTCAAGCTGGGGAAGCAGCCCTCGTTGGCACGCGGGCGGTCGCGCAGCGCGGCCACCGGGTCTGCTGCACGCCGGGCTCGGTAGTACCAGCGCTCCAGGGTCGAGGCGCCGAAGCGCACATCCAGGCCCGTCTCGGGGTGGCGCCAGGTCTTGGCCGCCAGCGCCGCGAAGGCGTCGTTGAGCTCCCGGGGTCCGGGAGGTGCGGCCAGCAGGGGTCCGATGATCGAGAAGCGCAGGCGCGCCCATCGATCTCGCTTCGGGGGATCGGTCGTCGTCAAGGCAAGAGGCTCCAGGTGAGGCCGCACCACCAGCGGTGCGACTTGCACGCAAGGCTATGCAGCCTCACCGGGGCTGGCTACGGGCGTCTTCTGCGGGTGCTCAGCGGCCCTCACGCAGCTCGATCACGGCGAGCTCTGCGCCGTGATGCGTCAGCGGGCTCAGCCAGATCAGCAGCCGCATCAGGGCCTCGTGCGCCGGACCCTCGAAGCGCGCGAGCAGTTCGCCCGGAAGGTCCTGCGTGGTCACGGGCGGCATGAAGCGGGCGCATGCAGTGCGCCACAGCGGTGTCAGCGGGAATTGCTCGCGCCACCACTGGCGCCAGCGCGCAATCGTTCGCCGTGCGACGCCCAGGGCCTGCCCCAGACGCGACGCCGCTGGTGCCGGCCCGGCCGGCCGGGCCGACACCAGCACCACCGCGAGCGCCAGGTACACGCGCCGGCCAAGGAAGCGCACCGACTTGGACGTCGAGCGCTTGCGGCACAGCGCGCAGCAGAAGCTCAGGCGCGAGGAATGGTCCGGCCGAAGGTGCCGGGGGCAGCCACGCGGCTTGCGCGGATAGTCGGCCCGGTGCAGTGCGCCGCCGCAGCGGCAGCCCTCGGATCGGGTCTGCTCGGCCAGCTCATGGTCGATGCGCAGCAGCAGCGCGCTGAACTTCGGATCTTCCAGCAGGGCATGGCACACTCGAATGGTCTTCCTCTTGTTCGACAAGAGACTGTCCCACAGCGACACGCCCGTCCACTGTGCTCAAAACCGGTCGCAACGATCCGTGCCCTTGCGGCAGCGGGAGAAAGTACAAGCACTGCTGTCTGGAGAAGGACCGGGCAGCCGAACTCGCGCCAGCCATTGCCCAGGGCGTCAGGTTGCAAGCTCAGCAAGCCGACCACGCTGCTCAGCGCAAGGAATACGAGGCCGCATGGCAGCAAGCCCAAGCCCTGGATGCGGCGTCCAACGCCGTGGTCGACCTGGTCGATGCCGGCCGCCTCGATGAGGCCGAACATGCCGCCCGCGAGTTGCTGGTCCGCTACCCCGAGGTGCATGATGGCTACGATCGACTCGGCATGGTCCACGAGGCCCGTGCCCAGTTCCGCGAGGCCGCCGACTGCTACCGCAAGGTGATCGAGTTCACGCGTGCCAATCCCGAGGACTACGACGCTGGGTTCGTAGACAGCTTCCTCGAACGCATCGTCAAACTCGAAGCGCGCGCGACCGAGGCAGAACGCGCGGTCAACGACGCCGACCGGTTCGGTTGACGAAACTCGGCCGGCCAGCAGCCGCGCTCACTGGGGGGCCTCCGGCGGCCTGGCAGGGGCCTCGATTGAAAAAGAGACCAGAACACCAACACAACCCCGTCGCGTGCAACTGCCAGTCCGTTCATGATGATGAGGTTCGACCAGGTCGGACCATCACTCAACTTGATCAACAACAGCAGCCGGCCCATCAAGATCAGCGCTCAAGCTCAACCATCGGCGGCGCCGTTGTGTGCCGCTCACGTCAAACGTTAGACCCCCTGACACGTTCCATGGCAACGACCGCACGCTCCTCGACAAAGCTCCTGGGTGACGCAGGCGAGCACTATGCTCTGAGCCAGTTCAGCTTCGCCGGGAAGTACGCTGCGAAGATGCCCGACAACTGGGAGGCATACGATCTTGCCGTAGAAACGGGATCGGGCCTTGTTCGCGTGAGCGTCAAGACGAGGAGCGAGAGTGAAGGTTGGAAGACAAGCCGCTGGTTCAACTTCGATGACCGCAAGCAGTGCGACTGGGTCGTTCTGATCTTCAAACCGAACACCGGCACAGTTCGTTCTTGGATCATGCCGTACGTGGTCGCGAAGGCACACGCCAACGTACCAGGTCCAGACAGAAAGAGTGCGTGGTTTCGGGACTTGTCATGGTCGAGGCTGAATAAGCTGCCGCTTTCGGCATTTGAGAACAACTGGTCCCTAGTCGACAACCCGCATGAAAGACAGTCCTCATCGTCTGCGCCTGCGGGGGTCTAACCCTTCCGTCGAGCGGACACACAACGGCGGGGCACGATTGAGCGCTCCGTCACCATCTGCGGCGCCGTTGCGTGCCGCTCACGTCAAACGTTAGGCCAATCGAAATGCAGGTCCGGTTCACTGCGTTGCGTTGTTGCATCCGGCCGCTCGCGCGGGCCGCCCGTCTACGCGGCCGGCGAACCAATCGTTGCCCCCGAACATGCTCCCCGCCAACTTCGGCTCGGGCTGTCCGTCCTTCGGCGGCCAGCTCACCGCTCGTTGAACTCGAACAGCGTTACGCTCGCGTCTGTTCCCACGTCGCGTCGTCCGGGAGGCGCCAATGAACACTCTGCTTCTGCTCGTGGGCTGGTGTCTGCTGTTTGTGCTGAGCTGGCCTCTGGCATTGCTGGCCCTCGTGCTCTGGCCGCTCGTATGGCTCGTGTGCCTGCCTTTCCGCCTCGTTGGCATCGTCTTCGAAGCGCTGTTCGCTTTCCTTCGGGCGGTGCTCTTCCTGCCGGCACGCATCCTTGGGTTTCGTGGTGCGCGGTGAGGCGAGGCCCATGAGTCACCCGCCTAACCCTTCCGTCGAGCGGACACACAACGGCGGGTCGCGATTGCTCGCCCCGTCAACATCGGTGGCGCCGTTGTGTGCCGCTCACGTCAATCGTTAGGCGTCGCAATTCCCCCATGAGCACACCCATCGAGTTCATTGCCGCAACGCCCGTTCTCGCATCGCTTGATATTGAGCGAAGTGTGGAGTTCTTCGCCTCCAAGTTGGGCTTCTCCAAGGTGTATGTAGCCCAGGGTGCGTACGGCATTGTCTCCAACGGCCCGGTCAGAATTCACTTCTGGGCCTGCACAGATCGGCACATTGCGGAAGCCACAAGTTGCAGAGTGCAGGTTCAGGAAATCGAAGGCCTACATGCGCTGTGCGCGAGTCACGCCATAGTTCACCCCAATGCACCGCTTGAAAGCAAGCCATGGGGAACCAAGGAGTTCGCCATCCTGGACCCCGACGGAAACTTGGTCACGTTCCATGAAAACGCCGACGCCTAACCCTTCCATCGAGCGGACACGCAACGGCATGCCACGCATGGCCTTCATTTCATTCTGGGCCATGCGCGTCCTGC
>DATKCI010000129.1:0-29201 GCA_035513255.1 Piscinibacter sp. | reverse complement strand
AGCGCGCAGACGCTGTCGCTGCTGGGCGAATTGCGCCAGGCCGTCGCCGAAGGCCAGCTGCGCCTGTACCTGCAACCCAAGCTCGCGCTCGACAGCGGCCACGTCATCGGCGCCGAAGCGCTGGTGCGCTGGCAGCATCCGCAGCGCGGCCTGGTGCCGCCGATGCAGTTCATCCCCTTCGCCGAGCAGACCGGCTTCATCCGAACGATCACGATGTGGGTGTTCGAAGAAGCGGCGCGCCACTGGCGGCTGCTGAACGCGCAGGGGCTGAAGATCGCGCTGTCGGTCAACCTGTCGACGCGCGACCTGCTGGATCAGGAGCTGCCGCAGAAGTTCGACGCACTGCTGGTCAAGCACCGCGTGCCGGCGGAAGCCTTCTGCCTCGAAATCACCGAGAGCGCGATCATGGACGATCCGCAGCGCGCCCAGACCACGCTGGACCGCTTGAGCGCACTCGGCTTCAAGCTGTCGATCGACGACTTCGGCACCGGCTATTCGTCGCTCGCCTACTTGCGGCGCCTGCCGGTGGACGAGCTGAAGATCGACAAGAGTTTCGTGATGTGCATGGAGAAGGACGCCGACGGCGCGAAGATCGTGCGCTCGACGATCGACCTCGCGCACAACCTCGGCTTGTCGGTGGTCGCCGAGGGCGTGGAAAGCGCCGCCGTGTGGGACATGCTTCGCGAGCTGAACTGCGACGAGGCCCAGGGCTTCCACATGAGCCGTCCGATGCCGGTCGCGGAATTCTCGACCTGGTCGATGAGCTGGCTCTCGCGCCAGCGGGTTCATGGACTGCAGGGCCACGTGGTGCTGCACTAGGGCCTGTTCACACGAAAGCACGCAATACCGCACAAATAGTGCAAAGTGAGCGCCCGCGACGCGTTCACGCCGGGTGCATCATGGCGGCGCGACACAGGAGAACCTTGATGCACACAGCCATCGGCAGGGTGATGGCCGCGCTTGCCGCGAGCCTCCTGCTGCTCACGCCGCCGTCCGCGCGGGCCCAGGCCGAGCCGCCGCGGCGCCTGCGCATCGTCGGCGGCCTGGCCGGAGTCAACCAGTACACCCGCCACGAGGAACCGTTCTGGACGCAGGCGCTGCCACGGCTCACGGGCGGGCGGGTCAGCGCCGAGATCGTGCCTTTCGACCGCGCCGGCATCCGCGGCCAGGAGATGCTGCGCCTGATGCAGCTGGGCGTCGTGCCCTTCGGCACCGCGATCCTGTCGCTCAGCGCGGCGCAGGAGCCGATCCTGGGCGCCGTCGACCTGGCTGGCCTGAACCCGGACATGCCGACGCTGCGGCGCACCGTGGCAGCGTTTCGGCCGTACCTGGAGCGCACCCTGCGCGAGCGCTACGGCATCGAGTCGCTGGCCGTCTACGTCTACCCGGCGCAAGTGGTGTTCTGCAACCGCCCGCTCGCGAGCCTGGCGGATCTGAAAGGCCGGCGCATCCGAATCTCCAGCGCGCCGCAGGCCGATCTCGTGGAGGCACTCGGCGGCGTGGCGGTGCAAACGAGCTTCGCCGACATGATGGCGAACATGAAGAGCAACAACATCGAATGCGCGGTTACCGGCACGATGTCGGGCAACACGATCGGTCTGGCCGACATGACGACGCACATTCATTCGATGGCGATCAACTGGGGGCTGTCGGTCTTCGGCGCCAACGCGGCCGCCTGGAACGCGCTGCCGGCGGACGTGAAGGCGCTGCTGCGGCGCGAGCTGCCGAGGCTGGAGCAGGCGATCTGGGCCGAGTCCGAACGCGAAACCGGCGAGGGCATCGCCTGCAACATCGGCGCCGACGGCTGCATCAGCGGCCGCAAAACGCGGATGACGGAAGTGCGCGCCTCGCCGGCCGACGAGCGGCGGCGGCAGGAAATCTTCGTCTCGACGGTCCTCGCACGCTGGGTTCAGCGCTGCGGCCCGACCTGCGCCGACGTGTGGAATCAGACCATCGGCCCGGTCTCCGGGTTCGAGGCCGGGAGGTAGCCACTGCGATGGCACTCGCCCACCGCGTCCGGGCCACGATCTGGGGGGTCGTCGGCTTGTTCGTTGCCGCCGTCGTGGCGTCTGCGGCGGGTCTCGTCTCGCGCGCAGAGCGCGACGCGATCGCCAAGAGCGAGGATCGGGCTGCGCACGTCGTCAGCGGTGCCGAAGCGGCATTGAACCGCACGCTGCTGAGCATCGACGTGCTGCTGGCCGGCATCGGCACGATGCTGCGGCCGGCGTCGGGCAACGACGGCGGGCTGGACGCGGCGCTTGCCAGTCAACTGCTGCTCGAATTGACCGATCGCAACCTGCTGACGCGCGACCTCGCCGTGCTGGCCGATGACGGCGCCGTGCTGGCCGCTGCGCAAAGCAGCACGCTCCGCATGGGCATCCCGCTGCCCGGCGGTTTCGCGGCTGGCGTCTTCGCGCAGCCGGTGCCGATGCTCGCGATCAGCGAGCCGGTGGTGAGCTTTGCGACGGCCGAACGGGTGCTGTTCTTCGCGCGCTCGCTCAGCCTGCCCGGCGCACGGCGCGCCATCGTCGTGGCCGAGGTGCCGGTGTCGCTGGTTTCGGCGATCCTCGCGCAGACGGTGGAGATTCCCGGCTTGTCCGTGACCTTCGAGCGGGAGGACGGCCACTTGCTGGCCACCGTGCCGCCCGACGAACGGCTGATGGGGAACAGGCTGGCGCCACCGCTGGACCGCCAGCTCGCCACCGGTACCGCCTACCGGGCACCGAGCCGCCTGGCCGGCGTGCCGGCGATCGTCGTGTCGCGGCCCACGTTGTACCGGCCGGTGCTGATCGCCGCCAGCATTCCGCTCGACGAAGCGCTCGCGACGTGGCGGGAAGAGCGCAGGTCCATCGTGCGGGTGGCGGCGGCCTTCGTCGCGATGTTTCTCGCCTGCGGCGGCCTCATCCACTGGCACATGGCGCGGCTCGCGCGGGCGCGTGGCGAGATCGGCCGCGCGAAGCTGACGCTGGACCAGGCGCTGGAATCGATGGCCGACGGCTTCCTGTTGTGCGACGCGCAGGATCGGGTGGTCGCCTGGAACCGGCGCTACCTCGAGATCTTCCCGTGGCTGCGCGAGGTCATGGCCGGCGGCGTGCCGTTCCGCCGGCTGGCCGAGACGGTGGCAACGGCGATGGTGCCCGAAGGCACGCCGGCCGATCGCCGCGCGTGGGTCGAGCGGCGCCTCGCGATCCACAACAGCGGCAACGGCATGTACGAGCAGGAGCTCACGCACGGCATGGTGATCCACGCGATCGAGCGCCGCACGCCCGAGGGCGGCGTGGTCAGCGTGACGCGCGACATCACCGCCGCCGAACGGGCGCTGGCGCGTGCCAAGACGGCCGCCGAAGCGGCCAACGAGTCGAAGTCGCAGTTCCTGGCCGCGATGAGCCACGAGATCCGCACGCCGCTGAACGGCGTGCTGGGCATGAACGGGCTGCTGCTGAACACGCCGCTGAGCGCCGACCAGCGGCGCTACGCCGAACTGATCCGCAGCTCGGGCCAGACGCTGCTGGCGGTCATCAACGACATCCTCGACCTCGCGAAGATCGAAGCCGGCCGCATGGAGCTGGAGATCGTCGAGTTCAATCCGCTGGACATGCTGGACGAGGTGGTGTCGCTGCTGTCGGTGCGCGCCGAAGCGAAAGGCCTCGCGCTCGATCTTCGGCTCGCGCCGGACCTGCCGCTCGCGCTGTGCGGCGACCCGAGCCGCCTGCGCCAGGTGCTGTTCAACCTGATCGGCAATGCGCTGAAGTTCACCGAGGAGGGCAGCGTCGGCGTCGATGCCGCGTGGCGGCCGATGACCGACGAACGCGGCGAATTCGTCATCGCCGTGCACGACAGCGGCATCGGCATCGCGCCCGAGGCGATGACCAAGCTGTTCGACCGCTTCATGCAGGCCGACGCGACGACCGCGCGACGCTACGGCGGAACCGGGCTCGGACTCGCGATCAGCCGCGAGATCATCGATCTGATGCACGGGCGCATCGAGGTCGAAAGCGCGGTCGGTGTCGGCAGCACGTTCCGCATCGTCGTGCCGATGGCGCACGGCGACGCGGCGGCGCTCGCGGCGGCGGAGTCGACGCTGGCAGCCGCGGCCGGCATCGGCGGCCTGCGCATCCTCGTGGCCGAGGACAACGGCGTGAACCAGATCCTCATCAAGGCCCTGCTCGAGCAGATGGGGCACTTCTGCGACATCGTCGCGAACGGCATCGAGGCGGTGCGGCAGGTGCAGGCCGCGCACTACGACCTGGTGCTGATGGACATCCAGATGCCCGAGATGGACGGCGAAGCCGCCACCCGAGCGATTCGCTCGCTGCCCGACGGCCCCGCCGCGATTCCGATCGTCGCGATGACGGCGAACGCGATGGTGGAGGACCGCGAAACCTACCTCGCCTGCGGCATGGACGACTACGTGTCCAAGCCGATCAGCGCGCGCATGCTGGTCGCCGCGATCGCGCGGGTCACGATGCGGGAACCGCAGTCGTGACGGTCGGCGAGGGACGACGCTCGAGTAGCCGCGCGACCACCTCGAGCAGCCGCTCGCCGAGCACCGGCTTGACCAGGTGCTCGTCGAAGATGGCGAGCGCGCGCAGGCGGTCGGGCTCGCGGCCGTAGCCGGTCAGCGCGACCAGGCACAGGTCCGTCGTGCGCGGGTCGCCTCTCAGGCGGCCCGCCAGCTCGTAGCCGTCCATGCCCGGCAGTCCGATGTCGAGCAGCGCGAGATCGGGGGTGAAGTGGTCCAGTGCGGCCAGAGCCGCCACCGCGTCGCTCGCCGTGCACACCTCGTGGCCGGCGTCGCGCAGCAGCATGCACAGCATGTCGGCGGCGTCGCGGTTGTCGTCGACCAGGAGGATGCGGCCGGACCGGTGCGCTGGTGCGACAGCGCCGGCCGGTGGCGCGGCCGGCGGCGGCGGCGCATCGGCCACCGGCAGGCGAACGACGAAGCGGCTGCCGCGGCCGGTGCCGTCGCTGTGGGCGCTCACCGTGCCGCCGTGCAGCCGGACCAGCGTCTGGACGATCGCCAGGCCGAGGCCGAGGCCGCCGGTGCGCCGGTCCATGCCTTGTTCGCCCTGCGTGAACAGGTCGAACACGTTCGGCAGCAGCTCCGGCGCGATGCCGCAGCCTTCGTCCTCGACCGCCAGTTCGACGGCATCGCCGTCGCGGCGCAGGCGCAGCGCGATGCGGCCGTCGGGCGGCGTGAACTTGGCGGCGTTGGTCAGCAGGTTGCCGAGCACCTGCGCGAGCCGCACCGCGTCGCCGGCGACAAACACCGGCTCATCCGGCAGCTCAATGTCGATCGGTCGGACACGCGGCTCGAACACCGGCCGCGTCAGCTCGAGCGCGGTCGCGACGGCTGCGCGCAGATCGATGCGCTCGTGCTCGATCTGGATCTTGCCGCGCGCGATGCGAGACACGTCGAGCAGGTCGTCGACCAGCCGCGACAAGTGGGCCACCTGCCGCTCGATGATGCGCCGCTCCATCGTCGTGTCGCCGTCGCCGCGTCGCGCCATCAGGTGCAAGGCCGTGACGATCGGCGCGAGCGGGTTGCGCAGTTCGTGCCCGAGCATCGCCAGGAACTCGTCCTTCGCACGGTTCGCCGTCTCCGCCTGGCGGCGCGCCGCCTGCGCGTCGGCATAGAGCCGCGCGTTGTCCAGCGCCAGCGACGCACGCTGGGCGATCTCGGCGATCAGCGCGCAATCGTCGTCGCTGAACTGGCGCTGCGATTCGGCCTGCAGCGCCGCCAACGCGCCCAGCGTGCGGCCGCGGGCCACGAGCGGGACGATGAAATAGGCGCGCATGCCGATGGCCTCGGCGAACGTCAGCAGGTCCTTGTCGCGCGCCGGATCGAACTCGGCCGGCGGATCGAAGTGCGCCACATGCGAACGGCCGGTCGCGACGGTCCACGCCATCGAGCCGGGCATGTCGGGCGCGGCCTGCAGGCGCTGCACCAGCTCGGCGCCGACGCGTGTCTTCGCCGGATCCGAATGGTGGGTCAGCGCACGCTGCAGCCGGCCGTCTGCATCGACGAGGTCGACGCGGCACCAGTCGGCGATCGCCGGAACGACGATGGACGCGATCGCTTCCAGCGTG
This sequence comes from Piscinibacter sp., assembly GCA_035513255.1. Lineage (GTDB taxonomy): Bacteria > Pseudomonadota > Gammaproteobacteria > Burkholderiales > Burkholderiaceae_C > Albitalea. The sequence goes on along the minus strand of DATKCI010000129.1, from coordinate 23,111 downwards.
GCCTGCGGCTGCAGCGACCGTGACAGCAGCGTGCCCGCGCTCGCCAGCAGCTCGAGCCGGCGGCGGGCTTGTTCGGCGACCGCGTGCGCCGCGCGCTCGGCATCGAGCAACCGTTCGCGTTCCGCTTCGCCCAGAGCGCGCTGCTGCGCCGCATCGAGCAGGGCATCGGCGACCTCGCGGATCTCGCGGATGTCGGTCAGCGGCGAATGCGGCGGATCCCCGAGGCCGAGCGATTGCGCCGCGCGCCGCAGTTCGCCCATCGGGCGGTTGATGCTGCGCGCCACCGCCAGTGCCGCCAGGCCGCCGAGCAGCAGCGACAACAGGATGCCGGTGCCGTAGGCCGCGGAGGAGCGGAACATTCCGGCATAGGCCGCGCCGACCGGCACGCCGATCGCGACCGACCAGCGGCTTTGCGGCAGGCGGGTGTACGCGGTGATGACCCGGTCGCCCTCCAGCGTGTGGGTCACGCCGGTGCCCTCGTCGGCGGAGCTCGCCATCAGCTGCTGCAGGCTCGGCGCCGCCGGCGTCGCGATGAACTGCTTGTGGCCGCGCGAACGCGCGACCCGCAGACCCTGGTCGTCGAAGACCGACACCACCCAGTCGGACGGAACGCGCTGGCGTTCGACGACCTCGCGGATCACCGACGGGTCGACCACACCGGTGAGCACGTACCTCAACTCTCCGCCGCGCAGCACCGGCACGCGCACCGGCACGGCGTACTCGCCGCGCGGGCCGCGCCGCAGATGCCCGACCACCGATTGCTGTGTGCGCACCAGCTGCGCGAAGCTGGCGGACTCGACCACCGGCGGCGGCGCGTCGCTGTCGGGGTAGGCCGTGTTGACGAGCACCCGCCCGTCAGGTGCCGCCAGGATGACCCCGCGCCACTGGGGACGTGCCGACAGCAGGCGCTGGGCGGTGATGTGGAAGCCGAGGACATCGGCGGCGTCGAGCGACGGCGCCAGCGCCAGGCCCTCCAGCAGCGACACCGAGCGGTTCAGTTCCGCACCGACCGCCGTCGCGAGCGCGCGTGTGATGTCGAGGCTGGAGCGCTCGATCTGCTCGCTCTGCTGCTGGACCATCGCCAGCAGGCCGATCCCCGACATCGCCGCCAGCGGAACGATGCCGACGGCGGCGAGAAGGAACAGGCGCCGGCGCAGGGGAGTGCTGCGCATCTAGGCGGCGGGCCCGTCGCCGACGTGGCGAGGGGAACCGGGATCAGAACGGGATGTCGTCATCCATGTCGTCGAAGCCGGTCGCCGACTTCGACGCCGGCTTGCCGGCTGCCGGCCGCGAGGCCGGCGCGCTGCGCTCCTCGCTGCGGTCGGCGCCGCGGCTGCCGCCGGCACCGCCTTCGTCACCGCCGCCCATGCCTTCACGGCTGCCGAGCATCTGCATCTCGAACGCGATGATCTCGGTCGTGTACTTGTCGACGCCTTCCTTGTCCTGCCACTTGCGTGTCTTCAGGCGGCCCTCAACGTAGACGGAACGGCCCTTCTTCAGGTATTCGCCGGCGATTTCGGCCAGGCGGTCATAGAACACGACGCGGTGCCACTCGGTCTCTTCCATCTTGTCGCCGGAGGTCTTGTCCTTCCACTGGCGGGAGGTCGCGATCGTCACGTTGCAGATCGCGTTGCCGTTCGGCGTGTAGCGCACCTCGGGGTCGCGGCCGAGATTGCCGATGAGGGTGACTTTGTTGACCGAGGCCATGGCTGAGCTCCGAAGCGGTGAGGGAGGGGGGGGCGAGGCGACGATTATCGCCTGCCGCCTGCGCCGCACCGATGCCCCCGATGAGGGCCCCGCCCGGTGTGGGGGCACCTGCCGGCCGGTCCCCCGAAAGAGGTGACGCGCCGCCGGCGCCCGCTCCCGTACCATCGGCGCTTTTGCTGCGCAGTTCACCGTGACCCCTTCCGCCAACGCCGCGCTGTCCGTCCTGCACGAGGTGTTCGGCTACGCCGCCTTCCGCGGCGCGCAGGCCGAAATCGTCGACCACGTCGTGGCCGGCGGCGACGCACTGGTGCTGATGCCCACCGGCGGCGGCAAAAGCCTGTGTTACCAGGTGCCGGCCATCGTGCGCCACCGCGCCGAACGCGGCGTGGCGCTGGTCGTGAGCCCGCTGATCGCGCTGATGCACGACCAGGTGGGCGCGCTGGAAGAAGCGGGCGTTCACGCCGCTTTCCTCAATTCGACGCTGACGCTGGAGGAAACGCAGAAGATCGAGCGCGAGATGATGAGCGGGCGGCTGGTGCTGCTCTATGCGGCGCCGGAGCGCGTGACGACGCCGCGCTTTCTCGCGCAGCTCGATTCGCTGCACGAGCGCGGCCTGCTGAGCCTGTTCGCGATCGACGAAGCGCACTGCGTGAGCCAGTGGGGCCACGACTTCCGCGAAGACTACCTGGCGCTGAACGTGCTGCACGAGCGCTACGCCGGCGTGCCGCGCATCGCGCTGACGGCCACCGCCGACGACCTGACGCGCGCCGACATCATCGTGCGGCTGCAACTCGAAGCGGCGCGTGTCTTCATCAGCAGCTTCGACCGGCCGAACATCCGCTACGCGATCGTCGAGAAAGACAACGCCCGCGCGCAGCTGCTGCGCTTCATCCAGGACGAGCACGACGGCGACGCCGGCATCGTCTACTGCCAGTCGCGCAAGAAGGTCGAGGAAACGGCCGACTGGCTGACGAGCGAGGGCATCACCGCGCTGCCGTACCACGCCGGACTCGACTCTTCGGTGCGCAAGCGGCACCAGGACCGCTTTCTGCGCGAGGAGGGGCTCGTGATGGTCGCGACGATCGCGTTCGGCATGGGCATCGACAAACCCGACGTGCGCTTCGTCGCCCACCTGGACCTGCCGAAGAACATCGAGAGCTACTACCAGGAGACCGGCCGCGCCGGGCGCGACGGGCTGCCGGCCAACGCGTGGATGGCCTACGGCCTCGCCGACGTCGTCAACCAGCGCCGGATGATCGACGAGAGCCCGGCCGGCGAAGAGTTCAAGCGCGGCCAGCGCGCCAAGCTGGACGCGCTGCTCGCGCTGGCCGAGGCGCACGATTGCCGGCGCGTGCGGTTGCTCGGCTACTTCGGCGAGGACAGCCCGCCCGCCGCCGGGCCGCCCCAAGGCGGGCGGAGCCCCCTCGGGGGGCAGGAGCAAAGCGACGTGGGGGCACGATACTCTTGCGGGAACTGCGACAACTGCTTGCAGCCACCGGCCACCTGGGACGCCACCGAGGCAGCCCGCAAGGCGCTGAGCTGCATCTACCGCTTCCACCAGAACGGCGGCCAGCGCTTCGGCGCCGGCCACCTGATCGACGTGCTGCGCGGCAAGACCACCGACAAGGTCACGCAGTACCGCCACGATCGCCTGAGCACCTTCGGCATCGGCGCCGACGTGAGCGAAACGCAATGGCGCACGGTGCTGCGTCAGCTGATCGCGCTCGGCCACCTGCGCACCGAGGGTGAATACAACACGCTGGAGCTGACGCCGACGGCGCGTGTCGTGCTGCGCGGCGAGGTCGACCTGCTGTTGCGGCAGCCGAGCGACACCCCGCGGCGCAGCCGCTCGGCGAAGGCCCCGCGCGGCGCCGCCGGCGCACGCGACAAGGCGCCGCCGGTGCCGCTCGACGGGGAGGGCACGGAATTGTTCGCGGCGCTGAAGGCGTGGCGCGCCGAGGTGGCGCGAGAACACAACCTGCCGGCGTACGTCGTCTTCCACGACGCGACGCTGGCCGAGATGGCCCGCTCGCGGCCCGGCTCGCTCGACGCGCTGGCGCAGATCAGCGGGGTGGGCGCCAAGAAGCTGGAAGCCTACGGACGCGAGATCCTGCGCGTGCTGGAGCCGAGTGCCGGCTGAAGCGATGTTTGCGCTGCGCCCGGCGTTGTCCAGCGACCAGGCCACGCTGGCCGACATCTGCATCCGCACCGGCGACGCCGGGCAGGACGCAACCCGGCTCTACGCCGAACCGCAGTTGCTTGCGGCACCTGGGCGTCGCTGCGGGCAACGCCGGCGCAATCGCGTTCTATCGCCGGGAGGGCTTCGTGGTGCTGCAGCACCAAGGTGCGGCGCTGTGGATGGGCCGTCGCATCACGCTCAGGGCGTGACCGGAATCGTCACGATCGCGCTGTCGGCCTGGTGGCCGTGGTTGTCGGTGGCCCGCGCGAAGACGCTCAGCGACGTGCGGCCGTCGGCCGGCGCGACCGCGGTCCACTCGTAGGGGAATTCGCCGTCGCTGCCGAGCAGCGCGGAGCCGTCGCCGTCGATGCGGTAGAAGGCCACGCTCTCGATGCCATTTTCGTCGCTGGCCGCCGCGACATAGCGCACCGGTTGGCCGGCCTGCACGCTGCTCGCGGCGGTCGCGAGGCTGACCGCCGGGGCGAAGTTGTCGAAGCCCGAACCGAAGCCGATCGAGATGCCGCCGCCGCAAGCCGCGAGCGACAGCACGAGCGTTCCGAGAATCAGCCTGGTCACCGGCATGGCGTGATGCTACCGCTCGCCGCGATGCCCGTGCGGGCGTCAGGTCGGACGCAGCCGCGCCATCTCCTCGCTGACCAAGCGCACGATCAGCTTGTCCAGCGTTTGCACCGAGTACTGGCTCACGTCGTGCGGTGTTTGCGTGCCCGGTCCGCTGCCGGGGTCGGCGGCGTCGCGGTAGGTCAGGAAGACGAAACGGCCGGCTGTGTACTGCGCGATCTGACGATAGATGTACTCGCCCTCGGGTTCGAGCCCGCTGGTGCCGACGGCGAACAGCTTGATGCCCTTCGCGAGCGCGGCCTGCATGTCGGTGTCGTACTGCGGGCCGCCGTAATCCAGGTGCGGCGCCGCGTCGGCGACGAGCACGACGATGCGTGCCGCGTCGGCACGCCAGCTCAGCCCGTGTACGACTTCGTGCAGCGCCTCGTTGAGCGCCTCCGGCTTGTCGCCGCCGCCGCCGGCATGCAGGCGGGCGAGCATGCGCTGGAACGCCGGCAGGTCGTCGGTGAAGTCGTGACTGCGGGTGAGGAAGGCGTCGCCGCGGTCGCGGTAGGCGACGAGCCCGTAGCAGATGTCGGGCTGGCCCGGCAGCTGCGCGATCTGTTGCGACATGGTACGCATCGAGGCCTTCAGCTTCGCAATCTCGTCGTCCATCGAACCGGTCGCGTCGACGAGGAACACCAGGTCCAGCCGTGGCCGGATGACCGGCGCCGCGCCGCCGAGCCGCAATTGCACCGCCTGCGGCTGGCCTCGCGACAGCATGGCCCGTCCCTGCAGCCCGTGTTTGCGCACCGCCACGCCGAGCGCGTGTTCGTGCATGGCTCCCGGCGGCAGGAACGCCCGCGGATGCAGCCACACACGTCCCGCCGTGTCGGTGCGCGCCCACATGACGGGGTCGGCCACACCGGCGCGCTGCATCGCCACCTCGGCGTCGTGCACCGGCCGGCCGGCGGCGTCGGTGACCTCCAGCAGGTAGCGTTCGCTGACGTCGCGCTCGTGCACCGGCAGGCCGGCCTTGCGCTGGCGGTAGGCCAGGTACTCGCCGAAGTCGGCGTTGTCGTCGACCATGCCGGCCGTCACCGGCTCGTGCGCCGGGCGTTGCGGCGAGGGCAGCGGATGCGGTTGCGGCCAGGGCACCGGCGGCACGTGCCGCTCGTGCGCCGCCGAGTCGGCGGCCAGTGGCGCAGCGGTGGCGCCTGCGGTCGCCGGTGCCATCGACTTCGCAGCCGCTTCCGCCGCTGAGCGCGCACGCCGGGTCGGGGTCGCGGCATCGGTCGATTCACGGCGTTCCCACGCCGCGTCCTGGCGCTGCTGGTCGCGGCCGCCGACCTCGCGTGTCGTCGGCAACCGCCGGCAGTGGCGCGCTGAAGGCGGCTCGAAATGCGGCGGCGTGTCGGCCCGCTGGACGATGTCCGGCGGGTCCTGCCACGGCGGCGGCCATTGCCCGGCGTGGGCGATGGGCTGGTCGAGCGCCGCCGCACAAGCGGCGAGCAGCAGGCTGGTCACGAGGGCGGGAAGCGTGCTGCGGCGTGGGAGCGGGTTCATGCGGTTCTCCTTCAGGTGCATGCTTGGGGCCCTTATTGACACGCGGCACACGCCGCGGCGGGGTGACGTGCGGCACCCCGGGAAAGCGCTGCATCAACGCCTCACCCCGTTTCGCCGCCCGGTCCGTATAAGGTTCGGATGGGGAAGATTGAAGCGATGCAGGAAACGAGCGACGAGATGCTGATGGCGGCCTATGCGGCCGGCGATGCGTCGGCCTTCGAGGCGCTTTATGCGCGTCACCAGGCCGGCCTGTACCGCTTCGTCCGCCGCCTGCTCGGCCCCGCGCTGGCGGCGCAGACCGACGAGGTGTTCCAGGACACGTGGCTGCGCGTCATCCACGCCCGCGAGCGCTGGCAGCCGCAGGGGGCGAGCTTTCGGACCTGGCTGTACACACTTGCCAACCATCGCGTGATCGACCTGTGGCGGCGCAGCGGCCGCGAGGTCTCGCTGAACCTCGACGACGAGGCGGCCCCATGGGAACCCGACGGCGCGCGCGCGTGGCAGCAGTGGCCCGCGCCGGCCAGCGCCGCGCCGCACAGCGAGGAGCTCGCGTTCTGGCGCCGCGCCGGCGAACGGCTGCTGCAGTGCCTGGACGAGCTGCCGCTGCCGCAGCGCAGCGCCTTCTTGCTCCACCACGACGACGGCCTGCCGCTGGACGACGTGGCGCGCGCGCTGGAGGTCGGCTTCGAAACCGCGAAGACGCGGCTGCGCTATGCGATGAGCAAACTCAGAACCTGCATGGGTGCCTACCTCGCGCCGCTGCAACGGGGGACCGAATGACGCCGGGCGCCGACGACGAACGCGACGCGTGGCTGCGCGAGGCGCTGCGCCATGCGCCCGACGCGCAGCTCGGCGCGCCGCCGTCGCTCGGCGAGCGCATCCTGCGCGAAGCCAAGGCCAAGGCGCGCACCGGCGCGGCAGCGCCGCCGCGCGGCGCCATCGCGCGCGGGTGGGCCTGGCTGGCGCGGCCGCCGGTCAGCGCGGGGTTTGCCAGCGTGATGGTCGCGACGATGGTCGGGCTGCTCTGGTGGGACCAGTCGCCACCGCCTACGCCGCCCACGCCGCCCACGCCGACCTCGCAGACGGCGCAGACGGCGCCGCCGATGGCGCCCGCACCTGAGATGCCGGCCGAAACGGCGCAGACGCCCGCCGCACCGCCGCCCGCCGCCCCGGCTCGAAGCGAAACGCGCTCGCCCGCGGCAGACGCACCCGAGGTGGCGCCGAAGCGGCGCGCGCGCGAGACCACCCCGTCCGCCGGCGCCACATCGGCGGCGACGGCAGACGCTGCGGCGAAGGCGATGGCGCCTGCACCGGCGGCTGAGCGGCAGGTGGCTGAACCGGCGACCGCCCAGACCGACCCGTCGCTGCGCAGCTTCGCGCGGGGCGCACCGGCCGTCGCGTCGCTGGCGCCCCGCGACACCCGCCTCGCGGCGCTGCGAGAGTCGCTGGCCGACGAGGCGCCGCGCTGGTCGTGGCAGCGGCCGCCGTCTTCCGCGCAACCGATGACCGAGCCGCTGCGAGCCTGGTTCGCCCAGCTCGAAGCGGCGACCGCGGGCCGCTGGGAGCCCGACACCCTCGGCACGGCCGCCGCGGCGCCGGAACTGCGGCTGCTGCACGACGGCCGCATGCAGCACCGCTTCGGCTTCGACGGCAACACGATTCGATGGGAAACCACCCCCGCCGAAGCCGCCGCCCCGCTGCGGCAGCGCGCGACGCTCAGCACCAGCGAGGCCGACACGCTGCGCACCGCGCTGGAGCACTCCGCCCGTTAGCCGCCCCCCGCACGCGGAAGGCGCGCCGGCTATCATGTCCGGTTTCGCGCCGCGCCCCGATGTCCGCCGTTTCCCCCGCCATCCCTGCCGCCGACAACGCCCCCAGCGAGGCCTCGATCGAGGCACCGATGATCCGCGTGCGTGGTGCGAGAACGCACAACCTGAAGAACATCGACCTCGACATCCCGCGCAACAAACTGGTCGTGATCACCGGGCTGTCCGGCTCGGGCAAGTCCAGCCTCGCGTTCGACACGCTGTACGCCGAAGGCCAGCGCCGTTACGTCGAGAGCCTGTCGGCCTACGCGCGGCAGTTCCTGCAGCTGATGGACAAGCCCGACGTCGACGTGATCGAGGGCCTGAGCCCCGCCATCTCGATCGAGCAGAAGGCGACCTCGCACAACCCGCGCTCGACCGTCGGCACCGTCACGGAGATCCACGACTACCTGCGCCTGCTGTACGCCCGCGCCGGCACGCCGTTCTGCCCCGACCACCAGTTGCCGCTGCGCGCGCAGAGCGTCAGTCAGATGGTCGACGCGACGCTGTCGCTGCCCGAAGACACCAAGCTGATGGTGCTGGCCCCGGTGGTGCGCGACCGCAAGGGCGAGTTCACCGAGCTCTTCTCCGACATGCAAGCGCAGGGCTACGTGCGCTTTCGCGTCGACGGCGCGGCCTACGAAGCGGCCGACGTGCCGAAGCTGAAGAAGTCAGAGAAGCACGACATCGACGTCGTCGTCGACCGCGTCAAGGTCCAGCCCGGAGGTCAAGGCGCCCCCGACGCTGCGCGCCAGCCCCCCGAGGGGGCATCGCCCGGCCTTGGGAGCGGCCCGGCGGCCGGGCTCCGGCAGCGCCTGGCGGAAAGTTTCGAAGCCGCATTGCGCATCGCCGACGGCCGCGCGATGGCGCTGGAGATGGACAGCGGCCGCGAGCACCTGTTCTCGAGCAAGTTCGCCTGCCCGGTCTGCAGCTACTCGCTGAGCGAGCTCGAGCCGCGCCTGTTTTCGTTCAACTCGCCGGTCGGCGCCTGCCCGAGCTGCGACGGCCTCGGGCTGATGACGGTGTTCGACCCCGAGCGCATCGTCGGCTTTCCGTCGCTGAGCCTCGCCAGCGGCGCGGTCAAGGGCTGGGACCGGCGCAACGGCTACACGTTTTCGCTGCTGGAAAGTGTCGCCAAACACTACGGCTTCGACGTCGACGCACCGTTCGAGAACCTGCCGCAGAAGGCCAAGGACGTGCTGCTGCACGGCTCCGGCACCGAAGAGATCGCGTTCGTCTACGAAGCCGAAGGGGCCAAAGGCAAGACGCGCAGCGTGAAGCGTTCGCATCCGTTCGAAGGCATCATCCCGAACTTCACGCGGCGCTACCGCGAGACCGATTCGGCCGCGGTGCGCGAAGACCTCGCGCGCTACCAGAGCGCCAAGCCCTGCGCGGAGTGCGACGGCACCCGCCTGCGCCGCGAGGCGCGCCACGTGTTCCTGCACGACGAGCGCGCCGAAGGTGGCGAGCCGATCTACCGCGTCGAGCACTTCACGTTGCGCGAGTGCCTGGCGTACTTCGAAGGCCTGAAGCTCTCCGGCGCAAAGGCCGAGATCGCCGACAAGGTCGTGCGCGAGATCCGCTCGCGGCTTCGGTTCCTCAACGACGTGGGCCTGAACTACCTGAGCCTGGACCGCAGCGCCGACACGCTGTCCGGCGGCGAAGCGCAGCGCATCCGACTCGCGTCGCAGATCGGCTCGGGTCTCACCGGCGTGATGTACGTGCTCGACGAACCGAGCATCGGGCTGCACCAACGCGACAACGACCGGCTGATCGGCACCTTGCGCCACCTGCGCGACATCGGCAACACCGTGCTCGTCGTCGAACACGACGAAGAAGCGATCCGCGCCGCCGACCACGTGATCGACATGGGCCCGGGCGCCGGCGTGCACGGCGGGCGCGTCATCGCGCAGGGCACGGCCGACGAGGTCGCGGCAAGCAGCGAGTCGCTGACCGGCCGGTACCTCGCGCACGCGCTGCGCATCCCGCTGCCGAAGGCGCGCCAGCCGTGGCGCCCGGTGACCTTGTCGCTCGTCGACACGGAGGGCGCCGAGGCCGAAGGCAACAGCCTGCGCATCGTCAACGCACGAGGCAACAACCTGAAGGGCGTCACCGCCGAGATCCCGGTCGGCCTGTTCACCTGCGTGACCGGCGTGTCGGGCTCCGGCAAGAGCACGCTCGTCAACGACACCTTGTACACCGCCGTCGCGCGCAAGCTGTACAACAGCCACGCCGAGCCGGAGCCGCACGATTCGATCGAGGGCCTGGACGTGTTCGACAAGGTCATCAACGTCGACCAGAGCCCCATCGGCCGCACGCCGCGCAGCAACCCGGCCACCTACACGGGCCTGTTCACGCCGATCCGCGAGCTGTTCGCCGAAGTGCCGGCAGCGCGCGAACGCGGCTACGGCCCGGGCCGCTTCAGCTTCAACGTGGCCGGCGGCCGCTGCGAGGCCTGCCAGGGCGACGGCGTGCTGAAGGTCGAGATGCACTTCCTGCCCGACGTCTATGTGCCGTGCGACGTCTGCCACGGCAAGCGCTACAACCGCGAGACGCTGGAGGTGCTCTACAAGGGCAAGAACATCACCGACGTGCTGAACATGACGGTCGAGGATGCGCACGGCTACTTCAACGCGGTGCCGTCGATCGCCCGCAAGCTGCAGACGCTGCTCGACGTGGGCCTGGGCTACATCCGCCTCGGCCAGAGCGCGACGACCTTGTCCGGCGGCGAGGCGCAGCGCGTGAAGCTCGCGCTCGAACTGAGCAAGCGCGACACCGGCCGCACGCTGTACATCCTCGACGAGCCGACCACCGGCCTGCACTTCGCCGACATCGACCTGCTGCTGCGCGTGTTGCACCAGCTGCGCGACGCCGGCAACACCATCGTCGTCATCGAGCACAACCTCGACGTCATCAAGACCGCCGACTGGATCATCGACATGGGGCCGGAAGGCGGCGCCGGCGGCGGCACGGTCGTCGCGACCGGCACGCCGGAGGACGTAGCGGCGAATCCGGCGAGTTACACGGGGCGGTATCTGCAGCCGCTGCTGGCGGGGCCGTGACCGGCTTCGCGTTCGCGGGCTGAAAGCTCAGGGTCGGCACCGTACCGGCGAGCGGTCAGCCTGGGGATAATTCCGGCCACACGGCGCAGGGAGCGCTGACAGGGAGGAAGAAGATGGGCCTGCATTCGACCCCACGGGTTGCGCTTCGGAACCGCCGCGTTTGTTCTGGCCTTGTTGCTGGCGCTGAGCGGCGCGCTTCGGCCCGCGAACGCCGCGCCGCCGCCGATCGAGCACTTCACGCAGCACCCGTTGATAGAGGAGATCGCGTTGTCGCCGTCGGGCGGGCACATGGCGTTGATCTCATTCGATGACAAGGGACGCAAGCGCTTGGCGGTGATGGGCCTGTCGCCACGCACCGAGCCGAGGATCGTCGCCGCTTTCACCAATGGGAACATCACGAAGGTCTGGTGGGTCAACGACGACCGGCTGGTCTACGAGGCCTACATGGACGGCGCGCTGATCAAGGCGGACGGCGCCGGCACGTATGCGGTCGATCGGGACGGCAGCAACTATCGCGAACTGATCGCCTGGCGCCCGACAAACGAGAGCACGGGCACCCGCATCGTCTCACGCGTGCTGACGTTCGGCTGGTTCGTTCATTCGACGCTGGACGAGGGCAGCGACGACATCATGGTCGAACGCCGCGTGTTCGACGCGGTCGGCGAGCACCGCGAGTTGCGCCTTGCGCGGCTCGACACGCGCACCGGCGTGCTTCGCAAGCTCAGCGGCGACATGCCCGAAGGCGGTTCGGGCTGGCTGTTGGACCACTGCAACGAGCCGCGCGTGATGAGCGTCGTGCGCGATGGCCGGCACAAGGTCTTCTGGCGGACCCCCAACAAGTCGCAATGGACGCAACTGGAGGACTTCGATGAGCTGGGCGACGGCTTCACGCCGTGGCACCTGGACGCGGACGGTCAGCTGTTGGTCCGTTCGCACCAGAGCGGCGGCGGCGGCGTGGCCCTCTACGCGTATGACGTGGAAAAGCGCCAGGTGAGCGCGGAACCGCTGGTGGCCCTGAGAGGCTTCGATCTGGAGCCGGGCTGGGAAATCGACCCGCGCACGCGGCGGCTCATCGGCCTGCACTTTCGAACCGACCGGCCGATGAGCTACTGGTTCGACGACAAGCTCGATTCGATCCAGCGCTCGATCGACAAGGCCCTGCCCGGCCGCAACAACCGGCTCTTCTGCGGCCGCTGCGAGACCTCGCGCTTCCTCGTCGTTCACTCGAGTTCGGACCGCCACCCGGGCGAATACCTGCTCTTCGACCGTCAGACATCAAAGCTGTCTACGATCGGCGCGGCGAGGCCGTGGATCGACGAGAAGACGCAGGGCCGGCGCAGCTTCCATCGCGTGACGGTGCGCGACGGCCTGTCGATGCCGGTCTATGTGACGCATCCGGCGGGCGCCAAAAACACCGATCCGTTACCGGCAGTCGTGCTCGTGCACGGCGGCCCGTGGGTGCGCGGCAGCGACCTGAGCTGGAACGCCGAGGCCCAGTTCCTCGCGTCGCGCGGCTACCGCGTCATCGAACCGGAGTTCCGCGGCAGCACCGGCTACGGCTGGGCGCACTTCAAGGCCGGCTGGAAACAATGGGGCCTCGCGATGCAGGACGACCTCGCCGATGCGGTGCTGTGGGCGGCGAAGGAAGGACTCGTCGACGCATCGCGCGTGTGCCTCATGGGCACGAGCTACGGCGGCTATGCGGCGCTGATGGGGCCGATCCGCCACCCCAAGGCCTATCGCTGCGCGATCAGCTATGCCGGTGTCACCGACATCGAGTTGATGTACGACATTCGCTGGAGCGACATCAGCGACCAGTACAAACAATATGGCATGCCGCGCCTCGTCGGTGACCCGATCAAGGACGCGGATCAGCTGCGCGCGTCCTCACCGCTGCAGCGTGTGGCCGAGATCAAGGTCCCCGTGCTGCTCGGGCACGGCGGCTACGACCGGCGGGTGCCGATCGCGCACGCGAGCAAGTTCGTCAGCTCGGCGCGCAGCGCCGGCGTCGCGATCGAGGACGTCACGTATCCCGAGGAAGGCCATGGCTGGATGGTGCCGGGCACCCATGCCGACTTTCTCGGCCGCGTCGAGAAATTCCTCGCCAAGTCCCTCGCCTCTCCCTAATCCGTAGCACAAGCACGCTTGGCAGCGCCCCCTCGATGGGGCACCATAGCCACGCCTTTGCACGGGGCGGCTGACCGCCTCCGTCGAACGGGAGGAAACGCCGTGAGCCGCCCGCTGATCTTCGTTTCGTACCGCCACGGCCCGCACTGGACGATGCTTGCCGACGCGTTGAACCTGAAGCTTTCGGCGATCGCCGACGGCAAGGGCTTCGACGTGTTCCTCGACAGCGAGCAGATCCGCGCCGGCCACGACTGGAAGGCCGCGGTCGACGACGCGCTCGCGCGCTGCACGCATTTCGTCGCGCTGCTGTGCGACGAGTACTGGGTCAAGTCCAACCAGTGCCTGCGCGAGCTGTTCGAGGCGGTGAAGCGCTTCGAGGAAAGCGGCAAGAAGGGACCGCGCCTGCTGTTCGTGCTGGCCGCCGAGATGAAGCCGGAGCTGCTCAAGCTCGACAGCGCACGCCAGCGCGGCGACCTGCTCAGCAGCGACCCGCAGCTCAAGGCCGTCGGCGACATCAATTTCCTCGGCCCCTTCGACAACACCTACCGCCTCGAAAGCCTCGCCTGGAACAAGGGCAAGCGGCTGGACAAGCAGCTGATGCAGCTGATCGAGCGCCTGCTCGCCAGCGGCGGCTTCGACGCGCGGTGACCTTCGATGCCGGCGAAGATCCTGCAGAACCGCAAGGTCGAAGGCGGCGCGCAGCATGCGGGCCCGCGCAACTTCTACATCTCGTGGGTGCAGGCGGCCCCGGGCGGCGACAAGCATGGGCCGCCGGCCTGCGCCGGATTGTTCCGTCTCAAGTTGAGCGCCTTGCAGGAGGACTTCCGCAAGCGGCCGATCCACAGCGTGGTCGCAAGCGCGCCGGGGCAGCAGCAGGCCGGCGCGCTGGTCGTCAGCGGCGGCGATTCGGACTGGACCGACTTCGTCGCGCTGCTGACCGCGTCGTACGCGCTCGCCAATACCGACGGCTCGGGCGAGCTCGCGCAGGTGCTGAAGCTGATCGAGCAGGCCGGCGACGGCGCCGCGAATGCGCGCGCGGTCTGGGCTGCCGAGATCGAGCCGTGCTTCGCGCGCAACTTCAGAATCGCCGGCCACAAGCTCGGCCAGCTGCACTTCTGCCACTGGCTCACCAAGGACAAGGAACTCATCGCGACCACGCCGCCGAAGGCGCGGGAGCGCGACGTGTACGAGGCGGTGGCCAGGCTGCTCGAGCACGAGCCCGTCGGCTGCGGTCTGTGCAGGGATTGAAGCGATGTCCTCCGACACGCGGCACGACCCCGTAGCCCGGATGCAATCCGGGAGCGGCAGTCGTCCGAGACACCGAACCCCGGATTTCATCCGGGCTACGAGGAAGCACTGATGCGACAGTTCTGGGGCCAGGGCATCGAAGCCGACGAATCGCACGCGAATCGCTCCAGCAGCGTGCGCAACGCGCTGATCACCGCGATCGCGCGCGGCGAAGCCGGCCCGCCGTTCGACGGCACCATCGGTCCCTGGGTCCGCCGCGAGGGCGACCCCGGCACCGACGACGAAACCGCACAGGAGCACCCGGCCGGCTATATCGCCGGCGACGACCTGGTGTGCGCGCTCAACACCGCGTTGCTGCTCGGCAAGCCGCTGCTGCTGACCGGCAACCCGGGCACCGGCAAGAGCCAGCTCGCCGAACGCGTGGCCTGGGAATTCAACATGGGGCCGGTGCTGCGCTTCGAATCGCAGTCGCTGTCGGAGGCGCAAGACCTGTACTACCGCTTCGACCTCGTCGGCCGCCTCGCGGCGGTCGAGGCCTTCAAGGCGGAGCAGGCGGTGGCCAACGACGGAGAACGACGCCGTGCGCGTGCCGAATTGAGCGTCGCGCGCTTTCTCGGCTTCGGCCCGCTGGGCAAGGCCATACTGCGCGCCACGCCCAAGCAGCTCGAGCGGCTGGTCGCGCTCGGCCTGTCGCCGCAGGGCCTGCAGTTGCCGATGGAGCCGCGGCCCAGCGTCGTGCTCATCGACGAGATCGACAAGACCAGCCGCGACTTCCCGAACGACCTGCTGAACGCGATCGAACGCAAGGAGTTCAATGTGCGCGAGCTCGCCGACGGCCACGTCGGCGTGCCCGACGACGAAGGCCTGCACCCGATCGTGCTGATCACGAGCAACTCCGAGCGCGAGCTGCCGGCGCCGTTCCTGCGCCGCTGCATCTACTTCCACATTCCGGATCCGAGCCGCGAGATGCTCGCGAAGATCTTGCGCAGCCGCGTGACCGGCAGCGGCGAAGGCGACCCGACGCGGCTGCACCCGCTGTACGCCGATGTGCTCGAGATGTTCAGCGCGTTCCGCGAAGGCTCGGCCGCCAAGCTCGCCTATCAGCCAGGCACCTCGGAGCTGCTGGACCTCGCGCGCGCGCTCGCGCGCAGCGAACGGGTCGACCCGTTGGCCGGCCTGTCGGCGAGCGGCAACCACGCCGAGCTGCGCCGCGCCGCTAGCACGCTGATCAAGCACCGCGACGACCGCGGCGAGCTCGACAAGCTGCTGAAGCGATGGGCGCCGACCTGAACGATCCGGCCGCCGGCACGCCGAGCGGCCACTGGCGCGGCGCGGGCCTCACGGCGCTGATCGAGGCGTTGCGCGACAAGGGCTTCAGCGCCGGCGCCGCCGAGGCCGTCACCGCCGGGCGGCTGCTGCAGCGCCTCGCGAACAGTCCCCGCGCGCCGCAGCGCGTGCAGGACCTCGCGCCATGGCTGCGTCCGGTGTTCTGCCGCACGCGCGAAGAGCAGGCGCGCTTCGATCCGATCTTCGACGAGTGGGCTCGCCGCATCGCCTTGCACTGGGAAACACGCAGAACCAAGCCGCCCGACGCCGCACCGCAGGACGCGGCCGCCGGGCAGGCGCCGGCCAGCCGCGCACGGCGCACGGCCATCGTGTGGTTCTTCATCCTCGCCACCGTGGGGGCCGTGTGGCTGTTGCGCGACCGGACGCGCAGCGAGGTGCCCGCGCCGGCGCTGCCGGCGTCGCCGGTCGCGGTCACGCCCAACGTGCGCGTCGATCCTCCGCCCGGCGACGCCGGCACGGCGGAAGCACCCGAGTTGCAGGGCTACTTCCCGGCGCTGCGCGACGCCCGCACGCTGCGGCCCGAAACGGCCTGGCCGCTGCTCGCGCTGCCGGCGCTGCTGTTGCTGCTGATGGGCGGCATGCCCGGCCTGTCGCTGATGCAGGGCCGGCGCCGCAGTGCGCAGCAGGTCGTGCTCGACACGCGGGGACTCGCCGACGAGGCGCGTCAGGTGCTGCCGCCGCTGCCGCCCGACGTGGCCGGCCGTCTCGAGCGGCACGTGCGCGGCGACAGCCCCGAAGGCGCACCGCTCGCGCGCCGCCGCCGGCTCGATGCGCGCCGCACCGTCGAGGCGACCTTGCGCAACCACGGCATCCTGAGCCCGCGCTACCGCAGCGCGCCGCTGCGTCCGTCGTACCTGCTGCTGATCGATGCGAAGGACGAGAACGATCCGCGCGGCCGGCTGTTCTACCTGTGGGCCGAGCGGCTGCGGCGCCAGGGCCTCGCCGTCGACATCCGGCTCTTTCGCCCCGGGTCCGCCGATGGCGCGGCGCCGGTGTGCTGGCGCATCGACCAGCCGTCGGCGCGCGGCACCGGGGTGCCGCTGGACCGGCTCGACGACCCGCCGGCCGGCCAGCGGCTGGTCGTGATCTCGGAGGCCACGACTTGGGTCGACGCCGACGGCCGCTGGCGCGACTGGTTCCAGCGCGCGCGCTTGCGGCGCTGGCCGCAGCGCGCCTTCTTCACGCCGGCCGAGCTGCGCGACTGGGGTGTGGCCGAGGAGCGCATCGAGGCGCAGGAGCATGCCGCCGACCCGGGCTTTCTCGCGCTGCCACTGGACGAGTCGGCGCTGTCCGCATGGAGCGAGCTGCTGGCGAGCGGCAGCCTGCCGGCGTTCTCGCTGGCCGAGCCGCAGCGGTACCCACGGCTGCTCGCGTCCACCGACTTCGATCCGTTCACCGAGTCAGCGCCAGCCGAGCTCGATCGCCTGATCGCGCAGCTCAAGCTTTATCTCGGCGACTCCGGCTTTCGGTGGCTCGCGGCGATGGCGGTGCCGCCGCTGGTGCGCTGGGAGCTCACGCTGCTGCTCGGCCGCGCGCTGTTCGAGCACCGGGTGCAGGCCATCGGCGAGGATTGGCGCACGATCCTCGCGCGCAACTACCGCCGGCTCACGCGGCTGCCGTGGATGCGCGGCGGCGTCGACGAGGCCGGGCAGCCGGCCGCGCCGCACCTGCCCGACTGGCTGCGGCTGCGGCTGCTCGACGAGTTGCCCGAACCGGCGCAAGCCGAGATTCGCGGCATCGTCGAACAGCTGTTGTCGCGGGTGCGGCCCGATGTCGGCGGTGGGCTGGCGCTGGGTTTCGAGGCGCCGCCCCGCGCCGGCGCGCCGGGGGGAGGCGCCGGCGGGAGCGCCGACCAGCTCTATCTCGGTTACCTGTCGGGCCTCACGCCGCGCCAGCTCGCGTTGCGCCTTCCCGGCAGCTGGGCAGCCTGGCTCAAGCGCGAGCCGCTTGCCGACGCGCGGTGGACGACACGGCTGCGGCATGCGCTGCGCCGCCTCGGCGAGCGCGCCGGTGCCGGCCTCGCGCGAGCAGCGTTCCGCAACGGCATGCCGTGGTCGCCGCGCGGCATGGCGCCGGCGCTGTGGTCGGTGCTCGCGCTGGGCCTCTTTGGCGTCTGGCTGCTCGGCCTGCCGTCGGGTGCGCTGGCGCCGGCGATGGAGCGAGCGCTGTTCCAGCACGAGACGCGTGAGGTCGTGCCTGCGCACGCCGGCGCTGCGGCCCACGCTCTCGCGCCCGACGGCCGCTCGGCGCTGTCGCTCGACGCGACCGGCCGCCTCAGCGTGTGGGACACGGCGACCGGCCGCACACGATTCACGTTCCGCGCGCGTCCGGCGACGCTTAGTGCACGCTTCGACGACAGCGCCGACCGCGACCGCATCCTCACCTGCGACACCACCGGCGAGGTGCGTGCCTGGTCGCCCCGCGACGGCGAACCGCTCGCGCCGCCACGCGAGCTGCAGCGGCCGTTCACCGACGTGAGCGGATGCGAGACGGGTCCGGGCGGCGTCGTGCGGCTGCTGGTCGACGAGGCGGCGCGCACGGTGCGACTGGTCGAGTCCGAGCTGACGACGCTGCGCGACATCGCGTGGTCGTCGCTGAGCCCGAACGGGCGCTGGTTGCTCACGCGCGCGATCGACGGCGAGGCCCTGAGCCCCACGGTCAAGATACGCAGCGCCGCAGCGGGAACGGAGGTCGACACGCTCGCCGTCACCGGCCCGTCGCACATCGCGTGGGCCGGCAACACGCTCGCCACGCTGGAACGCGACGGCTCGGGTCCGCTGCTGCTCGCGCTGCGCGACCTGAGCCGCGGCTCTTACTTCAGCCTGTCGCTGGACGACGAGGCCGCCGCCAACGTCGGGCAATCGTCACGGCAACAGCAGCAGCAGCGGCCACTCGCCCTTCCTGCCGCGACGCCGAGTGCGCTGGCCGTCAGCGCCGACGCGCGCTATGCGGCGATCGGCGACGAAACCGGCGCCGTCTCGCTGTGGGACGTGCAGCGCCGCGAACGCGTCGCCACGCGCCGGCTGCACGACCAACCCATCGAGCGCATCAGCCTGAGCGCCGACGGCGCGCTGCTGTGGAGCGTGGCGCGGGACGGCGGGTCCCGCCTCGCACGCGCCTGGCAGCCGCCGCTCGCAACATCGGCCGCGACGCATGCGGCCGTGTCCGCGAACGGACGGCACGTCGCCTTCGGGAGCGACACCGGCTCGGTGATCGTGCACAACGACGGCACCGAAGACCGCGTGGTGCTCGACGGCCTGCGCACGGGCAGCGCCCTCGCGCTGAGCCCGGACGGGCGCAGCGCCGCGCAATCGAGCGGGCGATCGGTGCGGCTGTGGCCGCGCACCGACCGGCCGGCCGACGCCACCGAGCAGCTCGCGGCCGACGTGATGCTGCTGCGCTTCACCGCGCGCGGCGACCGGCTCGTCGCCGTCACGAGCGCGGGTGTCGCCTCGTGGCCGCTGGAGGACCGCCGTTTCGGTCCCCGCGAAGACCACGCGTCGCAAGCGCCGATACGCGCTGCCGCGATGCGACCCGACGGCCTGGTCGCGCTCGCGGGTGCGAACTCCAGGCAGATCTGGCTGGTGACCCGCGATGGATCGCAGCGCGCGCTGGCGACGGAAGGCCGCGCCGGCACACTCGCGTTTTCGAACCAGGGCCGCAGCCTGTGGGCCTTCACCGGCCGCATCGAGGGCTGGGACGCCGAGACGGGACAGGCGCGCGGCACGTTCAGCGGTTCGGCGGGGTCGCTGCGGGACCTGCACGCCGACGACACGCAGTCGCGCATCGCGGCGGTCACGTCCGATGGCGAGCTGCGGCTCTACGACTGGCGCAGCGGCACGCCGATCGCCCAGACCTTCGAGGATCGCCGGACCGTGCGGTTCGCGCGCTGGCTGCCCGACGGGCGGCTGCTCGTTGCAGGGACCGATGGCGTCGCGCAGGTCCGGCGATGGCGGGAGGGCCGCCTGGCCTTGGCCGACGACGTCGCGCCGATGAAGCTCGGTGCCGGCATCGCTTCCGTGGTCGTTTCGGACGACCAGCGCCATGTGCTCGCGATCGCATCGCGGCCGGTGGACGCCGGCATCGACGAGATCCGCGCCAAGCGCTTGCTGGACAGCCGCGAACAGTTGCAGCAATCGCTGGAGTCCATCAAGCAGGCGGCCGCCGAAGGAAAGATCCCCGTCAGCGAGAGCGAGCTGCGGGCGCCGAGCCGGCAGCCCCGCGAGCTGCGGAGCGATGCCCCGCCCGATCCGGCGCCTGCCCCCATGCCCTCACGGTCCCAGGCCAGCGTGTGGTCGCTGCCGGACGGCACCGCCAAGGTGCCGCCGGGCGACTGGCTGAAAGATGTGCAAGCGCCGCATCCGCTCATCGTGGCGGGCCTGATGCTGGCCGCATTGGCGGTGTTGCTGGGCCTCAACGAGCGACGCCACGCGAACCGGCTGATGCATCGTGTCGCACCGCCGGTACCGGCGACCGTGGAGAACCGCGCATGAGGGCCGCTCCCAGCGCGGATACCGCGGCGCGAAGCGCAAGGAGGGGCTCGTGAGCGCTGTCCTGCCCGAGCCGGCCCGGCCGCCTGCCCCCGACGCGGCCAACCTGCCGCGCGGCCTCGCGCTCGGCGCCGCGGTCGCGGCGAGCCTGTTCGGCCCGGCCGTGCTGTCCAACAGCGCGGCCTGGCTGCCGACGCTGTGGCCGGTGCTGTTGCTGACCGCCGGCGCCGCGCTGCTCGCGCTGCGTGGGCGCTTGCCGGCACCGCGCAGCGTGCGTGCCTGGACCTTGTGGGCGCTCGGCAGCGGCATGCTGGTGGCGCTCGCGGTGTTCGGCCTCGGGTTCGGCGCGGTGGCCGTGCTCGCGCAGCAGGGCGCGCTGCTGGCGGTCGTCGCGACGGTGGCGTGGCTGGCCGCCGTGCTGCTCAACGCCTGGGAGGCGCGGCGTGCCTTTCGCGGCGCACGCCGGCTGCAGGCTGCGCGCCACACGCTGTACCTGCTGTGCGCGGCGCTGCTGCTGCCGACGGCCGCGCTGCGCATCGCCGACCTCGCGCGCGAGCCGCTGCAGCACGTGCTGGTCTCCACCGTGTTCGAAAGCCTCGCTCCCGGCCTCGCGCTGGCGGCCGGCGCGTTGTTCGCGATCGTCTGCGGCAGCGCCGCGTGGCAGCTGCCGCGCTGGCTGGCACGCCGCCAGCTCGAAGGCCGGATCGCCGCGAGCGCAGTCGGCGAAGCGATGTGGTTCGTGGCACTGGCCACCTTGCTGCTGCCGCTGGCGGTACCCGGCGTACCAGCAGCGCCGGAGGCGGGCTGGAACACCGCGGGCACCGTGTGGGGCGATGCGGCGCTGCGGGTCTTCGCGGTGATCGTCGCCTACGGCGCGGTGCGGCTGTCGCTTGGGGGCGCGGGATCGGTGACGCCGATCCCGCTGCTCGTGATCGTCGGGCCGGAGCAGCCGGGGGCCGACTTGCAGCGCATGCTGGCGCGGCTGCCGCAGGCCTGGGCCGCCGGGCCGGTGTGCTGCGTGATGTCGCCGCGCGCCGCGCCGTCCGAACACGGCGCGCACCTGCGGCTGGCGGCGCGGGCCGGCCTCGAAGCGCTGCTGTTTCCGAGCGGGGCGCAAGAGCTGCACGCTTGGCACGAGTCCCTCCCCCCGATCCAACGATGGCGCGCGCTGCCGGTGCAGGAGCTGTACTGCGAACCGGCACTCTGGCGCGACGTGATCGCCACCTGGGCCACGCCGCAAACCTGGGTGCTGCTGATCGACGCCGAGATGACCGGCGACACGGTGCGTGCCGAGTGGAAGACGCCGTCGCTGGCCGAAGCGCTGCCGCAAGGCCGTGCGCTGCGGCTCGCGCTTGCGCCCCTGCGCCTTCCGCAACAAGACGCCGCGGATCCGGGGAAGGGCATGGACGCCCAATGGCCCGCATCGCTGCGCCATCTGCCGCTGTGGCAAGGCGAACCCGACAAGGGTTCCGCCGCCGGCTTCGCAGCCTGGTTGCGCGAGCGTGTGCGTCCCGAGGCGACGCGGCGCATCGTGCTGCTGCATGCCCCGGCCGACGCGGCATGGGCCGAGGCGCTGTCGGCCCGGCTGAACGGCCGCACCGATGCGCAAGGCCGTTTCGTCGAAGCCTGGACTGCGTCGGCCGGCGCCGGCATCGACTGGCGCATGCCGATTGCCGGCTTTCGCTTCATGCTGCACCTTCATGTGCACCACGTGCTCGGTCGCGAGGTGCCGGCGCCCGGCGGCACGTTCGGATGGCTGAAGGCGCTGCACCGGCAGTTCGTGCTGCAGGTCGCACACACGGTGCTGAACGTGCCCGAGACCGCGCCGCAGCCGTTCGAGCTGCTGCTGCTGCACAGCGACGCGCTGCGCGAGGCTGCGGCGCAGTGGTCGATCGCCGTGCCGGACCACCCGGTGATCGCGCACGCGCATCGGCGCATCGGCGTGCGGCTCGACGCGAGCGAAGAGCCGATCTGCCCGCTCGACGCGCAGCTGGCCGCGCTGCGCATGCGAACGGAAGGCGCCGGCGAGCAAGACGTGCAGCAGCTGACCCCACTGGCCCAGCAGATTCTCGACGAGGCCTGGGTCGGCGTGGCGGAGGCGCCGGTGCCGGCCGAGGCCGCGATCCCGGAGGAGGTCGGCTTGTCCCGCAGCGAGGAACAAGCGCCGTCGAAGCAGGCGCCCAAATCGCAGGCCGGCACGGGGACCCCCGGTGCTCCCGAGCTCGAGATGGCACTGCGACCACCCGTGCGCGGGTTGGCGCTGCTGGACGACGGCCGCTTGTGCGCCATTACCGGCGACGACGGCGTCTCCGTCGTGCATCCGGACGAGCGGCGCCAGCGTTGCCCCGCAACCGACCGCGTCGACGCGCGCGCCCTCTCGGCGCTGCGCGGGGGCCGGCTGGCGGCTGCGTGCACCGACGGCAGCCTCTTGCTGTGGGACGGGCTGAACCCGACGACGCCGGCACGCGGGCTCCGCCGCCTGCAAGCGGCGGCCCGCGCGCTGGTCGCCGATGCCGACGGCCTGCTGTCCGGCGGCGACGATGCCACGCTCTATCGCTGGCCTCTCGATGCGGAGGGCGGGCCTCACGGGCTTTTCACGTTCGCGGCGCCGATCGAAGCCATCGCCGTCGATGCCGATCGTGTGTTCGTCGCCTGCGGCGAGGCAGGCGTGCACGTGCTGCTCTCGGGCCAGCCGACGCGGACCGACACGCCGAACGGCGAGGCGGCGCTTGCGATCGACCTGCTCGGCGACACGCTGTATGTCGCCGGCCACGACACCGCCGGGCGCGGCTTCGTGCGCCGCGCGCCGCTGCGCCGCGACGGGCTTCCGGCGCGCGAGCTGACGGGACTCGCAGCGCCGGTGACGGCGATGGCCGCGCTGGCCGATGACCGGGTTGCACTGGGCCTCGACGACGGCAGCGTGTGGCTGTGGTCGCCGTCGCTCGGCGCCAATCACTTGCAGCCGCTGCCGGGTCATCACGGCACGGTGCACGCGCTGCAGCCGGACGGCGCCGGCGGTCTG
>DATKCI010000128.1:0-34885 GCA_035513255.1 Piscinibacter sp. | reverse complement strand
CGCAGCAGCACGGTGGGCGGCGATCCGCGGTTCGGCACAACGTGGATATGCATGCCTACATGTATAGGCTGCAAACGCATCAAATTCAAGAACAAAACATGCCTACATCTAGCAACCCACAACAACGCGTACATGGCTGATACACAAGGGATTACCTGTTGCCGGACGGCTCAGCGGCCGAGGAACTTCGGACTAGCCTGGATGAAATCCGGGGTTCGGCGCGTCGATCGACCGCCGCTCCCGGATTGCATCCGGGCTACGGGGCTTCCTCGAGGAACGGCCGAACGACCTTCATCAGCCGCTCGACGTACGCGTCCTTTTCGCCCACCGGCGCCGCGTAGTGAAGCGCCTGCGTCGCCGCATCGACACCGGCGCGCTTGGCCATCATCCAGGCCGCCAGGTACTGCGACGCGAGGCAGCCCCCGGCGGTGGCGATCGGGCCGCGCGCATGGAACGGCGCATCGATGACGCGCACACCGGCTTCGACGACCCACGGCTTGGTCGTCAGGTCGGTGCAGGCCGGCATGTCGGCCAGCAGGCCGAGCCGGGCCATCAGCAGCGTGCCCGAGCACTGTCCGGCGATCAGCTGGCGCAACGGGTCGAGCTGCAGCCGATCCAGCAGCACGCTGTTCTCGGCGATCGCGCGGGTGTAGATGCCGCTGCCGAAGATCACCGCGTCGGCGTCGTTCGCGAACTCGAGCGGCTGCTGCGCTTCGACGACGACGCCGTTCATCGAGGTGACGCGCGAGCTGGGGCTCGCGATCTCGGCCTTCCAGCCGTTCGCCGTGAGCCGGTTCAACAGACCGAGCGCGATGAACGAATCGAGCTCGTTGAAGCCGTCGAAGGTGAGGATCGCGATCCTCATCTCGGCCACCCGGCGCCGGCCATCACTCCTCCAGCAGGCTGCGCAGCATCCACGCGGTCTGCTCGTGCACGGCGAGCCGCTGCGTCAGCAGGTCGGCGGTCGGTTCGTCGCTGGCGCGGTCGGCCAGCGGAAACACGCCGCGCGCGGTGCGCGCCACCGCTTCGTGGCCTTCGACGAGGATACGCACCATCTCCAGGGCCTTCGGCGGCTTCGCCGGCACGTCCTTGATCGACGCCAGCTCGCCGAACTGCGCGTAGGAGCCCGGTGCCGGATGGCCCAGCGCCCGGATGCGCTCGGCGATCGGATCGACGGCGTTCCACAGCTCGGTGTATTGCGCCATGAACATCGCGTGCAGCGTGTTGAACATCGGCCCGGTCACGTTCCAGTGGAAATTGTGCGTCGCCAGGTAAAGCGTGTAGGTGTCGGCCAGCAAGTGGCTGAGCCCGCCGGCGATGTCGGCGCGGTCCTTGTCGCTGATGCCGATGTGGATGCCGACGGGCCCCGTGGCCGGCGGCGGCGCGGTTTTCATTTTCTTGGCCAAGCGCTTTCTCCTTGATGGACAGCTGAATCCAGTCTATCGGCTCCCCGCAGCGAGCGCCAATCGCTTGAAGCCATCGGGGCCATACGAGCGCGGCTATGCCGTCAGCCGCTTCACGTCGGGAAGTTCGCAGGCGTAGATCGCGTTGCGCAGCGCCGCGATGGCCTCGTAGCGGGTGAAGGTGCGTCGCCATGCCAGCACGACCCGCCGCGTCGGCGCCGGCGGGGCGAACGGGACATAGACCACGTGCGGCTGCTGGTCCTTGGGCACGCTGAGCTGCGGCACCACGGTCACGCCCATGCCCGACGCCACCATGTACTTGATCGTCTCCAGCGACGATCCCTCGAAGCTCTTGCGAATGCCTTCCGCGTTGCTCGAAAAGCGGGCGTACTCGGGGCAAACCTCCAGCACGTGGTCGCGGAAGCAGTGGCCGGTGCCCAGCAGCAGCATCGTCTCCTGCTTCAGTTCCTCGGCGCTGATGCGTTTGCGTTTGGCCAGGGGGTGGCTCTTGGGCACCGCCACCATGAAAGGCTCGTCGTACAGCGGGGCCACGGCCAGGCCGGTGTCGGGAAAGGGCTCGGCCATGATGGCCGCGTCTAGCTCGCCGGTGCGCAGCATGTCCAGCAGCTTGACGGTGAAGTTCTCCTGCAGCACGAGCGGCATCTGCGGCACGCGCTCGATGGCCTGCTTCACCAGGTCGGGCAGCAGGTAGGGGCCGATCGTGTAGATGATGCCCAGGCGCAGCGGGCCGGACACCGGGTCCTTGCCGCGTTTGGCGATTTCCTTGATGCCGGCCGCCTGCTCGATGACCGACTGCGCCTGGCGCACGATCTCGTCGCCGAGCGGCGTGACACTGACCTCGGTGGCGCCGCGCTCGAAGAGCTTCACATCCAGCTCTTCCTCGAGCTTCTTGATCGCGACGCTCAGCGTGGGCTGCGAGACGAAGCAGGCCTCGGCGGCGCGACCGAAATGCCTCTCTCTGGCGACGGCGACGATGTAGCGGAGTTCGGTCAGGGTCATCGCAAGGCACCGCCGTGCAAATTCGCGTCGCCCACCGCCTGCTGCGGGCTGCGATCCCCGCCTGCGGCGGGGGCCCTCTTTCGCCCTTCGCAGGCGACGATGTAGCGGAGTTCGGTGAGCGTCATGGCTTTCTTCTTCGCGGCCCTGGACGCGGAGTATGGCAGCGGGAGACCGGTTCGGCACGCAAATAGCTATCAATCCCGCCTGGAGGCACGCTGCTTTCTATGCCTTCAGGTACTCGGCCCGCCCGCCGAGCCAGCGTGCGACGTGCTTTTCGGCGGCCGCCGGAAACGCGTCCAGCATCCGGGCGGCCGCCGCTCGGGCGGCATCGACGAGGTGCTGGTCGAGCGAGAGGTCGGCGAACCGCAGCAGCGGTGCCCCCGACTGGCGTGCCCCAAGAAACTCGCCCGGACCGCGGATTTCGAGGTCGCGCCGCGCGATCTCGAAACCGTCGGTCGTTTCGGCCATCGCCTTCAGCCGCGCTTTGCCGGTGTCGGACAAAGGCCCGCTGTACAGCAGCACGCACACACTCGCGACCGAGCCCCGGCCGACGCGGCCCCGCAGCTGGTGCAGCTGGCTCAGGCCGAAGCGCTCTGCGTGTTCGATCACCATCAGGCTCGCGTTCGGCACGTCCACACCGACCTCGATGACCGTCGTGCTCACCAGCACCGCCATCTGCCCGGCGGTGAACAGCGACATCACGGCGGCCTTCTCGGCCGCGGGCATACGCCCGTGCAGCAGGCCGACCATGCGGTCCGGCAAGGCCTCGCACAGTTGCTGGTGCGTGGTGGTGGCGTTCTGCAGATCCAGGTGCTCCGACTCCTCGATCAGCGGGCAGACCCAGTAGACCTGCCGCCCCTGAGCCACCTCGTCGCGGATGCGCGCGACCACCGCGTCGCGTTTGCCGTCGGCGAACACCTTCGTGACGATGGGTGTACGACCCGGCGGCAGTTCGTCGATCGTGCTGATGTCGAGATCGGCGAACAGCGTCATCGCCAACGTGCGCGGGATCGGCGTCGCGCTCATCATCAGCAGGTGCGGCTCCAGTTCCTGTTCCTGCAGCTTGCTGCGCAGGGCCAGTCGCTGCTGCACGCCGAAGCGGTGCTGTTCGTCGATGATCGCGAAGCCGAGCCGCGCGAACTCCACCTCGGCCTGGATCACCGCGTGGGTGCCGACCACGAGGCCGGCCTCGCCGGATGCGACACGCGCCAGCATCTCGCGGCGACCCTTGCCCTTGCGGCTGCCGGTGAGCCACGCGACGCCGACGCCCAGCGGCACGAGCCAGTCGACGAGCTTGCGGAAATGCTGCTCGGCGAGGATCTCGGTCGGTGCCATCAGCGCGCACTGGTAGCCGGCCTGCATCGCGATCGCCGCGGCCAAAGCGGCGACGACGGTCTTGCCGGAACCGACATCGCCCTGCAGCAGCCGGTGCATCGGCTGCGGGCGCTGCAGATCGGCGGCGATCTCCTCGACGACGCAGCGCTGCGCGGCGGTCAGGTCGAACGGCAGCGCGGCCAGCAGCTTCTCCTGCAGCCCGCCGGGCTGCAGCGCGAAAGCGGGGGCGCGCTGCAGCTCGCGTTCTCGCCTCGACTGCAGCTGCGACAGCTGCTGCGCCAGCAGCTCCTCGAATTTCAGCCGCTGCCAGGCCGGGTGGCTGCGGTCTTCGAGCGCGGCCATCGTCACGTCGGGCGCGGGCTGGTGGAGGAAACACAGCGAGTCGCGCAGGCTCGCGAGTCCCGGCGGCACCAGTTCGGCCGGCACGATGTCCGACAGGTCGGCGCGCGACAGCCCCGAGGCCACGGCCTTGCGCAGGTAGGTTTGAGGCAGCGCCGCGCTGGTCGGGTACACCGGCGTCAGCGCGCTTGCCAACGGCGTGTCGTCGTCGACACCCTTGAAGCTCGGGTGCACCATCTCCAGGCCGAAAAAGCCGCCGCGTGCCTCCCCGCGCACGCGCACCCGACGGCCCACCGCGAGCGCCTTCTGGTGCGATGGATAGAAGTGGATGAAGCGCAGCACCAGCTCGTCGCCGGCGTCGTCGTCCAGCCGCACAACGAGCTGCCGGCGTGCGCGGAACTGGATCTGGCAGTCGCGCACCGTGCCCTCGACTTGCGCGGTGTCGCCGTCGCGCAGCGCGGCGACCGGCGTCAGGCGCGTCTCGTCTTCGTAGCGCAGCGGCAGGTGCAGCGCGAGGTCGATGTCGCGCACGAGGCCGAGTTTTTCGAGGGCCTTCTGCGGCGCGGACTTCTCCTTGCGCGCGGGCGCATCGATGTGCTCGGGAAGGGCCATGGGACAATTCTGCCTTCTGCTTGGCACGGGTCTTGTTCGGCCCTCACAGACATGCCCACCGCATCCCGTCGCTTCACGCTGAGCGACTTCGATTTCGTCCTTCCCCCTGAACTGATTGCCCAACATCCGGCCGCCGAGCGCAGCGGCTCGCGGCTGCTCGACGGCACCGGCGAGACGCCGGTCGACCGCCGGTTTCGGGAGCTGCCCGCGCTGCTGCATCCCGGCGATCTGCTGGTGTTCAACGACACCCGCGTGATCAAGGCGCGGCTCCTGGGCGCGAAGGCGAGCGGCGGCGCGGTGGAGGCGCTGGTCGAGCGGGTGCTGCCGCAGCACGAGGTGTGGGCGCACCTGCGCGCGAGCAAGTCGCCGAAGCCGGGCAGCCTCGTGCACTTCGACGGCCCCGGCGGCGAGCGCTTCGTCGCCGAGGTGCTCGGCCGGGCCGGGCCGGGGGAGGCGCTCTTTCACCTGCGGTTTCCCCGCGAACCCTTGTCGCTGCTGGAGCGCTTCGGCCATGTGCCGCTGCCGCCGTACATCACGCACGCCGACACGGCCGACGACGAGCGCCGCTACCAGACGGTGTTCGCGCGCACGCCGGGCGCGGTGGCGGCGCCGACGGCGGCGCTGCATTTCGACGAGGCGCTGCTCGCCGCGCTGGCCGAGCGGGGCGTCGCGACGGCGAATGTGACGCTGCACGTCGGCGCCGGCACCTTTCAGCCGGTGCGCAGCGAGGACCTCGCAGAGCACCGGATGCACAGCGAGTGGTTTCAGGTCGGCGACGCCACCGTCGAAGCCATCGCACGCACCCGCGCCTGCGCAGGCCGCGTCGTGGCCGTCGGAACGACGACACTGCGGGCGCTCGAATCGGCAGCCGTGGGCGGCACGCTGCGCGCCGGCGAACGCGAGACCGATATCTTCATCACGCCGGGTTTCCGGTTCCGCGTGGTCGATGCGCTGCTGACCAACTTTCACCTGCCGAAGAGCACACTGCTGATGCTGGTCAGCGCCTTCGCCGGCTACGACGAAATCCGTTCGCTGTACCGGCACGCGATCGACCACCGCTACCGCTTCTTCAGCTACGGCGACGCGATGCTGCTGTCGCGCCGCGCGGCGACAATCCCGCCATGCTGAAGTTCGACCTGCTGAACACCGAAGGCCACGCCCGGCGCGGCCGCATGACGCTGAACCACGGCGTCGTCGAGACCCCCGTCTTCATGCCGGTGGGCACCTACGGCACCGTCAAAGGCGTGATGCCGCAGTCGCTGGAGGCGATGGGCGCGCAGATCATCCTCGGCAACACCTTCCACCTGTGGCTGCGGCCGGGCACCGACGTGCTGCAGCAGTTCGGCGGACTGCATCGCTTCGAAGGCTGGGACAAGCCCATCCTGACCGACAGCGGCGGTTTCCAGGTGTGGAGCCTCGGGGAGATGCGCAAGATCAGCGAAGAGGGCGTGAAGTTCGCGTCGCCGGTCAACGGCGACAAGCTCTTCCTGACGCCCGAGACCAGCATGCAGATCCAGCGTGTGCTGAACAGCGACATCGTGATGCAGTTCGACGAGTGCACGCCTTACGAGACCAAGGGTCACCTCACGACCGAGCGCGAGGCGCGCACGTCCATGGAGCTGAGCCTGCGCTGGGCGCGGCGCTGCCTGGACGAATTCAACCGGCTGGAGAACCCGAACGCGCTGTTCGGCATCGTGCAGGGCGGCATGTTCGAGAACCTGCGCGAAGAGTCGCTCGAGAGCCTCGTCGAGCTCGACCTGCCCGGGTATGCGATCGGCGGCGTCAGCGTCGGCGAGCCGAAGGAGGCGATGCAGCGCATCGTCGCCCACACGCCGCACCGGCTGCCGCCGCACAAGCCACGTTACCTGATGGGGGTGGGCACGCCCGAGGACCTGCTCGACGGCGTGGCCGCCGGCGTGGACATGTTCGACTGTGTGATGCCCACGCGCAACGCGCGCAACGGCCACCTGTTCACCCGCTTCGGCGACCTGCGGCTGCGCAACACGCGCTACAAGACCGACGAGCGCCCGATCGACGAAACCTGCGGCTGCGCCGCCTGCACGCGGTTTTCACGCGCCTACCTCCACCACCTCGACCGCTGCGGCGAGATGCTCGGCCCGATGCTCGCGAGCATCCACAACCTGCACTACTACCTGAACCTGATGAAGGAGGTGCGGGAGGCGTTGGAAGTGGGTCAGTTCGCGGCGTTCGCGAAGCGGTTCAAAGAGGATCGTGGCAGAGGGATCTAGTGCGACGCTCAACGCCGCACACTGTGGCCGCGAATCCACTCTGCGAAGTCCGATTCGCCGATTTCGCTTCCCGCGACGCGAAGCATGGTGAGCACGCAGTCGGTGTCCGAGGCCGTGAGATCCCAGCCGTTCAGGGCGAGAAAGAGTTCGACGGCCACGAACGCGGTTCGCTTGTTGCCGTCTATGAACGGATGGTTCTTCGCGAGACCCCAGTCGTACGCGGCGGCAAGCGCGGCGGCATCGGGGGCGCCGTAAGCGGCCAGCTGCATCGGGCGCGCGAGCGCCGACTCGAACAAGCCGGCGTCCCGCACGCCCATGGCGCCGCCGTGTTCGGCGAGCTGTTCTTCATGGACGGCGCGGACGACGGACGCGTCCAACCACTTCCAAGGCTCGTTGACGGCCTCCATGGTCGCCGTCACTTTGCCAATTCACGCAGCACGTTGCGGCGCTTGCGCATGATCTCCCGCGCGGCATTCATCTGCATTTCGAAGTTCGGGTCGTGCGGAGTCAGACGCACGCCATCGGCACTTTCGGTGAGATAGACGACATCTCCCTTCTCCACCTTCAGGCGAGCGAGAACTTCCTTCGGCAGGATCACGCCAACCGAATTGCCGATCTGGGTAAGCTTGAGGGTGTGCATGGCGTGCTGGAAAGTTATAACAAATGTTGTGTTAGCGGGCATCCCCCGTTTTAGCAAGCGTCTACCCCACAAAGGGCGCTGCGCCGGCGGGCGAGCTTCCATAGAGTCTCGACGCCGCCGACGTGAGCGGCTCTCGCCGATGGGCTCCCCGCATGCCAGTTTCCCGCCGCCAGTTGCTCGCCAGCCTCATGGGTCTGGCGCTCTGCCCTTTCAGCAGGATTGCTGCCGCCGGCGTGCTGCTCGCCGACTCGGCCCAGGGTGACATTGATCCTGCACCATTTCTTGTCAGCGAGAAATACGACGGCGTGCGTGCACTGTGGGATGGACGGGACCTGCGTTTTCGTAGCGGCAGGATCGTCCACGCGCCGGAGTGGTTCAAGTCGCGGCTGCAGACGCAGCCGCTGGACGGCGAACTGTGGCTGGCCCGCGGGCGCTTCGACCTGCTGTCGGGCATCGTGCGCAAGACGCGGCCGCTCGATGCCGAGTGGCAACAGGTGCGCTACATGGTGTTCGAACTGCCGGGTGGCGACGGCAGCTTCGCCCAGCGCGATGCGCGGCTGGCCGACATCGTGCGCGCCGTGAGCTGGCCGGCATTGCAGAAGGTCGAGCAGCGCCGCCTCGCGGACCGCCACGCCCTGCAACGTGCGCTGGACGAAGTGACACGCGCCGGCGGCGAGGGGCTGATGCTGCACCGCGCCGACGCGCCCTACGTGACCGGCCGCAGCGACGTGCTGCTCAAGCTGAAGCCACTTCTGGATGACGAGGCCACGGTGATCGCACACCTGCCGGGCAAGGGCAAATATGCCGGGATGATGGGGGCGCTGGCGCTGCGCGCATCCGACGGGCGCCGGTTCCGAATCGGCACCGGCTTCTCCGACGACGTGCGCCGCAATCCGCCGCCGATCGGCAGCGTGGTCACCTACACCTATCGTGATCTCACGCCGAGCGGCTTGCCGCGATTCGCGAGCTACCTGCGCGTTCGCGAAGAGCCGTAGCGCGTCACCAGAACGCCCACTTGCCGGTGACGACGACCCACACGCCGAGCACGCCGTTGGTCACTGCATGCGCAATGACCGGCACCCACAGCTTGCCGGTGCGCACGTATAGCCAGGCATAGGCCAGGCCCGCGATCGCTGCGGCGAGCCACAGCGTGTGGGCGAGCACGAAAACGAAGGTCGACAGCACGATGGCCTTCAGGCCGACCTGCTGCGGCACCACCGACTCGAACTGCGGCCGTTCGATCCAGCGCATCAGGAACGAGCGCCAGAACAGCTCTTCCATCACCGGCACCAGCAAAGCGGCGCCGATCCAGCGCACGGCAATCAGCGGCCAGTCGAGGTTGCCGGCGGCATCGACCGGCGCAAACGCCGCCGCCGGTTCGCCGAGCGTCATCCACGGTGCGTCGAGCTGGATCCACAGCACGAACACGGCGATGCCGACCGCGATGGCAATCAGCGCCTCCTTCAGCGTCGGCATCAGCTGCGCGGCCAGCTCGCCGTACTCCAGGCGGAACCACAGCAGCAGCCCGCCGACCAGCAGCACGGTCACGCCGTAAAGCCAGCGCGGGTCCAGGCCCCACGAGCCGTCCGCGGGCATGGACCCGCGCAAGGCCAGCAGCACCATGAAGAGGGCGAAGGGCGCCACGCGCACCAGCGCAGCACGGCTCAACGGCAAGGCCATCCGGAATTCTCCTTTGGCCGCGATTGTGTCGGAGGTCGGCGCCGGATCGGCTTTGCCCCCCGCGGATGCGGGGCACTCAGGTGGCGAGCAGCGCACCGACGTGGTCGCGCAGCACCGCCGGAGAGGCCGAATCGGGCGCAAGCGCCGTGCCGGCCACGAGCGCGACGCGTGTGAACAGCCCGCGGCGGAACGGTCGTGTCATCGCCGTGCCGTTCACGCGCGAGAAGAACGAGCCCCACAGGTTCTGCAGCGCAAGCGGCACCACCGGGACCGGATGGGTCTCCAGGATCTTCATGATGCCGCCCTTGAACTCGCCGAGCCGCCCGTCGCGGGTGATCGCGCCTTCCGGAAAGATGCACAGCAACTCGCCATCGGCCAGCACCTCGCGCGCCTGCTGGAAGGCGCGCTCATAGACAGCCGGGTTCTCGCCCTGCGGCGCGATCGGAATCGCCTTGGCGAGCTTGAACAGCCAGCCGAGCACCGGAATCTGAAAGATGCGGTGATCCATGATGAAGCGGATCGGGCGCGGACTGGCGGCCATCAGCAGCACCGCGTCGACGAAGCTCACGTGGTTGCAGACGAGCACGGCGGGACCTTCGGTCGGAATGTGCTGCTCGCCGCGCACCTCGAAGCGATAGACGATGCGCGTGGCGATGAAGGCGACGAAGCGCAGCAGGTACTCCGGGACCAGAAGGAAGATGTAGGCGGCGACCACGGCGTTGAGCAGGCCGACGACGAGGAACACCTGCGGGATCGTCAAGCCGAGCTTCAGCAGCAGGCCGACGCCGAGGGCGCTGGCGATCATGAACAAGGCGTTGAGGATGTTGTTCGCAGCGATGATGCGGGCGCGGTGGCTCGGCTGCGAGCGCAGCTGGATCAGCGCGTACATCGGCACGCTGTACAGGCCGGCGAACAGCGACAGCAGCGTCAGATCGGCCATCACGCGCCAATGGGCCGGGTCACGGACGAACTCGGCGAGGCCGAGGCTGGCGGCCGGCGGCAAACCGCTGGAGGCGGCATACAGGTCGATCGAGAACACGCTCATGCCGATGGCGCCCAGCGGCACGAGGCCGATCTCCACATGCCGGCGCGACAGCACCTCGCACAAGAGCGAGCCGACGCCGATGCCGATCGAAAACACGACGAGCAGCAGCGAGGCCACCTGCTCGTCGCCGTGCAGCACCTCCTTTGCGAAGGATGGAAACTGCGACAGGAACACCGCGCCGAAGAACCACATCCACGAGATGCCCAGCAGCGAGCGGAACACCGCGACGTTGCCGTAGGCGAGCTTCAGGTTGCGCCAGGTCTCGGTGACGGGATTCCAGTTGATGCGCAGCGTCGGGTCGGTCGACGGCGACGCCGGCACCCATTGCGACAGCACGCGGCCAAGCACGGCCAGGGCGAGGCAGGTCCAGGCGACGTAGCGCGCGCCGAGTTCGGGCACCGCGATCAGCAGCCCGCCCAGCACGTTGCCGAGCAGGATCGCGACGAATGTGCCCATCTCCACCATGCCGTTGCCGCCGGTCAGCTCGCGTTCGCCTAGATGCTGCGGCAGGTAGGCGAACTTGACCGGTCCGAACAGCGTGGAGTGCAGCCCCATCAGGAACACGCAGGCCAGCAGCACCGGCACGTGCTGGCTCATGAAGCCCCAGCCGGCCACGAGCATGATGGCGATCTCGAGCCACTTGACGAATCGGATCAGCACCGCCTTGTCGTATTTGTCGGCGAGCTGCCCGCTGGTCGCCGAGAACAGCAGGAACGGCAGGATGAACAGCGCGCCGATCACGAGGCCCGCCAGCGAAGGCGGCAGCCACCCGACCTGCAGCTGATAGGTCACCATCACGGTGAACGCGAACTTGAACAGGTTGTCGTTGCCGGCGCCGAGGAACTGAGTCCAGAAAAACGGCGCGAAGCGGCGCTGGCCGAGCAGTGCGAACTGATTGCTGTGGTCTTGTGAGCTCAAAGGGTTTCCTCCGCTGCCTGCTGGCAGGTCCGAAATTTAGTGGACGACGTGGGGCGCCGCACCGAGACCGCTGCGCTGCAGCCACACGAACACCGAGTCAACCGTGACGGTTTCGATGCGATCGCTGAATCGTTTGTGGTTCGGGTGGTCGTCGAACGCGACGTTGGCCGCCGTCATGCGCGCGCCGAGCCGCGTGAAGGAGGTCAGCCGCAATGTGGCGGGCTCGTAGCCCTGCAGCTTGAGCCAGGCTTGCGCCCGCTCGCGCGTCGTCGCGGCCGGCTCCTGGCTCATCGCGAGCGTTTCGATCGCCCATTGGTTCGACTGCTGGTAGGTCTCCGCCCACGGGTACGCGACCATGCTGTAGGCGGGTGTGTGCAGCCGCGCGAGGCGCGCGTTGTCCTGCAGCACCGGGAGCAATTTCTCCTGCACAGCCGGCGCGAGCACGACGACACCGGCCTCGAAGCGGTGCAGGTCGTCGAGGAAGAATTCGCCCAACCCCTGCCGGTACACCGCCGCATGGGCTCGGCCGCAGTTGTTGAGCTTGTGCGCGACCCGCCAGACCGCGCCGTCGCGGTAGGCGAAACCGAGATGGGAGTAGCGCTGGCCGTACTTGCTCAGGTCCTGGCCGATGCGGCCGAGCACGACGACCTGCGCGCCGCTCGCGTCCAGGCTTGCGGCGGTGCGCTCGGCGAGCGTCATCGCACGTTGCACGTTCGTCGCGGTCGGTAGCTTCGGCTCGCAGGACCGGCCGGCGTGGGCGAGCGTCATGCCGAAGGCCAATGCGGCCGCGGCCATTGCCGACGTTCTCATCGCGTCACGCGCTCGTTGTAAAGCAACGCGCGACCGATCTCATTGGGAATGAAGGCGACGGCCTGGCCCGCGGCCGACAGCACCCAGCCGGTGCTGAAGGCTGTCACGACGACCGCCGTGCCCGCGGCCACCGAGAGGCCGCCCGCCAGCGTGAGGCTGGCGGGCGCGCCATCGGAGGCACGCTCCAGCACCCAGACCGTGCCGTCGGCCGACGCCTCGACCGCCACGACAGTCAACGCGGCCCCGGCCGACAGAATCATCACCGGCGCCGCGACCGAGACGGCCACCGGCAACAGCGACAGCGCGCTGGCGTCCGAGAGGGTGGAGTGGGCATTCGCGGAACCGAGGCTGGCCGCGAGCACGGCGGCCGCGATCATCGAGCGAATCAAACGTTTCATCGAAACTCTCCTTGTGTGCCCGCCGTCATCCCGGCGAACGCCGGGATCCGCTGCGGGCGGTTCTCAAGACATCGACCAGTGGACCCCGGCGTTCGCCGGGGTGACAGGGCTGTGTCATTCCCTCGACGCGTGCATCGCCATGCCTTCGCGGCGCGCTTCGGCGATCAGCGCCTCGTGTGCGTCGCGCAGCGTCTTCGCGAGCGTGAACACCGTCGAGATCAGGAACAGCCAGGAGACGCCGAGGTAGGCCTTGTAGGTCGGGTTGATCTCCATGCGCCACAGGCCCCAGCCGGTCAGCGCCATCGCGAAGCCGAAACCGCCCCAGACGACCAGGCGCCACATCGGCGTGTCGGTCTTGCGCACTTCGTTGTCGCGCACGAACTTGGCCAGCGCGAACGCGGTGGACATGCAGAACACGTAGCCCATCACCATGAACGCGCGGTCGAGGTCCTGTCCGGGCAGGTAAGCGAGGCCGGTGGCGCACAAGGTGACCGCGGTACCGAAGGAGATCCAGACCTGGGTCTTCCAGGCGGCGGTGTCTTTGCGGATCGGGGTGGGGTGCATCAGATATCCGTGGGGTTGAACACGGCCGCATGCTGGCTGTGCAGCCGTTCGGTATCAATCCCTCCACGGAGGGTGGCGGTGGATTCGCCACCTGGTATCTTCTGGCGATACTTTCGGCGACTTCCCATGAGTACTACGCAAGACCTCGTTACCGCGTTGAAGGCAGAACTGAAGGCCGCGGGCATCACCTATGCCGAACTGGCCACGCAGCTCGGCATGTCCGAATCGAGCATCAAGCGGGTGTTCGCGAAAGCCGACATGCCGCTGTCACGCATCGACGACGTGCTGCGGGTGCTGAAGATGGATTTCGCGGACCTCGCGCGCCAAGTGGCCGACGCCCAGCCGCTGCGGCGCGAGCTCAGCCTAGAGCAGGAAAAGGCAGTGGTCGCCGACCGGCGGCTGCTGCTGCTCGCGATCTGCTGCCTGAGCCACTGGACCTTCGAGCAGATGACGACGACCTACACGTTCAGCGAGCCCGAGTGCATCGCCTACCTCGTGGCACTGGACAAGCTCGGCATCATCGAGCTGCGGCCGCTGAACCGCTACCGGCTGAAGGTTGCGAAGGGCTTTCGCTGGCGGCCGCACGGGCCGGTGATGGCTTACTTTCGCGAGCACGTCGCCGCGGACTACTACAGCGGCGGCTTCGACGGCGACGGCGAACTGTTGATGCTGGTGCACGGGCAGATCAGCCCGAGTCAGGCGTCGAATTTCGTCGAGCGGCTGCAGCGCGTGGGGCAGGACTTCGCACAGCAGCACCTGGCCGACCAGAAGCTGAAGGCCGCGCAGCGGCGGCCCTACACGCTGGTGGTCGGCATGCGCTCCTGGCTGTTCGCGGCGTTCCGCGACCTCAAGCGGGACGCCGCGCCCGCTTGAGCGCTCAGTTTGCTTGCACTTCGATGCGCCGCGGCCGTGCTTGTTCGAGCTTCGGCAGGCGCAGCGTCAGCACGCCGTCGCGCAGCGTCGCTTCGATGCGGCTCGTGTCCAGCTCGCGGCTCAGCGTGAAGCTGCGGCGATAGCGGCCCGCGCGCACCTCGGCATAGACCGCCTGCAGCTCGGCGGGCGCGCCCAGTTCGAGCGGCGCCTCGAGCGTCAGCGTGTCGCCGTTGACGTCGATCTGCAGTGTGTCGCGGCTGGCGCCGGGCAGGTCGGCGACGACGGTGATGCCGGCGTCGTCTTCGGACACGTCGATCGGCGGAATCAGCGCAGGCGTTTCGATCGTCCGGTTGTCGCGTTGGGCGACGTCCTGTTTTGTGTTCATGGCAGGGCCTCCTTCAGCGTGAATCGGTGATCTGGATGCGGCGCGGGCGCGATGCCTCGCGTTTTTGCACATGGATGTGCACGATGCCGTTGCGATAGCTCGCGCTGACCTTGTCCGGGTCGGCGTCCTCCGGCAAGGTGACGACGCGGCGGAACGGCCCTTCGGCGCGTTCCCGGGCGTAGGCCTGCAGCTGGGCGCCGCCATCGGCCGTGCGGCCCTTGCGCTCGCCCGAAATCGTCAACAGCCCCTTGTCGACCGTCACGTCCAGCGAGCGGGCGTCGATGCCGGGTGCGAAGGCGTAGATTTCCACCGCCTCGGGCGTCGTGCCGACGTTCACCGCCGGGAAGGCGCCGCGCCGGACCGCGCGAATGCTCGCATCGGCACCACGCGCGCCGAGCAGGCGATCGAGTTGGCGCTGCAAGTCGTCGATGTCGGCGAACACGTCGCCGGGAAACCTCAGCAGGGATGGAACCATGGTGTGAGCTCCTTTCGTCGGTTCAGACTGTTCGATGCGTGCGCCCATCGTGTCGATCGAAGGCGCTGCGCTCGACGACTCGAAAGTGAGGGGCGGCCGGCGTCGTTTCAAGACCTTGCCGCACGGGAAGGGCGGGGGTTGAGCGTTCGCGGGCGCGATGCTAGTGTCTCGGCCCGCACTGATGGAGCCCGCCATGCGCCTCGTCCTCCTGTCCCTGCTGTTGGCCGCCCCGGCTTTCGTGTTCGCGCAGCAACGTGCCATCGACAAGGAAACCATCGTGCCGGCCCCGGTCGCCGAGGTATGGCGCAGCTGGACCACGAAGACCGGCATCGAATCCTTCTTCGCGCCGCAGGCCGAAATCGATGCACGCCCGGGCGGCGCTTTCCACATCCACTTCGACCCGCTCGCGCAGCCCGGCATGAAGGGCGCCGACGACATGCGTTTCATGGCGCTGCAGCCGATGACGATGCTGAGCTTCGACTGGAATGCGCCGCCGTCGCTGCCCGAAGCGCGCGGCCAGCGCACCTTCGTGATCGTGCGGCTTCACGATGTCGACGGCCGCTCGACCCGCGTGACGCTGCACCACACCGGCTGGGGCGACGGCGGCGAATGGGACAAGGCCTACGCCTACTTCGACCGGGCGTGGGGCAACGTGCTGGCCAATCTGAAGAAGCGGCACGAAAGCGGTCCGGTGGACTGGACCGACTGGATGGAGCAACTACGCAAGATGCACGCCGCGCCGGCGGCGAAGTAGCCGCCCGGCGTCAGAGGCGAGAGTTTGCGGCGGCTCAGCGCAGCGGGGCGGGCCCGGCCGACATCGGCATCGCGAGCGAGGCGCCGACCGTGGCCGACGAAACCGTGGCCGACCGCGCCGGCGCCGCGTCATGATGCAGCGTGTCGAGCAGCGCGAGCGCCGGGCTGTTGAGCCGGCGCGCCAGGCTCACCACCGACTGGCCGGCATCGTGCGGCAGCGCATTCCACGGATCGGCGCCGCGCGACATTAGATACTCGACCAGCGCGAGCTGCTGCTCCGGCTGCGCGATGTAGCTCGGCGTGATCACGCGCGCCAGCGGGATCCACGAAAACTGGCCGTAGTGCGTCGACGGCACGCGGTTCGCGAGATCGGGCACGCGGTCCAGCCACCAATCGAGCGCCGCGCGGTGGTCGTGGCGCAACGCCTCGTCGAAGCCGCCGGGCAGCTTGCCGTCGTGGCTGCCGAGCGCCGCCTGCGCGGTGTGGCCTTGCGCCTCGAGCGCATGCGCGAGTGGCGAGTCCAGGTGCTGCGGGTGCAGCGCACCGAGCGGGCCGAAGGCGAGCCCGCGGGCTGGCAGCAGGCCCTGGGCCAACCAACTGTCGAGCACGGTTGACAGGCCGGCCCGGTGTGCGGCCGGGCAGCTCAGCAGGCGGACCACGTCGTGCTGGATCGCGCGCGCGTCGGCTTCGGCGAGCCAGCGCAGCGCGACCAGCGACTCGGGCGTCGCCGCGGAGAAGTCGGGGCACGGCGTCGCGCGGGCCAGTGCCGCCAGCGGCGCCTCGTCGCAGACTTCGGGCAGCGCCCCTTTGGCGAGCAGCTCGGGCAGCGCCGGCCACAACCGCGGGTCGCGGGCGGCGATGCTCAATGGACACTGCGGTAAACCCGAGGCATTGACGTCTTTGGTCACCAAGGTACCCGCTTCGTACGGGCCGCAGCGCGGGCTGAGTGCGCGCTCGACGCTGTTCAGGCGGTGGCAGGGGGTCGGGTCGCCCTCGGTGAACTTGTCATAGGCGTACATGACGACCATCGTCGTCGTGCAGCCGCTGCTCAGCGCGGCGGCGGCCAGAAGGCCGAAACACGCGATCGCCCGACGGGCCGTCCGCAACGCTGGCATGTGTGTCCCCCGAGACGGGCTCGTGAATTCGTACCGGGGGTCAGCATCAAGAAGCGTGCCGATGCCTGAAGTGACGTGCCGCGTCGCCGAGGCGTAAGCGGATGTGAGCCGCGGCCTAGTCGGCGCGGTGTTCGAGCAGGTAGTTCGCGCCGTCGAACTGGCCGAGCACGTCGACCAGGTAGGGCATCACCGCCAGCAATTCGTCGTGCAGCGTGTACGGCGGATTGAGGATGAACACGCCGCTGCCGGCGAGCCCGAAGCCCTGCGAATCCGGCTCCTGCACGGTGAGCCGCGCATGCAGCCAGCCCTTGGGGGCCAACGCCTGCAGGCGCCGCGGCAGTTCGGCGGCCTCCACTTTCTGCACCTGCGGATACCAGACGACGTAGACGCCTTCGGCGAAGCGCGCGAGCGCCTCGCGCAGCGTCGCGATGACACGCGCGTAGTCGCCGTGGCCTTCGTAACTCGGGTCGATCAGCACGACGCCGCGCCGCGTGGACGGCGGCAGCTGCCCCTTCAGGCCCTCGAAGCCGTCGGCGTTCTTCACCTCGGCGCCCTTCACCTTGCCGAGGTAGGACTCGAGGATGCGGTAGTCGGTCGGGTGCAGCTCGAACAGGCGCAGTTGATCCTGCGCGCGCAGCAGCATCTGCGCAAATGCCGGCGAGCCCGGGTATTGCTCCGGCGTGCCTTGCGGATTGAATTCGCGCACCCGCGCGACGTAGTCGGCCACCGCCTCCGGCAGATCGTCGCGGTCCCACAGCCGGCCGATGCCCTGCTCGAATTCGCCCTTCTTCAGCGCG
Organism: Piscinibacter sp.; assembly: GCA_035513255.1. Lineage (GTDB taxonomy): Bacteria > Pseudomonadota > Gammaproteobacteria > Burkholderiales > Burkholderiaceae_C > Albitalea. Next base: position 17,474 of record DATKCI010000128.1, on the reverse strand, counting down.
TAGCGGCCCTCCAGCGAATAGCCGCCCGCGCCGGCGTGGGTGTCGACCAGCCGGTACGGCTTGGCCTTCTGGTTCATGTAGCGCAGCACGAGTGTCAGCACGGTGTGCTTGAGCACGTCGGCGTGGTTGCCCGCGTGGAAGGCGTGTCGGTAGGCGAGCATGGTGGCGAGCGGGAGGCGGGGCCGTCACTGTAGCGCGCGGACGGGCCTCTCAACCTCTCAGAGTTTCACCCGATTCATCTTCGCGCGGAACAGCTCCTGGATGCCGACTTCGCGCGGACCGGGCACGAGCTCGAACGACTCGCCGGCCTGCAGCCGGCCCGGCACGCGCACCGCGAGGTAGAAGCCGCACCAGGCATTGCGAGCCATCAGCTTGACGGCCTGGTTGAAGCCCATCGCGGCGTTGAACTTGAAACACGGGAAGCGCGGTTCGCTGACCGCGAGCTCGCAGCCGGGAAAGCGCAGCAGGTCGCCGATGTAGACCTGCGATTCGACGAGTCCGGACAGGGTGAGGTTCTCGCCGAGCGCGCCGCACGGCAGCGGCGCGTCCCATTCAGCGACCTTCGCCTGCGCGCGCACGGTTTGCCAGAACGGGTAGTGCTCGACCGGGTAGGCGTAGACGGCCTTCGTCAAGCCCCCGTGCACCGACAGGTCGGCCTGCTCGTCGCCTTCCAGGCCCAGCGGCCGCACGGCGACCGCGCCGTCGACCGGCCGCTTGAAGATGCCGGTCATCACGGGCTGGCCGTTGATCGCGACTTCGCGGGCGCGCGAGACGTTGAGGCTGAGAAGGGTGTGCGGCATGGCGCGATGATGCCGCAGGGCGGCGGTCAGCCCGATGGGGCGGTCCGGCTCGGCATGATGTGCACGCCGGCGGCGTCGAACTGCAGGTACAGCGTCTCGCCGACCGCCAGCTCGCCGCGCTGCAGTGCGGCCGTCGGCTGGTGCAGCTGCACTGTGGCGTCGACGTCGGCCATCTCGAAGCGGCACAGCGCGATGTCGCCCAGCGGCAGTGCCTCGGCGAGCACCGCGCGCTGCACGTTCGGCCCGCTCGGTGCCATCCGGTGCACGCCGATGTGCTCGGCGGCGACGACCCAGGTGACCGGCGTCGCGTCGTCGATGCGGCCCTTGTCGCGCACGCGCAGCTCGAGGTGGGCGCCCCACTGCAGCCGTCCCCAGGCGGGATCGTCGCCGCGGCGGAACACGCCGGCGAAATGGTTCTGGATGCCGACCAGCTCGGCCACCCGCGCATTGCGCGGCTGCGACAGCACCTGCGCCGGCGCGCCCTGCTGCAACGTGTGGCCGCGGTCGAGGATCACCATGCGGTCGGCCAGCCGGCGCGCCTCGTGCAAGTCGTGTGTGACCAGCACGATCGGCAACGCGACGCTGCGGTGCAGCGCCGCCAGCTCGTGGTACAGCGCGAGGCGCGCCGGCTGGTCGACCGCGGAAAACGGCTCGTCGAGCAGCAGCACGTCGGGGTCGCGCGCGAGCGCCCGGGCGAGGGCGACCCGCTGCTGCTGGCCGCCCGACAGCTCGGCCGGGCGCCGTTGCGCCAGCGCGTCCAGTCCGAGACGGCCCAGCAGCTCGGCGGCGTGGGCCAGCGGGTCGGTGCGGGCCGACGCCAGCGCCACATTGCGCAGCGCACTCAGGTGAGGGAACAGCGCGTAGTGCTGGAACACGAGGCCGACGCGCCGGCGCTGCGGCGGCAGCTTCAGCCGCCGGCCGGTGTCGAACCAGACCTGGTCGCCGCAGGCGATGCGGCCCTGCGACGGATGCATCAGCCCGGCGATGCAGCGCAGCAAGGTCGACTTGCCGCTGCCCGACGGGCCGACGAGCGCGACCAGCTCGCCGGCGTGGCAGTCGAAGCGCGCCGCCAGCGGCATCGGCGTGGCTTGTTGCACGTCGACCGTCAGCATCAGCGCTCCGCCAACGGATTGCGCCGGTTCAGCGCGAACACGAAGGCCAGCGCGGCGAGTGACAGGCCCACGAGCACCAGCGACATCATCTGCGCGCCGGCGTTGTCGAAAGCCTGCACCCGGTCGTAGATCGCGATCGACAGCGTGCGTGTTTCGCCGGCGATGTTGCCGCCGACCATCAGCACGACGCCGAACTCGCCGAGCGTGTGGGCGAAGGTCAGCGCCACGCCGGCCAGCACGCCCGGCCACGCGAGCGGCAGCTCGATGCGCCAGAAGGTCCGCCACGCGCTCAGACCCGAAACCCAGGCCGCTTCGCGCACGCTGCGCGGAATCGCGGCGAAGCCGCGCTGCAGCGGCTGCACCATGAACGGCAGGTTGACGAGCCAGCTCGCGAACAGCAGGCCTTCGAAGGTGAAGACGAGGCGCAGCCCCAGGTGCTGCGCGAGCCAGGCGCCGAGCGGCGACGCGCCGCCCAGGCCGGTCAGCAAATAGAAGCCGACCACCGTCGGCGGCAGCAGCAGGGGAAGCAACAGCGCCGCCTCGATCCACGGCCGAAGCCGCGATGGGCTGTCGGCGAGCCAGCGTGCCAGCCACAGCGCGGCAGGCAGCAGCGTCAGCGCCGTCAGCGCGGCCAGCGACAGAGACACCCGCGCGGCGCTCCAGTCCATCAGGATGGCCCGGGGGGTGCCGCGAAACCGTAGCGGGCCAGGATGGCGCGCGCAGGCGGTGTCGCGAGATAGTCGAAGAACGCCACGGCAGCCGGCCGCGCGCCTTTGAGCAGAACCATGCGCTGGCGCAGCGGCCGGTGCAGCGATTCGGCGATGAGGTGGTGGCGCGTCTGGGCGGCGACCGGCGGGGCGAGTGCGAGCGACGCGGCGGTGATGCCGGCCTGGGCGGCGCCGCTGCTGACGAACTGCGTCGCCTGCGAGACGTTCTCGCCGAGCACCAGGCCGGGCTCGAGTCGGGCCCACAGGCCCGCCGCCTGCAGCGCCTCGCGGGCGGCGCGGCCGTAGGGTGCGTGCTCGGGGTTGGCGATCGCGAAGCGCTGCGCCGGCGCCCACATGTGGCGCAGGCCGTCCAGCTGCGCGTCGAGCGGGATCGCCGAGGCGGCGGGCACCAGCAGCGCAATGCGTCCGAGCGCGTAGAGCGCGCCGCGGTCGCGGGTGAGGCCGGCGTCGGCGAGCTGGAACACGAAGGCTTCGTCGGCCGACAGGTACAGGTCCACCGGCGCGCCTTGGCGGAGCTGCCGGGCGAAATTGCCGGAGGAGCCGAAGTTCAAGGTCACCGGCTCGGCATGGGTTCGTTCGAACAGCGCGGCCAGCTCGGGCAGCGCGAACTGCAGGTCGCTGGCGGCGGCGACCCGGGCCGGGCCGCCTGCGGCGCAGGCGGGCACCGCCCACGCGGCGCCGGCGGCGGCGAGGAAGCGGCGGCGCCGCATCACGGCGATCACGAACGCACCGCGCGGTAGCCGAGATGCGCCGCCGCGAGCCGCCGGCCCTTGGGGCCGGCCAGCCAGTTCACGAACAGCTTGCCCGCCGGATGCTGGACGCGGAAGGTGCGCATCACGTGCACGTCGAGGGCCATGCGGGGGTCGCTGTGCACGAGCACGCCGTAGCCGCGCGCACCCCCCTGAGCCGCCCAGACACCGCGCTCGACCAGCGTGACAGCCTGCCGCTCGCGCGCTTGTGTCAACAACGGCGCATCGGCCGCAGCGTTCTGGTACCACGGGGCGGCCGGCAACACCTCGGCCGCACGCCACAGGCGCAGCTCCGCCAAGTGGGTCCCGCAGCCATCGCCGCGGGTCAGGAAGGGCACCTGCGCCTGCGCGATCCGCGACAAAGCCATCGCGGCGTCGCGCTCCGCCGCGAGGGGCTTGGCCAGCACCAGCGGTCCGACGAGCACGAAGCCGCCGGCCACGACGGCCCGGCGATCGTGGACGAGCCCTTGCTTTTCCAGCGCGATCTCGCGTTCGGGCGCGTTGGTCAGCGCCGCATCGTGTTCACCGCGCTCCAGCGCGTCGAGCAAGGCACTGGCCGGGCCGCGAACCAGCTGCACGACCACGCCCGTGTCACGGCCGAAGGCACGCTGCAGGCTGCCGGCGAGGCCTGAGTCGACCAGCGCGTCGTCGGCGGCCAGCCGCAGCGGGTCGGCCAGCGACTGGCGCTGAACGGCCGGCGCCCACGCCGGGCAAGCCAGTGCCGCGGCGGCGGCGGACAGTCGAATCAGGACACGGCGGCGCGCATTCATGCGGCGCGATCTTAAGACGGCCGAAGGCGGGTCAGGCCCGGCGTTTGCCTCATCTCCTGTCGTGGAAACAGCGGCCAACGGATGCGCATAACGTTATGCATGAAGTGCATGACCCCCCGGAGATCGGTGGTTACCGCGGAATTACACTGGGACGACAATCGTTTCCCCGTCAGTGGTCGCGCCATCCTCGCGCCATGTTGGTAACCGGCCGTAATCCAACCGATTCGCCGCCGACACCTGACGGCATTGGGCAAGTCTTGAGACAGCGCCTCGCAACCGAAGCGTCTCTTGCCGCAAGCCTTGCCCAATCCCGTTTTTGTTGACTTCGATGATTGGAACCGCCATGAACCGTCCCGTGCTGGAAGGATTGCGCCTGAACACGCCCGCTTATGTCCGACATTCCCGCCTCGTCGAGTGGGTGGCGGAAGTGGCGGCCCTGACTGAAGCGAAGGATGTCCACTGGTGCGACGGCAGCACCGCCGAATATGACCGGCTGTGTGCGGGGCTCGTCGCGGCCGGCACTTTCAAGAAGCTGAACCCGGAGCTGCGCCCGAACAGCTACCTCGCCTGCAGCAGCCCGAGCGACGTGGCGCGGGTGGAAGACCGAACTTTCATTTGCAGCGAGAAGAAGGAAGACGCCGGCCCGACCAACAACTGGATGGCGCCCGGCGAGATGCGCGAGCTGCTCCAAACCGGCGACAAGGCGCTGTTCCGCGGCGCGATGCGCGGCCGCACGATGTACGTCGTTCCGTTCAGCATGGGACCGCTGGGCTCGCCGATCGCGCACATCGGTGTCGAGCTGAGCGACAGCCCGTACGTGGCGGTCAACATGAAGATCATGACCCGCATGGGCCGGCAGGTGCTGGAGGTGCTGGGCGCCGACGGCGACTTCGTGCCCTGCGTGCACACGGTCGGTGCGCCGCTCGAACCGGGCCAGAAAGACGTAGCCTGGCCCTGCAACACGACGAAGTACATCGTCCACTACCCCGAAACGCAGGAAATCTGGAGCTACGGCTCGGGCTACGGCGGCAACGCGCTGCTCGGCAAGAAGTGCTTCGCGTTGCGCATCGCAAGCACGATGGGCCGCGACCAGGGCTGGCTCGCCGAGCACATGTTGATCCTCGGCGTGACCAGCCCCGAGGGCAAGAAACACCATGTCGCCGCCGCGTTCCCGAGCGCCTGCGGCAAGACCAATTTCGCGATGTTGATTCCGCCGGCCGGCCTTGACGGCTGGAAGGTCACGACCATCGGCGACGACATCGCATGGATCAAGCCCGGCAAGGACGGCCGGCTCCATGCGATCAACCCCGAGGCCGGCTACTTCGGCGTGGCCCCGGGCACCAACGAGAAGACCAACTTCAACTGCATGGCGAGCCTCAAGCGCGACGTGATCTTCACGAACGTCGCGATGACCGACGCCGGCGACGTCTGGTGGGAGGGCATGACCGACACGCCGCCGGCCCACCTGATCGACTGGCAAGGCAAGGACTGGACGCCGGCGATCGCGAAGGAAACCGGCGCCAAGGCCGCGCATCCGAACGCCCGCTTCACCGTCGCGGCGACCAACAACCCCGCGCTCGACCCCGAATGGGACAACCCTGCCGGTGTGCCGATCGACGCGTTCATCTTCGGCGGGCGCCGCTCGACGACCGTGCCGCTCGTCACCGAGGCGCGCAATTGGGTCGAAGGCGTGTACATGGCCGCCACGATGGGCAGCGAAACGACGGCCGCCGCCGCCGGCAAGCAAGGCGTGGTGCGGCGCGACCCGTTCGCGATGCTGCCCTTCACCGGCTACAACATGAGCGACTACTTCCAGCACTGGCTGGACATCGGCCAAAAGCTGGAAACGACCGGCGCCGCGCTGCCGAAGGTCTACTGCGTGAACTGGTTCCGCAAGGGCTCCGACGGCAAGTTCGTCTGGCCGGGGTTCGGCGAGAACTTGCGCGTGCTGAAGTGGATGCTCGAACGTGTCCAGGGCCGCGCCCACGGTACCGACAACCTGCTCGGCGTGACGCCGAACTACGAGGACATCACCTGGAAAGGGCTCGACTTCACGCCGGAGCAGTTCCGGCAGGTCACCTCCATGGACACCGCGGCATGGAAGACCGAGCTCGGACTGCATGCCGAACTGTTCCAGAAGCTCGCCCATCACCTGCCGGCTGAGCTGACCGCGACGAAGGCCCGCATCGAAGCGCGTCTGGCGGACTGAAGCTGCGCAGCCCGCCAAGGAAAAAGCCCGCCGAGCGCGGGCTTTTTCCATGCACGAACGCTCCGTGATGTGAGCGCCCGCTAAGCGGCTATGTCAACCTTCGCCGAAGTTGTCGTGGCGGTCTGCTGCCGCGCGCAGGTCGGCCGCGAAACTCGGCTGCGAACTGTATTGGTTGGCCAGCGAGCGCAGACGCTCGGCCGCCTCGGCGGGGCTTTCGGCGCGCGGTTGCAGCCAGGACGACAGCGTGGCCAGGACCGAGGCCACGGCCTTGCCGATCGGCGCTGCGAGGCGGGGGGCGGTGCGATGGGAACTGCCGTGGACGGTGATGCTGGTGGCACTCATGGAGAGCTCCTGGTGAGATAAGGGAAAACCCGTAGGCCGAAGTATAGGGTTAACCCTAGACCATGCTGTCGACTCGGGTTTCCTGCGGCCGTTCCGACCGCTTCGGGACGTCGCGGATTGACGGGTCCGCCCACTTCCTCCATGCTGGTGCAAAGTGGCCTAGACCACTTGATTCATCTGAGGCATCGAATGCATTCCACCGACATGAAAGAGGTCGCCGGCGCGGCGATCGAAGGCGCGCGGCGTGCAGCTGGCCGCGTCGTGCGCGCCCCGCATGGCACGCAGCTGCACTGCAAATCCTGGCTCACCGAAGCAGCCTACCGCATGATCCAGAACAACCTCGATCCCGGCGTCGCCGAGCGGCCGGAGGAGCTCGTGGTCTACGGCGGCATCGGCCGCGCGGCACGCGACTGGGCCTCGTTCGACAAGATCCTCGAATGCCTGCGCGAGCTCGAAGACGACGAGTCGCTGCTGATCCAGTCCGGCAAACCGGTGGGCGTGTTCAAGACCCATCCCGATGCGCCGCGCGTGCTGCTGGCCAATTCCAACCTGGTGCCGAAGTGGGCCACCTGGGAACACTTCAACGAACTCGACCGCCGCGGCCTCTTCATGTATGGCCAGATGACGGCCGGTTCGTGGATCTACATCGGCACGCAGGGCATCGTGCAAGGCACCTACGAGACCTTCGCCGAGGCGGGCCGCCAGCACTACGGTGGCGACCTGGCGGGGCGCTGGATTCTCACCGCGGGCCTCGGCGGCATGGGCGGCGCGCAGCCGCTGGCCGCGAGCTTTGCCGGAGCGGTGTCGCTGAACATCGAATGCCAGCAGGCGAGCATCGACTTCCGGCTGCGCACGCGCTATCTCGACACCCAGGCGCGCGACCTCGATCACGCGCTCGCGCTGATCGCCGAGCACACCGCGCGGCGCGAAGCCGTGTCGATCGGGCTGCTCGGCAACGCGGCCGAGCTCGTGCCGGAGCTGGCGAAGCGCGCAAAAGCGGGTGGCCCGCGGCCCGACCTCGTGACCGACCAGACCTCGGCGCACGACCTGATCAACGGCTACCTGCCGTCCGGCTGGACCGTCGACCAGTGGCGCGACGCGCAGCGCGACGCGGCGCAGCACGCGCGCCTCACCGAGGCGGCCGCGAAGTCGTGCGCCGTGCACGTGCAAGCGATGCTCGACTTCCATGCGATGGGCGTGCCCACCGTCGACTACGGCAACAACATCCGTCAGGTCGCCTTCGACCAGGGCGTGAAGAACGCCTTCGACTTTCCCGGCTTCGTGCCGGCCTACATCCGGCCGCTGTTCTGCGAAGGCCGCGGCCCGTTCCGCTGGGTCGCACTGTCCGGCGACCCCGACGACATCCGCAAGACCGACGCGAAGATCAAGCAATTGTTCCCGCACAACCGCCACGTGCACCGCTGGCTCGACATGGCCGGCGAGCGCATCGCCTTCCAGGGGCTGCCTGCGCGCATTTGCTGGCTGGGCCTCGGCGAGCGTCACCTCGCGGGCCTCGCGTTCAACGAGATGGTCAGGACGGGCGAGCTGAAGGCGCCGATCGTCATCGGACGCGACCACCTCGACACCGGCTCGGTCGCGAGCCCGAACCGCGAGACCGAAGCGATGAAGGACGGCACCGACGCGGTGTCCGACTGGCCGCTGCTGAACGCGCTGCTGAACACCGCGGGCGGCGCGACCTGGGTCTCGTTCCACCACGGCGGTGGTGTCGGCATGGGCTATTCACAGCACGCCGGCATGGTGATCGTCGCGGACGGCACCGACGCGGCGGCGAAGCGCCTCGCGCGTGTGCTGGTCAACGACAGCGCCTCCGGCGTGATGCGCCATGCCGACGCGGGCTACGAGCTCGCGGTGCAGACGGCCCGTGCGCAAGGCCTCAAGCTGCCGATGATCGGCCTGTGAGTTTCGAGCTCGTCGACCTGCGCGCCCTCGCGCCGCAGCCGTGGAAAAACGGCGCGGGCACGATGCGCGACATCGCCGTCGTCCCGCCGGGCGCGTCCATGAGCGATTTCGACTGGCGGGTGAGCGTCGCCGAGGTCACGCGTGACGCGCCGTTCTCCGCCTTCCCCGGCGTGGACCGCTGGATCGTGCTGCTCAGCGGCGCCGGCCTGCACTTGCGCTCGGCCGACGGCGGCATCGACCGGCGGCTCGACCGGATCGGCGACGTGTTCGCCTTCTCGGGCGACGCGGCGATCGACTCGACGCTGATCGCCGACCGCAGCGAGGCCTTCAACCTCCTGGTGCGCCGCGGTTCAGGCCGAGGCGAGGTCCTGGACGTCACGCAAGCCGCCGACCTCGGGCTGGCGGATGCCGGCGTGCTGCTGTGCTGCGAAGGCGACTGGCGCGTGGACGACACCGGCAACGAGCTGCCGCCGATGCACGCGATGCTGTGGCGCGGCGCGATGCCCTCGCTGAAGGTCGTTCCGCGCTCGTCGAGCGGCCGACTGCTGGTCGCGCAGGTGCATCTGCCGTGACCGTGCACGTCGACTCGCCGCAGGCGCTGCTCGCGCCGCACGCGCTGTTGCCGGACGGCTGGGCGCGCGACGTGTTGCTGGTCTGGGATGCAAGCGGCACGCTGACCGGCGCGACGCCCGACGCGGCCGGCATTGCCGGCGTGCGCCGCGCCGCGGGCGCCGTCCTGCCCGGCATGCCGAACCTGCATTCGCATGCGTTCCAGCGTGCGTTCGCCGGCCTCGCCGAGTACCGCGGCGACCCTGCCGACAGCTTCTGGACCTGGCGCGAGCGCATGTACCGCTTCGCCGCCGCGTTGACGCCGGACACGCTGGAAGACATAGCGACCCATCTCTACATCGAGATGCTGCGCGCCGGCTACACGTCGGTGTGCGAGTTCCATTACGTGCACCATGACCCGCAGGGCCAGTTCTTTGCCGATGCGGCGGAGATGTCGCTGCGCATCGTCGCCGCCGCGCGCAGCGCCGGCATCGGGCTCACGCTGCTGCCGGTGCTGTACCAGGCCGGCGGCTTCGGCGGCCGGGCGCCGCTGCAGCAGCAGCGGCGCTTCACGAACAGCGTTGACGGGTTGCTGCGCATCGTCGAACGGCTGCGCGCCACCGAGGCGCGCATCGGCGTCGCGCCGCATTCGCTGCGTGCCGTGGCACCGCAGGCGCTCGGCGAGGTCGTCGCCGGACTGCACGCGATGGACCCGCAGGCGCCGGTGCACATTCACGTCGCCGAACAGCAGCGCGAAGTCGACGACTGCATCGCGTGGTGCGGCCAGCGGCCGGTGCAGTGGCTTCTCGACCACGCCGCGATCGACGCGCGCTGGTGCCTGGTGCACGCGACCCACTTCGACGCCGACGAGTCGCGCACGCTGGCCCACACCGGCGCGACGGTCGGGCTGTGTCCGAGCACCGAAGCGAATCTCGGCGACGGCGTGTTCGCCGCGCCGGCCTACGTCGGCGCAGGCGGGCACTGGGGGATAGGCTCCGACAGCCATGCGAGCGTGGACGTGGCCGAGGAGCTGCGGCTGCTCGAGTACACGCAGCGGCTCGCGCTGCAGCAGCGCAACGTGCTCGCGTCGGCCACGCACGCGAGTGTGGCCGAGTCGATGTGGCTGTCGGCGGTGGCCGGCGGTGCACGCGCGGCGGGGCGGCGGATCGGCGGGCTGGCGGTCGGGCAGCGCGCCGATTTCGTCGTGCTCGCCGACGACGGCGTTCTGCAAGGGCTGTCGGCCGACCAGCAGCTCGCGAGCCATGTGTTTGCGAGCCATCCGGATCGGAGCCTGCGCGAGACCTGGGTCGGCGGCGATTGCCGCGTGAAGGACGGCGACCACCTGCTGAGCGGCGAAGCGCGGGAGCGCTTTGTCAGGGCGCGGGCGAAGTTGCTGCGCGAAGCATGATCCGGGACCTGACTCGCAACCGTGAGGCTGTCACCCCGGCGAACGCCGGGGTCCACCACGTGAATCGGCGACCTGCGATGAATGGACCCCGGCGTTCGCCGGGGTGAGTGCAATGGACTCCGCGGACGTGACCCCATGCCCATGACCACCCCCTTCGATCTGCTGCTGCGCAATGTGCGCCTGGTGTCCTGCGCCGAGGACGACTGCGCCGTCGCATCCGCCGCCTTCGTCGGCATCGCGCAAGGCCGCATCGCGCACATCGGCCGCATGGCCGAGCTCGATGCCGGTGTGCACGCGCAGGCCGAATGCGACGCGCAAGGCGCCCTGCTGACACCGGGCCTGATCGACTGCCACACCCACCTCGTCTACGCCGGCGACCGCGCTCGCGAGTTCGAGATGCGATTGCAGGGCCAGAGCTACGAAGCGATCAGCCGCGCCGGGGGCGGCATCCGCTCGACCGTCCGCGAGACACGCGCGGCCACGGCGAGCGAACTGTTCGTGCAGTCCGAGAAACGCCTGCGCCGCTTGATGAACCATGGCGTGACCACCGTCGAAATCAAGTCCGGTTATGGGCTGTCGCTCGACGACGAGCTGAAGTGCCTGCGCGTGGCGCGCGAACTCGGCCAGCGCCACCCAGTCACCGTGCGCACGACGTTGCTGGCCGCGCACGCGCTGCCGCCCGAATTCGACGGACGCGCCGACGACTACGTCGCCGAAATCGTCGAGCGCATCCTGCCCGAAGCCGCGCGCTCGGGCCTGGCCGATGCGGTCGATGCGTTCTGCGACACGATCGGCTTCACGCCGGCACAAACGCGGCGGGTCTTCGAGGCCGCGCGTGCGCTCGGCCTGCCGGTCAAGCTGCACGCCGAGCAGTTGTCCAACCAGCACGGCGCCGCGCTGGCGGCCGAATTCGGCGCGTTGTCGGCCGACCACCTCGAGCATGTCGATGAAGCCGGCGCGGCGGCGATGGCGCGCGCCGGCACCGTCGCGGTGATGCTGCCCGGCGCGTACTACTTCCTGCGCGACACGCAGCCGCCGCCCATCGCGCTGTTCAGGCAGCACCGCGTGCCGATGGCGGTGGCGACCGACTCCAATCCAGGCACCAGCCCGACAACGCACCTGCCGCTGATGATGAACATGGCCTGCACGCTGTTTCGCATGACGCCGGCCGAAGCGCTGCTCGGCGTGACGCGGCACGCGGCGCGTGCGCTCGGCCTGCAGGCCACGCACGGCAGCATCGAGGTCGGCCGCCAAGCCGACCTGTGCCTGTGGGATGCCGACACGCCGGCCGAGCTGGCCTGCACCATCGGCGGCAGTCCGCTACGCCGCCGCTTTCACGACGGCATCGAGCAGCCGCTTTAGCAGCGGCTGCACCTTGGCCGCAAGGTCCGGCCGGTAGGCGAACGGCGCCGGCTCGTCCATGTAGGTCGCGTGGCACATCTCCATCTGCAGCGCGTGCACCCGCTCGTTCGGCCGGCCGTAGTGACGCGTGATGTAGCCGCCCTTGAAGCGGCCGTTGGTCACGTGGCTGAAGTCGCTCTGCCCGTCCAGCGCCGCCTCGGCCGCCGCCTGCACGGCCGGTGCGCAGGCCTCGCCGTTGGCCGTGCCGAGGTTGAGATCGCTGAGACGGCCTTCGAAGAAGCGCGGCAGCACGCTCGCGATCGAATGCGCGTCCCACAGCACGACCCGGCCGTGGACCTCGCGCAGCCGCTGCAGCTCGTCGCGCAGTGCGTCGTGGTAGGGCTGCCAGTAGACGGCGCGCCGCTCGGCCTTCTCCGCGTCGTCGGGCGCCTGGCCCGGCAGGTACAGCGGCTCCTTGCGGAACGTGTCGCTCGGTATCAGCCCGGTCGTGTCCTGTCCCGGATAGAGGTTGGCATCCTCCGGCGGGCGGTTGAGATCGATCACGTAGCGTGAGTAGCGAGGGACCAGCACGCTCGCGCCCATCTCGTGCGCGAACGCGTAGAGCTGCGGCAGGTGCCAGTCGGTGTCGGCGCGCAACAAGCCGGCGGGGGTCATGCGCCGTGCGATCTGCGGCGGAATGTCGGTGCCTGCGTGGGGGATCGAGACGAGCAGCGGGATCGTGCCCGAGGCCAGCGTGAAGACGTCTGAAGGCATGGTCCACCGAGTGTAGATGCCGCGCCGGACCCGCGTCATCCCGCGGCGTTCGTCCATTTTTTTGAACGCTCACGACAAGCCGGATGAAATGCCCCCACCGCCCGTACACCTACAGTGCGTCCGGCCGGGCGCTGCGTCTCGTATGTCCGGCACTGGCTTCTTTCGGCACGTCATGAACCCCACTTCCCTGTCGCGTTACACCGTCACCGCCATCGCGCTGCACTGGCTGCTCGCGGCCGCGCTGATCACGTCGTTCTCGCTCGGGCTGTACATGACGGAGCTGCCGCTGTCGCCGCAGCGGCTCAAGCTCTACAACTGGCACAAGTGGGCGGGCGCGGTGATCCTCACGCTGTCGTTCGTGAGGCTGATGTGGCGCCTGACGCACCGCCCGCCGGTCGACGCGGCGATGCCCGGCTGGCAGCGCACCGCCGCCCATGCCACGCACCAGGCGCTGTACCTACTGTTCTTCGCGGTGCCGCTGGTCGGCTGGGCCTACAGCTCGGCGGCGGGCTTTCCGCTGGTCGTCTTCGGCGTGCTGCCGCTGCCCGATTTCGTGCCGGCCGACAAGGCGCTGGCCGAGGCGATCCAGCCGTGGCACAAATACCTGGCCTGGACGATGGCAGTGCTGGTGCTGGCACACATCGCCGCGGCGCTGAAGCACCAATTCGTCGATCGCGACGGACTCCTGTCGCGCATGTGGCCCAGCCGGGCCTGAACCGAGAGCCTTCGAATGAGCTTGCGTCCCACCCTCCGTTTCGCCGCCGTCGTGCTGGCCATCGCTGCCGCGGCGCCCGCCGCCGCGCAGCAAAAGCTCGTGCCGGCGCAGAGCGAAATCAGCTTCACCAGCAAGCAGATGGGCGTGCCGGTGGACGGCCGATTCCGCAAGTTCGACGCGCAGATCGCGTTCGACCCGAAGAAGCCCGAGACGGCGAAGATCGCGATGGCCATCGACCTCGCAAGCGTCGCGCTCGGCGTGGCCGAGACGGAAGCCGAGCTCGCCAAGCCCGACTGGTTCCACATCAAGCAGTTCCCGCAAGCCACCTTCCAGTCCACCTCGGTCAAGCCGCTGGCCGGCGGCAAGTACGAAGTCGCCGGCAAGCTCGCGATCAAGGGCGCGAGCCGCGACGTCGTCGTGCCGGTCGCGCTCGCGCAGAACGGCGGGCAGACGACGGCGTCCGGCCAGTTCGCGATCAAGCGGCTGGACTTTAGGATCGGCGACGGGGACTGGAAAGACACGTCGATGGTCGCCGACGACGTGCAAGTGAAATTCAAGCTCGTGCTCGCCGGCGTGCCGGCGCTCTGACACCTCTTCTCAACCCTTCAACCTCCTGCATCGCAACATGAAACACACCCTGATCGCCCTCGCCGCCCTCGCCACCGCCGGCCTCGTGCAGGCGGAAAGCGCCACCTACGCCATCGACCCGACGCACACTTTCGTCACCTTCGAGGCCAGCCACTTCAACACGTCCACCTTGCGCGGTCGCTTCGACCGCAAGGAAGGCGCCGTGGTGTTCGACCGCCGGGCGAAAATCGGCAAGGCCGAGATCACGATCGACGCGACATCGGTCAGCACCGGCGTCGGCCCGTTGGACGGCCACCTGAAGAGCAAGGACTTCTTCAACGCCACCGAGACGCCGCAGGTCAAGTTCGTCAGCGACAAGTTCAGCTTCGACGGCGACAAGGTCAGTGCTGTCGCGGGCTCGCTGACGATGCTCGGCAAGACGATGCCGGTCACGCTGAAGGCCAGCCGTTTCAACTGCTATCACCACCCGATGCTCAAGCGCGAGGTCTGCGGCGGCGACTTCGAAACCACGATCGCGCGCAGCCAGTGGGGCATGAACTACGGCCTGGATTACGGCCTGCCCGACAACATCCGGCTGCTGATCCAGATCGAAGCGGTCAAGCAGTAAGCGAATCGATCCGGGAGGCCGCCCCATGACCGCATTGCGCATCGCCGGCTTCGCCGCGTTGCTGGCGGCGGTTCTCCCCGTGTCGGCCGAGCCCGTCACTTATCGGCTCGATCCGGCGCACACGAAGGTGCACTGGGAGGTGCGGCACTTCGGCACCTCGACGCACCGCGGCCGCTTCGACACGGTCGACGGCAGCATCGTCATCGACCGCGCCACCGGCCGCGGCGACGTGTCGATCGGCATCGCGACCGCATCGGTCAGCAGCGGCGTGCCGGCGCTGGATGGTGTGTTGCGCGGCGGCAGCTTCCTCGCCGCCGAAGACCATCCCACGGCCTACTTCGTCGCGAGCCGCCTGCGCTTCGACGGCGAGCGGCTCCATGAGCTGCGTGGCGAGTTCACGCTGCGCGGTGTCTCCCGGCCGCTTTCGCTGACCGCGATGAACTTCGCCTGCCGCACCGACGAACGCTTGAAGCGCGAGGTCTGCGGCGGCGACTTCGAAGCGGAGATCCGGCGCAGCGACTACGGCAGCACCTTCGGCCTGCCCTTCGTCGGCGACGACGTGCGGCTGCAGATCGCGGTCGAAGCGATCCGCGAGTGACGCGCGCGCGGCGCGATTGAACTCGGCGCGGCCAAGCCGGTCCATCCGCCTCATGGACCGCCGCCGCATCCTCGCCCTCGCCCCGGCCGCGTCGCTGGCCGCAATGGGCGTGCGCGCGCAGTCCGCGGCGGCGCTGCGCCGCCCCATCGGCCGCGGCGGCGATTCGCTGCCGGTGATCGGCCTGGGCACCTGGCTCACGTTCGACGTCGGCAGCGAGGCCGCCGAGCAGGCGCCGCGGCGCGAGGTGCTGCGCCGCTTCTTCGCCGCCGGTGGCGGCATGATCGATTCGTCGCCGATGTACGGCAACGCCGAGTGGCTGCTCGGCCAGCTGCTGCCCGATCTGCCGCACGCTGGCCGCCTGTGGGCTGCGAGCAAGGTGTGGACACCGCTCGGTGCACTCGGCCCTGGCCAGCTCGATCGTTCGCTCGCGCTGTGGCGCGTGCCGCGGTTCGACGTGCTGCTGGTGCACAACCTGCTGAACTGGCGCGCCCATCTGAGGACGCTGCGCCAGTGGAAGGACGACGGACGGGTGCGCTGGATCGGCGTGTCGACGTCGCACGGCCGGTCCAACGACGAAGCGGCGCGGCTGGTGCGCGACGAGTCGCTCGACGTGCTGCAGATCACCTACAACCTCGTCGACCCGAGCGCCGAAGCCGCGATGAACCGGGCCGCCGAGCGCGGGGCCGCGGTCGTGATCAACCGGCCATTCGACGGCGGCGCGCTTTTCAATCGCGTCAGCCGCAAGCCGCTGCCGGCGTGGGCATCGAGCGAGGCCGGCTGCGCGAACTGGGCGCAGTTCTTCCTGAAGTGGATCGTCGGGCACCCGGCCGTCACCTGCGCGATTCCAGCGACGCGCGATCCGGCGCACCTCGACGAGAACATGGGCGCGGGGCGGGGACGTCTGCCCGATGAGGCGATGCGCCGCCGCATGCAGGCTACGTTCGCCTCGCTGGCGTAGCCCCAGTTATTCCCTCTCCCTTTGGGAGAGGGAGGAATACAGCGCGCTCACTCAACGAACAAGGTCGCGGGATGTTCCAGCAGCCCCCGAATCGCCTGCACGAACTCCGCCGCATGCAAGCCGTCGACCACGCGGTGGTCGAACGATGACGACAGGTTCATCATCATCCGCGGCACCACCGCGCCGCGCCGCATCATCGGCCGCTCGACGATCCGGTTGACGCCGACGATCGCGACCTCGGGGTGATTGATCACCGGCGTCGAGGCGATGCCGCCGATGGCGCCGAGACTCGTGATCGTGATCGTCGAGCCGGTGAGCTCGTCGCGGGTGACGCGGCCGGCGCGGGCGGCCTCGGCCAACCGCGTGATCTCCGTGGATGCCGCCCACAGATCCAATGCTTCCGCATGGCGCAGTACCGGCACCATCAAGCCCGCATCGGTCTGCGTCGCGACGCCGATGTGGACCGCGCCGTGGCGCGTGACGACGCCGGCCTCGTCGTCGAAGCGGGCGTTGATCTGCGGGAAGTCGCGTACCGCCAGCACCATCGCCCGCGCGAGAAACGGCAACAGCGTCAGCCGCGGCCGCGCACTGCCCCACTTGGCATTGAGCTGCCCGCGCAGCGACTCCAGCTCGGTCACGTCGATCTCCTCGACGTAGGTGAAGTGCGGGATGCGCCGCTTGGCTTCCTGCATCTTCTGCGCGATCTTGCGGCGCACGCCGATGACCGGCACCCGCTGTTCGTCGTCGCGCGGCGCCTGTTCTCGTGCCGCCGCCGCAGGCGGAGGCGGCGAACGCACCGGCCGGGCGCCGGCGCGGCTCGCATGGGCGTCGAGGTCGCCGTGCATGATGCGCCCGCCCAGGCCCGTCCCGCGGACCTCCGCGAGATCGACCTCCAGCTCCCACGCGCGCCGGCGCACCGACGGCGACGCGATCGGCCGGTCGCCGGCCGAAGCGGGAGAGGCCGCGGCCGGCGCCCTCGGTGCGGCGGGTTCGGGTTCGGGTGCCGCAGGCGCTGCCCGGGGAGTCTCTTCGCGCGCTACCGCGGGCGCCGGCGCCGTTCGCCCTTCGCCGGCCACTTCGATGCGGATCAGCTCTGACCCGACCGCCAGCGTCTGCCCGACCTCGCCGCCCAGTGCGAGCACCTTGCCAACCACCGGCGACGGGATCTCGACGTTGGCCTTGTCGGTCATCACGTCGGCGAGCACCTGGTCTTCGGCCACGTCGTCGCCGGGCTTCACGTGCCACGCGACGAGCTCGACCTCGGCAATGCCTTCGCCGATGTCCGGCATCTTGATCACGTGCACGC
>DATKCI010000127.1:0-14452 GCA_035513255.1 Piscinibacter sp. | reverse complement strand
CTGCATGAGCACCTGCCGCACTGCGGCTGCCCTCCGCCAGCGATGCGGCATCCGCGCGAGGCGCACGCGGCCCTCATGCCGCTGCTGGCCCTGCTGCGCCAGCGCGGTGTCATCAGCGACTTGCCGTCGCCGACCGGGCCGCTCGCCGAGGAACTCAGCCGCTACGACGCGCACATGCGCGACGCCCGGGGCCTGAGCGCTGCGACGCGAACGGGCCGCCTTCGCATCGTTCAGCGGCTGCTGCTGACCAAGTTCGCCGGCCGCCCGTTGAGGTTCCACGAGCTGGAGCCCGACGACGTTCGCCGCTTCATCGCCGAGCAACTCGAGCTGCGCAACACGACGAGCAACGCCATCACGCTCAACGGTGCGCTGCGCGGCTACTTGCGCTGGCGTGGCAGTTGCGGCGATGCGGTGCGGCCGCTGCTGGGCGTCATCACCTCGCCTCCCAACTGGAGCCTGGCGTCGCTGCCGCGCGCGCTCGCGCCCGAGCAAGTCGACCGGGTCCTGAACTCGTTCACGGGCACGCCGCGCTCGCCCAAGCGCGGCTATGCCATCGTCCGCCTGGCGCTTGATCTGGGTCTGCGTACCGCCGAGATCAACCGTCTGCGGCTCGACGACATCGACTGGCAGCGCGGCACCGTCACGCTCAAGCGCACGAAGTCGAAGCGCCAGGACGTGCTGCCGCTGCTGGAGGCCGCTGGCAAGGCGCTGGAGGACTACATCCGCCACGAGCGACCGGCAAGCCGCAACCGAGCGGTGTTCGTTCGGCATCTTGCCCCCCACGATCAGCCTGTGGGCACGGCCGCCATCCGCAGCGTGGTACGCCGTGCGTTCCGCCGCGCCGGCATCCCGCATGAACGCACCCACGCGCTGCGCCATACCTTGGCCTGTCGCCTCGTGGGCAGCGGCAGCCCGATCAAGGAGGTGGCCGACGTGCTGCGTCACCGGTCGCTGAACACCTCGCTCATCTACGCCAAGCTCAACGTGGGTGCGCTGGCCGAAGTGGCGCTGCCGTGGCCGGGGAGCGGGTCATGAGCCGGACCCTCAGCCTGGCTGCTCGGGTGGAGCAGTACCTGGCCGAGCGGCGTCGGCTCGGGTTCGATCTGCGCACGATGCGCTATGGCCTGGAGAGTCTGGTCAAGCATGTCAGGCGCAGCCGCCAGCGCGGCGCGTTGACGATCGAGGTGATGGCCGCCTGGGCACGGCAGGCCCGGCAAGGCGCCGGCACCAACGCCACCTGGGCGCGCAAGCTGCGCCTGCTGCGGCCGTTCACGCGTTGGCTTCAGCAGTTCGAGCCGGCCACCGAGGTGCCCGACGAGTCCATCTTCGGTCCGATCCCTGGCCGTGTGGCGCCGCACATCTACCGCGACGATGAGCTTGTCGCGCTGCTGGAGGCCGCCGGCCGGATCGGTCCGCCATCGAGCCCGCGTGGCACGGTGATGCAGACGCTGTTCGGTCTGCTCGCGTGCACCGGGATGCGGATCTCCGAGGCGCTTGCGCTGGTCGATGCCGACGTCGACCTCAAGTCCGGCGTGTTGACCATTCGGCAGAGCAAGTTCGGCAAGTCCCGGCTGGTGCCGCTGCATCCGACTGCCACGGCAGCCCTGCAACGCTACCGGCGCGAGCGCGATCGGTATGTGCGCAGCACACCGGAGACGCCGCTGTTCATCGGGTCGCGGGGGCAGAGGCTGGGGCAGCCGCTTGGTGACCATCAGGTTCACCTCATCTTCGACCAGCTACGGCGTCAGCTCGGCTGGGTCGGTCGCGGTGCGCACGGCATGCCGCGCATCCACGACATGCGCCACAGCTTCGCGGTGAGGCGGCTGCTGCTGTGGCACCAACAGGGCGTGGACCTGGATCAGCGGATGCTGGCGCTGTCGACGTACCTGGGCCATGCCAAGGTCTCCAACACCTACTGGTACGTCACCGCCGTGCCGGAGCTGATGAGCATCGTCGGCAAGCGCTTCGAGCAGTTCGCCGATCCGTGGGTAGGCTTGGACGAGGACGGCAATGAGTAGGGCCGCGGCCAAGCCGCCGACCTTCGCCGCGCTGGTGCAGGTGTTCTTCGCCGAACACCTGCAGCAGCAACGTGCGATGAGTCCTCGCACCGTGGCCACCTACCGCGACGCGTTCGTGTTGTTCCTGGACTTCGCGAAGGCGCGGCTGCGCAAGCAGCCAACGGCAATGCGGCTGCGTGACATCACGCCGAAGCTGATCCTGGCGTTCCTCGACCACCTGGAGCACGAGCGAGGCAACTCGGTGCGCAGCCGCAATGCGCGGCTGGCCGCGTTGCGCGCATTCCTGAAGTTCGCCGGCCGACGCGACGTTACGGCGCTGGACGTCGTCGAGCAGGCGCTGGGCGTGCCGATGAAGCGCTTCGAGCGGCCGATGGTCGGGTTCCTCTCGCGCGAGGAGATGCTGGCGATCATCGGCGAACCAGGCAGCAGCTGGACAAGCCAACGAGACCATCTGCTGCTGCGCATGCTCTACAACACCGGCGCGCGGGTCTCGGAGATCGTTGGCGTCAAGATCGCCGACGTAGTGCTCGATGGCGCGGCGTGCGTGCACCTGCAGGGCAAGGGGCGCAAGCAGCGCACCGTTCCGCTGTGGCGCTCCACAGTCAAGCAGATCAAGGCCTGGTTGAAGCTCAACCCTCAGTTGGGCCCGGCTTCACCGCTGCTGCCCAACCGCAACGGCAAGGCCATGACGCGCGGCAACGTGACGCAGCGACTCGATCTGGCGGTGACGGTGGCCACCACTGTCCAGCCGCAGTTGGCCAAGCGCAAGATCTCTCCGCACATCGTTCGTCACACGACGGCGATGCACTTGCTGCAGTCGGGCGTGGACATCACGGTCATTGCCTTGTGGCTCGGGCACGAGAGCCCGACGACGACGCATCACTACGTGGAGGCGGACCTCGCAATGAAGGAACGCGCATTGGCCAGGCTGCACGAGCCCGATGCGGCAATGCGGCGCTACCGAGCGCCAGACTCACTGGTGAAGTTCTTGAAGACCCTGTAGTTATGCGAAGAACTCGGGTGCCGTGCCCCAGCTCCGTTCGAGGTCCGGCACCCGGGATCGTCCGGCCAACTGTTCATAAGTGGGTCCTGTGCCTAATGGCCGGGACTGTGAGTCCACAGCTGCGCCGGTGAGCTGTCCTTCGATGCTGGAGCCTCGCCGGCCAAGGGCAGCTCTCAGCAACCTTGGGGAATTCACAGTCCCGGCCAGAAGCGGAACTTCGGTCCACCGTCTGCAAAGCAAGCGTTCACCGAGGTTGAACGACGCCCGGTCGTCGTCCTACATCGCCCGGAACCTGGAAGCATGGGCCTCGCTCACCAGCAAGGTTTCGCTGCGCTGCTTCAGCTTGACGCTGAGACGACCCTGGCCGTCGCGCAAAAGCCCAGCGATGGCATTCGCGTTCACCACCGTGCTTCGATGCACCTGCCAGAACACTGCCGGGTCGAGCTGGTCGATCAGCTCTCGCAAGGTCATTCGGATCAACGCCTCCCCATCCGGAGTGACGACGGCGGTGTACTTGTTGTCAGAGCGGAAGTAGCACACGTCCGCGATCGTGATTAGGCGGACCTCACGGCCGTGCGAAGCCGTGATCCAGCGCAGATACTCGCCTTCGCGCGGTTCTGCCAGCCGATCGATCAGACCATCGAGGCGCGCCGGGGTGCTGCCCATGCGTTGCTTCAGACGCGTGACCGCTGTCGCCAGCCGAGACGTTGACAGCGGCTTGAGCAGGTAGTCGATCGCACCTTGCTCGAAGGCCTGAATGGCATGGTCGTCGAAGGCGGTCACGAACACGACATGGCAACGTCCGTTGACCTGCTGCGCCACTTCGATTCCCGACAATCCCGGCATCTGGATGTCCAGGAACAGGATGTCGGGCTTGTGCTCCTCGAGAGCGCGCAGCGTCTGGATGCCGTCTTCGACGATGGCGCAGATCCGCAATTCCGGCCACAGGGCGGCCAGCGCATCGCGCAGCCCGGCACCCAGCAACGGTTCGTCTTCGGCGATGACCGCGCGCGGATCGTGTGTCATGCGATCACCTGCTGTGCGGGCACGCCTGCTGGGCTCGAGCAGGCCTGCCTCAGTTCGGCCCACGCGGCCGCGATGCGACCGGGCTCAGAAGTGCCGCGCTGCTGCGCCAGCCTCAGATACGCGGTGACGGCCTCGAGCAAGGCTTCTGCTTGCGCTGCATCGCGCGTGCGTACGGTTAGCGCCAGTCGCAGCGCCCTCAGCACCAGGTCGTGGTCGACCGACGCAAGTTCCGTCTGCAGGCGTTGCTGGGCCAAGCGATCTGCCTCGGCCGCCCGTTCGGCCTCGAGGGCGCGCAAGACTTTCTGGTCGTGTGTGGCGCTGCTCGCGTAAACGTAGAGGACAGCAGGCGGGCACAGCAGCGACAAGGCATACAAGTGCCCCACGACCATCACGTGCAGTGGTTGCGGTGGGCACCCGCAATTCGCTTCGATCACGAGACCGAGCACCGTCCCGATTGCGGCGATTGCGAAGCCAGCCGCGGGATACGCCACCCAGACCGAGATGCCACGCGCGACGGCGACCAGCGCAACCGCCAGCACCGCCAAGGTCAGCAACACCGTGCTGAAACTGAACAGCGTGTAGAAGATGAACGCCGCGAGCTCATGGCCCGAGTTGTCGCCCACGACGATGACGGCAGTGAGGACTGCCGCGTACGCCGATGCGGCGCAGATCCAGCGCCGATCGAGCCGCGCGACGACATCGGCTCGCCAGCGGCGCCAATCGAGCGGCGCCAACGTCGAACGGCTCATGTGAGCGCCTCTGCAGGCGGCGGGCAGAGTGGCAGTCGCATCGTCGCTATCACGCCGCCCTCCTGCGCGCCAGTCAGACGCAACGTTGCGTCGCCGCCGTAGAGACCAAGCATGCGAGCGCGCAGATTCGCGAGGCCCAGACCGCGCCCGCTGGTCGCCCGGAAGCCGACGCCGTCGTCGGACACGCTCAACGCCAGCCAGACGCCGTCTCGATGCGCCACCACCCGCAGCAGGCCGCCGCCGAGCCGCGGCGAAAGCCCATGCTTGATGGCGTTCTCGACCAGCGTCAGCAATGCGGCGGGAGGAACTCGGTTACCGCGCAACTCAGGCGATACCTCGATCTCGTAGCGCAAGCGCGCGCCCATCCGCAGGCGCTGAATTTCGAGGTACCCCTCGGTCAGGGCCAACTCGTCCCCGAGCATGGCCTCCTTGCGCCGCATGTGCGCGCGCGCTGCGCTCATGTAGTCGATCAGCCGGGCCAAGGTGCGACCGGCGGCGGCCCTGTCGGTCCGATACATCTGCACGATGGTGGCCATCGTGTTGAACAGGAAATGTGGCTCGATCTGCGCGCGCAGTCGCAGCATTTCCGCGTCTGCGCAATCAGCCTTCAGCGCGAGCAGACCCATTCGCGTGCGATGCAACTCCTGGCGGATGATCACTTCGCGCCGCCACCAATACATCGCCCCCAAGACGGCCGCAGCGATCAGCGTGCAGGTCAGCAAGCTGCTGGCAAACGAAGACACGGGCCGAGCGATGTCGGTCCCGGGATACACCGGAATCAACCGAAAGACAATCCAGTGACCCACCGCCGACCCGAGGAAGAACGCCACGACCGTCCGGATGCACATGCGAACGCTCGTAGGACATCCGCGTGACGCCAGCCACGCCGCCAGCATGCCGGGCGCGATCAACAGCAGGCTGGCTTGCAGCTGTTGCCGGAGCCGCGGCAGCCACGCGAACGTCGTTGGGTCGTTCGTGATCTGAAAGACGAGCGTGGCGCCGTTGTGCCACACGCAAACCACCAGGATCGCGAGAATCAGCTGGAGACCACCGCGCACCGATTGCCATCCGCTGTGGTGACTGGCAGGCTCTCTCACGGCGGCCGACGCGTCCATGTTCGCACTCTAGAAGGATCGAACTCCAAAGACCAGTGGGGTACGACGAAAAGTGGTGAGCCGTTCGTGAAACCGGGCCCGAGGGGTGTGAAGTGCGGCCATACCTGCTCTCGTGTTCGTCCCGCGCATACCCCGTTTCGCGCCACGTCGATCCGGTTTGGTCGCATTTCGCTGACGGGACCTGTGTTGCACGCGTACCTTGCTTCCCTCGACGGCCAAAGGGAGAAAGACATGGACGCATCTTCCACCTGCATTGCGGGCCGAGCAAACTTCCCACGCACGAGGACGTGCCGCCCCAGGCTGTCCACCATCGCTGCATCGGCCTTCGCGCTGGCTGGCCTGTTCAGCTCGGCCGAGCCGATGGCGAGCCGCGGCGTCGAGCCCTCCGGCCGTGAGACCTTCGACCCGCTGCTCTCCGAACCGGGCAATGTGTGCACCCCGGCCGTCGCCGGACGTCCGCCCTTGCTTCAGAAGCTGATCCTCGCGAAGTCCGAGACCAAACCTTTCAAGCCGCAGCCGATGCAGGCCGCGGGCGGCGAAGTACCGCTGTACGACAACCTGGGCACGCTGTCCTTCAAGGTCGGAACGCGCAACGCGAAGGCGCAGGCCTACTTCGACCAGGGCATCCGCTGGGCCTTCGCGTTCAACCACGCCGAGGCGCAGCGCGCCTTCCAGGCCGCGCAAAAAGCAGACCCGGAGCTCGCGATGGCCTGGTGGGGCGAGGCGCTGGTGCTCGGGCCGAACATCAACGCGCCGATGATGCCCGAGGCGGTGGCGCCGGCGCTTGCCGCGCTTGCCAAGGCAGTCGAGTTGTCCCCCGGCGCGCCGGCGAAGGATCGTGCGTTGATCGCGGCTCTCCAGAAGCGCTACTCGGCGGACCCGAAGGCCGAGCGTGCCGCGCTCGACGCGGCCTACGCCGACGCGATGAAGTTCGTGGCCGAGAAGCATCCGCTCGACGACACCGTCCTCACGCTCTACGCCGAGTCCGTGATGGACACGCAGGCCTGGGATTACTGGGAAGCGGGGGGCGCGAAACCCAAGGGGCGCGCCGCCGAGCTGCTCGCGGCGCTGGAGAACGTGCTCGCGCGCAATCCAAGTCACCCGGGAGCGAACCACCTCTACATCCATGCGGTCGAGGCGTCGACGAAGCCCGAGCGCGCGCTGCCGCACGCTCGACGGCTGGCCGCGTTGATGCCGGGTGCGGGCCACATCGTGCACATGCCGGCCCACATCTACTACCGCGTCGGCCTGTACAAGGAGTCGCTGGAAGTCAACAAGCGCGCGATGGCCGTCGACGAGAAGTACTTCAGCACTTCGCCCTCGGACCCGATGTACAAGTCGGCCTACTACCCACACAACATCCACTTCGTGCTGGTCTCGGCGCAGATGGGTGGCGACGGCCCGACCGCAATCGATGCCGCGGGCAAGCTCGACGCAACGCTGTCCGACACGGTGATCGCGCAGTTCGCGGTGCTGGAACCCATCAAGGCCGCGCCTTACCTGGCCCACGCGCTCTTCAGTGCGCCCGGGGCGATCCTCGCCTTGAAGGCACCACCGAAGGAGCAGGTGCTGGTGTCCGCGCTGGCGCACTACGCACGCGCGCTCGCCCTCGCGGCGAAGAAGGACGCGACCGGAGCACAGCGCGAGATCGACGCCATCGCCGCGATCGAGCAGAAGGCCGACTTCAAGCCCTACACCGACTGGGCAGTGCCGGGCAAGGAGATCGTGCAGACCGCTCGCTTGGTCGCGAGCGCGCGCCTCGCCGACGCGCAAGGCGACCTCCCCAGGGCGGCGCAGGCCTACGAGGAGGCGATCGCTGTCGAAGACGCGCTCGCCTACATGGAGCCGCCCTACTGGTACTACCCGATCCGCCAGTCCCTGGGCTCGGTCTACATGCGGCAGGGCAAGCTCGATGCAGCCGAGAAGGCCCTGCGCGATTCGCTGGCCCGCGTGCGCAGCAACGGCTGGGCGCTGGCGGGCCTGGCGGAGGTCTACAAGCGCAAGGGCGACGCGAAGGCCGAGGCCTCGGCGCGCCAGGCTTACGCGCGGGCCTGGCTGGGCGGCGCGGCGCCCGACACCGGCCGGCTGTAGGCAGTGGGTCGGGCCGCTGGCAGCCCCCCGTGGCCTCGGTGCAGGCTTCCAGCGTCAGATATTGCGAGTCTCAATGATTTCGAATGATCGCGTTGTGCCCACTTGGCAGCCTTGCTCCTTGCTCCCGAGATCGCACTGCTCCTTGCGCAATCTGACTTCACGCCATTGAATGTCCGCTCTGCAGGAGCGAATCGCGCTACTTGCAGTTCCGCTTTGGGTCGATATCGCCAGTCTGCGACCGTCGGATGCAGCCGCTCGTTCGGCATCGTCTTGGGGTGCCGGGTTGCCGGCGCGCGTGACCGCTGGCGCGTGGCTCGGTGAACGTCAAGTTTCGAAGTGGACCGACCGTTCGCGGAGAAGATCGCCACCGGCTGCTTTCTGCAGCCGGCGTCATTCGGCAACCCCAAGTCGAACGGCAGCAGACAGTCTTGTGCGGTCGTTCGATCACATCGAGTGGCTGTTGCTGGCCGATTGGCAATATGGCCAACGCGGCCACCCGCATCAAAATGCCGCCATGCCTCCCCAGCCCGATCCCGCCGATCCCCACTGGCTGTCACAGGCCCGCGCCGGAGACGCCTCCGCCTTCGACCGCCTCGTCGCCCCTTACCGCCGCCCACTCCACACCCACTGCTACCGCATGCTCGGCTCCCCGCACGATGCCGACGATGCCTTGCAGGAAGCACTGCTCGCCGGCTGGCGCGGCCTGGCGTCGTTCGAAGGCCGCAGTGCGCTCGGCACGTGGCTCTACCAGATCAGCACCCACGTCTGCCTTCGCCTGATCTCGCAGCGCCCGCGCCGCATCGAGTCGCCCGACCACGGCCCGTCGTTCCATACCACCGCCGACCTGGGCCAGATGGTGACGGGGCCGGTGTGGCTGGAGCCGCTCTCGGACGACGAAACACCTGGGAACGGCGATGCACACGAAGACCCGGCTGACGCACTCGCCCGGCGCCAAAGTGTTGCGCTTGCCTTCGTCGCCGCGCTTCAGCACCTGCCTGCCACGCAACGCGCCGTGCTGCTGTTGCGCGACGTGCTCGAATATTCGGCTGCCGAAGCCGCCGGCATGCTGGGCACCTCGGTGGCCTCGGTCAACAGCGCGCTGCAGCGCGCACAGAAGACGGTGAAGGACAAGACGCCCGCCGTCTCGCAGGCCGCCGAGCTGCAGTCGCTCGGCGAGGGGGGCCTGGACAAGCTGCTGGGCGCCTTCGTCAACGCCTGGGAAAGCCGCAACATCGAAGAGCTGGTGCGCCTGTTCACCGAAGACGCACGTTTCACGATGCCGCCGCTGCCGGCCTGGTTCGATGGCCGCGCCTTCGTCCGGAAGTTCATCGCCGAGCGGGTGTTTGCCACACCCTGGCGCGTGCTGCCGCTGCGGGCCAACGGGCAGGTGGGTTTCGCCTGCTACATGAAGCCAGAGGGCGGCGACCGGTTCCGGCTCGGGGCGATCACGCTGCTGAGCCTGCGCGCCGGCCGCATCGCCGGCCTGCACAGTTTTCTCGACCCGGCGGTGCACCGGCGTTTTGGCCTCGCCGACGAAATTCTTTGATCGCTGCCGGTCGAGACCGATGAGTTTGGGCATTGCCCTGTCTCTCAAGAGATGACACGTCTCGTGTGTCCCGTGCCATCGCACGTCTTGAACCAGACAGAATGGTGATCCCCTCATGGCCAAGCTCGTCTTCAGCAACCTCGTCTCCCTCGACGGCTACTGCGCCGGCCCGGGCGGCGATCTCAGCCGCCTGCCCATGGGCTCGGCGTTCGACGACCACAACGTGGCGCTGCTGCGCACGGCCGGCACGCTGCTCTTCGGCCGCATCACCTTCGGCATGTTCCACGGGTACTGGCCTCAGGTGGAGAAGGACCCGTCGGCCGCCCCGGTGCTGGCCGAGATCGCGGCGCTGACCCGGAAGATCGACAAGCTCGTGGTCAGCGACACGCTCTCGCTGCTCGCAGACGCCCCCTGGCGCGATACCGAAGTGGTGCGCCGCGCGCAGGCGCATGCGCGCATCCAGGCGCTGAAGGCGAGCACGGAGCGTGACCTGCTGGCGTACGGCAGCACCGTGCTGATGAACGACCTGCTGGCCCACGGCCTGGTCGACGAGCTGCGCCTGCTGATGGGCAACGTGGTGCTGGGCGAGGGCGTGCGTACCTTCGAAGAAGGCCTGCCCCCACCCCTCACGCTGCTCGAGGAACGCCGCCTCGCGGGGTCCGATATCGTCATGCTGCGCTATGCATGCGCTGCTCACCATCGTGCCCGGCGGCATCCATGGTGAGACCTGCTGGTACTCGCGAATCGCCGAGGGCATGCGCAAACCCTATGATGTGCCGATGCGCCTCACCGTACACCACCCCAAGGTGAACGTGCCGGTGCTGTGGTGGCGCAGCGTCGGGTCCACACACACCGCCTTCGTGATGGAGACCCTGCTAGACGACATTGCCCGCGCCACGCAGCAAGACCCGGTCGCCTACCGCATGCGCCTCTTGGGCGACAAGCACCCGCGCCACCGCGCCGCGCTGCAACTGGCGGTCGACCGCAGCGGCTACGGCAAGAAGCAGCTGCCGGCCGGTCGCGCGTGGGGAGTGGCCGTGCACGAATCGTTCGACAGCGTGGTGGCCTACGTCGTGGAAGCGTCGGTGCAAGACGGTCAGCCGGTACTTCACCGGGTCACCTCCGGTGTGCACTGCAACCTGGCGGTCAATCCACGCAGCGTCGAGGCCCAGGTGCAGGGCGCGGCGGTCATGGGTTTGTCGATGTGCATGCCGGGTGCGGCCATCACGCTCAAGGAGGGTGTGCTCGAGCAGAGCAACTTCGGTGACTTCGTCGTGCCGCGCATCACCGACATGCCTCAGATCGCAGTGCACATCGTTCCGAGTGCCGAGCCGCCCACCGGCATGGGCGAGCCTGGCCTGCCGCCACTGGCACCCGCTTTCGCCAATGCGATAGCGCGGCTGACCGGCAAGCCGCTGCGACGGTTGCCCTTCGACCTGGCATGACGGACGCTCCCCTCGTTTTGCGCGAGCGTCTGTTGGAGGCGCCATGGGCACGCGACCTTGCGGGTCCGCAGGTGGCGCGCGTGGCCAAGGAGACCCTGCTCGTGCACCACGCCTCGGGCTCGGTCATCTGTCGGGAAGGCGAGCCGGCGTTGCACTGGATCGGCGTCATTGACGGAATGGTCAAGGTAGACACCGTGTCGGCTGAGGGCAGGAGTACGACCTTCATCGGCGTGTCGTCCGGCGGATGGCTGGGGGAAGGTTCGCTGCTCAAGCGTGAGCGCCGACACTATGAAGTCGTGGCGCTGCGCGACAGCTGGATCGCGCTCGTGCCGCTCGAGACCTTCACCTGGTTGTTCGAGACCAGCCTGACGTTCAACCACTTTCTCGTGCACCAGCTGAACGCCCGCCTCGGCCAGTTCGTCGCCGTCGTGGAAAGCTGCCGGATCCAGACGACAACGGCGCAAGTCGCGGTCTGCCTGGCAGGTCTGTTCAACCGCGAACTGTCCCCACAGGCGCCCAATGTCCTGAAGATCTCGCACGAGGAACTGGCTCGGTTGTGCGGCCTGTCGCGCCAGGTCGCGGGTCGCGCGCTGCACGAACTGGAGCAGGCTGCATTGGTGAAAATGCAGTACGGCGTCATCCGCGTCCTGGACGTCGATGCCCTGCACGCGTTCGCGCGCAGTGGCGAGTTGCACACGGACAGTTCCCCTGCGCGCAGTCGCGGCTTGCCCTCGCCCTGAGGGCATGGACGGGAGGGGTCGCGACGTTGCCGGGACCAGGGTCATCCCTGAGCTCCAAACCCGGTGAATGTTCATCAGTCGACAATGTATCGGCGTCCCGGATTCCAGAATCGTCGCGGGCTGACGCCATCTGCCGACCGCCCGGCGGCGACGAACGAAGGAGACAAACGCGATGAACATGAATCGGACAACTCTGGCGCTGACCGCTGTCGGCGCGCTCGTGCTATTGCCGGCCTGCGGCGGCTCGGATGACGACAACACCGGTGGGCCGGAGACCGTGACTGCGGAGCAAGCGTGCGACGCCCTGGCGGGAAAGACCATCGCCGGCGCGACGCTCAGCGCAGTCGCTGTCGCCGCCAGCGGGCCCGTTCCCACCTACTGCAAGGTCAACGGCACGATCGCGCCGTCGCTCAACTTCGAGATGCGTTTGCCCAACGCATGGAACGGCAAGCTCTACTACGGCGGCGGCGGTGGCTACAACGGCTCGATCCCGCCCCTGGCGCTGCCTGCCCTGACCCAAGGTTATGCGGCCGTCGCCAGCGACTCGGGGCACCAGGGCAGCGGGCTGTCCGCGGACTTCGCGCTGACGGACACCTTCGCTGCCAATCTGTTCGGAAACCTGTCGGTGCCGACGGTGATGTCGACGGCGCTCGAAGCCGTGACCGCGGCCTATGGCCAGGTGCCATCGCAGTCGTACTTCGAAGGCTGCTCCAACGGCGGTCGCGAGGCGCTGATGGCGGTGCAGCGAAATCCCAACCTCTTCGACGGCGTCATCGCGCGGGCACCGGCCTACAACTGGGTCGGGTTCATGGGGCACTTCAACCGGACGGCCAAGGCGCTGGCGGCGCCCGGCGGTGCGTTCAGCGCAGCAAAGACGGCGCTCGTGGCGTCCCATGTACGCACTGCCTGCGACGCCCTGGACGGTATTGCCGACGGCGTGGTCTCGAACTTGGCGGCCTGCACGCCCGCCATCACCAATGTGAGCGCGCTGCGATGCGACGGCGGGACCGACACGGGCGACGCCTGCCTGTCGGACGCCCAGCTGGCGGTGGTGACGTCCTGGACCACGGACGCCGTGTTTTCCGGGAGCACCAGTTTCCGCAATACGGGTTGGAGCTTGACCGGCAACGAGGACGATCCGGGAGCGTGGCAGGCGTGGACCACCGGAGGCGGCGACGTCAACATGGCATTGCAGTTCCTCTTCCAGGACACGACGGTCAAGAACTACCTGGCGCGCGACCCGGCTGCGAACTCGCTGACCTACGCCCCGTGGGACGGCAACCAGAACGCGCTCTACGCAATGGCTGCACTCAACGACGCGACCAATGCCGATATCCGACCGTTCATTCAAAGCGAAGCCAAGCTCATCCTCTGGCATGGAGCCAACGACTCGGCCCTCAGCGTCAACTCCACCGCGGCATACCACGCGAACATGCGCAATGCGGTGGGAGCGGCGAACGCCGACGCGTCGACCCGCTTCTATGTGGCGCCCGGCGTCAATCACTGTGCGGGCGGCCCTGGCGCGGACAGCGCGGACTTGCTGGCCGCGCTCGACGAGTGGGTCACCGGGAGCGTCGCACCCGCAACCTTGACGGCTGAGAAGCTCGATGGAAGCGGCGCGGTGGCGTTCTCGCGGCCACTGTGCCAGTACCCGCAGTACCCGCGCTACACCGGTCCGGCGAACGACGCAGCGGCAGCGAGTCTGGCGGCGAACTACACCTGCACCACACCCTGACCGTCACGACGGCACCCGCGAACGGTTGCCGCGGGTTCTGTCCTTCGTGCGGCGCGCGGCCCTCGCGCCGGTGACAAGGATCGGCGGGAGGAGCGGCAGGCTTAAGCGGTAGTTGACGGCATCGGCTGCCGTCCGCCCCGCCCATCCACTCTCTCAAGAGCCCGACAGCGCCACCGTGCGCCCGACCGGCGCCGTCCCGCTGATCGCCTCGCCGATGAACGCCGCCACCTGCTGGCGCGACACCTTCAGCCCGCGTGTCTCGCCGCTGGGCGAAGCCAGCGCGGCGCCCGGCTCGACGGCGTCGGTCAGGTTGACCGGCTGCACGATCACCCAGTCCAGCCCGCTGTCGCGCACCAAACGCTCCTGCCGTTCGGTATCGGCGATCTGCGGCTTGAGCAGCAGCGCGAAGATCAGCCGCGCCATCGGCGGCAGCCGCTCGCGCGTGGGACCGACGCCAAAGCTCGTCTGCACGACCAGGCGGCGCAGGCCATGCCGTTGCATCGCGGCGATGACATGGCGCGTGCCGGCGGAGCGCACGTCCGGCGGCGTGCGCGCCGGCCCGAAGAGGCGCACACGCAGGGCGGGTTCGTGGATGCCCAGCGTGACGACCACCGCGTCGTGCCCCGGCATCGCCCGCTCCAGGTCCTGCGGGCGCATCGCATCGCCCTCGAAGCGCCGCAGCCGCGGCGACAGTTCGGGCAGCGCCGGCGCGCTGCGCGCAAAGGCCGTCACCTCGTGCCCCTGCTGCAGCAGGTGTTGCACGGCCTGCCAGCCGGTTCCTGCGGATGCCCCGACGACCAGTACCTTCATGGCAATTCCTTAAGCGTTGACGATGACGTCCATTTTTCGCGGGCGCGCCGGGACCCGCCATGCCCTCAAGCCTCGTTCGATTGACCGAAATGCCTGTCCGGCTGGACGCACGGCATGGATCGCGGCAAAGTCCCGCCATGCCCGACGTCTTCGCACCCCTGTCGCCCGATCCGC
>DATKCI010000126.1:0-13079 GCA_035513255.1 Piscinibacter sp. | reverse complement strand
GGTCGTCGCCGCGGACCACGTCGGTGATGGCCATGTCCAGGTCGTCGACGACGACCGCGAAGTTGTAGGTCGGCACGCCGTCGGCGCGGACGATCACGAGGTCGTCGATCTCCCGGTTGGCGATCGAGATCGGGCCTTTGACGAGATCGTCCCAGGTGACCACGCCATCTTGCGGATTGCGGAATCGGATCACCGGTTCGACGCCCGCCGGAACCTGCGGCAAGGTCTTGCCGGGCTCGGGGCGCCAGCGGCCGTCGTAGTGGGTCTTCTCGCCGCGCGCACGCTGCTGCTCGCGCATCGCGTCGAGCTCGTCGGGTGTCGCGTAGCAGGGATAGGCCGTGCCTTCGCGGATCATCTGCGCGACGACCTCGCGATAGCGGTCGAGGCGCTGCATCTGGTAGATGGGGCCTTCGTCGCAATCGAGGCCCAACCACTGCATCGCCGCGAGGATCTGGTCGACGGAATCCTGCGTGGAGCGCGCGACGTCGGTGTCTTCGATGCGCAGCACGAATTCGCCGCCGTGGTGTCGGGCGTAGGCCCACGAGTAGAGCGCCGTGCGCGCCGTCCCGAGATGCAGGAAGCCGGTGGGCGACGGCGCGATGCGCGTGCGAACTTTGCGGGTCATGTGAATGAAGGCATCAAAGCGAGGCAAGGCCACGCAGCAGGTCGGCCTTCAGGTCCTCGAGATCATCGAGGCCGACGGCCACACGGATCATTCCCTGCGTGATGCCGGCTGCCAGCCGCTGCTCTTCGGTGAGGCGGCCGTGCGAGGTGCTCGCCGGGTGGGTGATCGTGGATTTGGTGTCGCCGAGGTTGGCGGTGATCGAGCAGATGCGCGTGCTGTCGATGACGTGGAACGCGTTCTTGCGTGCCAGCGCCGCGCCGCCGCCGGCCTGGACGTTGACGATGAACGACACGACTGCACCGCCGCTTCCGGACTGCTGCGCCATCGCGAGTTCGTGCTGCGGATGCGACTTCAGTCCCGGGTAGTAGACACGCTCGACGGCCGGCTGCTGTTCGAGCCAGGCGGCGAGCTTCAATGCGCTGTCGCTTTGCGCCCGCATGCGGATCGACAAGGTCTCGAGCCCCTTCAGCACCACCCAGGCGTTGAACGGCGACAGGCTCATGCCGGCACTGCGCATCACCGGCATGAAGTTCTCGCTGACGAGCCTCTCGCTGCAGCAGATGGCGCCTGCGATCACCCTGCCCTGCCCGTCGAGGTACTTGGTTCCCGAGTGGATGATCAAATCGGCGCCGTAGTCGATCGGCTTTTGCAAGGCGGGCGAGCAGAAGCAGTTGTCGACCGCCAGCAGCGCACCGGCGCCCTTGGCGATGGCCGACAGCGCTCGGATGTCGCAGACCTCCGTCAGCGGGTTGGTCGGCGACTCCGCGAACAGCAGCTTCGTGGTCGGCCTGACCGCGCGGCGCCATTCGTCCACGTCGGTCTGCGAGACGAAAGTCGTCTCGATGCCGAACTTCGCGAACTCGCGGCCGAGCAGCATGATGGTCGAGCCGAACACACTGCGCGAGCAGATGACGTGGTCGCCGGCCTTCAGCAAACCCATCACGAGCAGCAGGATCGCGCTCATGCCGCTGGACGTGGCGATGCACGCCTCGGTGCCCTCCATCGCCGCGAGGCGCCGCTCGAACATCATCACCGTCGGATTGGTGAAGCGCGAGTAGATGAACGCTTCTTCTTCGTTCGCAAAGCGCGCCGCGGCCGAAGCCGCATCGGGCTGCACGAAGCTGCTGGTCAGGAACAAGGCCTCGGAGTTCTCGCCCCACGGCGAGCGTGGCAGACCCTCGCGCACGGCCAGCGTGTCCAGCCGCACGCCGTCGGGCAAGTCGACGCGGGGGATTATTTTCTTGTCGCTCATCAGCGCGTCTCCGTGGCGCCCTGCAGCGCGAGGCGCGAACGATCCGGCGCGTCTTCGTCGTCGCCTTGCGACTGGCGCTGCGTCGCGATCGCGTCGAAGTCGGCGGCGGTGACGTCGCCGGTGATGTAGTGGCCGTCGAAACACGAGGCCTCGAAGCCGGCGAGCTGCGGGTTGAGCTTGCTGACCACGCGTTTCATCGCGGCCACGTCCTGGTAGATCAGCGCATCGGCGCCGATGAACTGGCGGATCTCCTCGATGCTGCGGTTGTGCGCGATCAGCTCGTCCTTGGTCGGCATGTCGATGCCGTAGACGTTGGGGTAGCGCACCGGCGGCGCGGCCGAGGCCATGTAGACCTTGCGCGCGCCGGCGTCGCGCGCCATCTGCACGATTTCCTTCGACGTGGTGCCGCGCACGATGGAGTCGTCGACCAGCAGCACGTTGCGGCCCTTGAACTCGGTCGCGATCGCGTTGAGTTTCTGGCGCACCGACTTCTTGCGCATGCCCTGCCCCGGCATGATGAAGGTGCGGCCGACGTAGCGGTTCTTCACGAAACCTTCGCGGTAGGGTTTGCCGATCTTCTGCGCGAGCTGCATCGCCGAGGGGCGGCTGGACTCGGGAATTGGAATCACCACGTCGATCTCCGACGGCGGCATCGTCGAGATCAGCCGCTGCGCGAGCGTCTCGCCCATGTTCAAGCGCGCCTGGTAGACCGACACGCCGTCCATGATCGAATCGGGCCGCGCGAGGTAGACGTACTCGAACATGCAGGGGTTCAGCGACGGGTTGTCCGCGCACTGCTGCGTGTGGGTGTTGCCTTCGAGGTCGATGAACACCGCCTCGCCGGGCGCCACGTCGCGCACCACCTTGTGGCCGGTGCCTTCGATCGCGACCGATTCGCTCGCCACCATCACCTCGCGGCCCTCGGCGGTGGTGCCTTCGCCGAAGCACAGCGGCCGGATGCCGAACGGGTCGCGGAACGCGAGCAGGCCGTGGCCGGCGATCAGCGCGACGACGGCGTACGAGCCCTTGATGCGCTTGTGCACCGAGCGCACCGCCTTGAAGATCGCCTCCGGCGACAGCGGCAGGTCGCGCGCCGCGAGCTCCAGCTCGTGTGCAAGGATGTTGAGCAGGACCTCGGTGTCACTCTCTGTGTTGATGTGCCGCCGGTCGATGTCGAACAGCTCCTGCTTCAGCGCGGGTGCATTGGTCAGGTTGCCGTTGTGGACCAGCACGATGCCGAACGGCGCGTTGACGTAGAACGGCTGCGCCTCTTCCTCGCTGTAGGCGTTGCCCGCCGTCGGATAGCGTACCTGCCCCAGGCCCACGGTGCCCGGCAGGCCGCGCATGTTGCGGGTGCGGAACACGTCGCGCACCATGCCGCGCGCCTTGTGCATGAAGCACTTCGTGCCCTGCATCGTCACGATGCCGGCGGCGTCCTGCCCGCGATGCTGCAGCAGCAGCAGCGAGTCGTAGATCAACTGATTGACCGGCGCCTTGGAAATCACACCGACGATGCCACACATGGAACTGCTCCAGACTCAAACGAGCGGCCAGCCGGGATGGCTCACCGCGGAAGATGCTCCGCAATCTGCGGCGGCAGCGCCGGCTTGATGCCTTGCAGCGCCTCATTCAACCAGACCGCGCCCCGCGACTGCTGCCACGCCTGCGAATGGGCCAGCGAAGTCATCGCCACGACCGTCGCGATCGCCAGCATCACGACCAGCGCGCGCGCCATGCCGAAGGTCGCGCCGAGCACCCGGTCGACCCCGCTCAGCGGCGTGGCGTGGATCACCATGCGCAGCACCCGCGCGGCGATGCCCCAGACGATCAGCGCGACGATGAAGGTACATGCGAACGCCGCCGCATGATTCAAGGCCGACCCGGCCTCGCCGACCGGCAGGTGCGGCGCAAGTTCCGGCGAGAGCCACTGAGCTGCGACGTACGCGGCCACCCAGCCGAGCAGCGACAACACCTCGAACACCAGCCCGCGCATCAGCCCGACGATGACGGACAGCACGAGCATGCCCAAAAACATCAGGTCGACCCAGCCGATGTCGCTCATGTGAGGGCCTCAGAGCGTCAACACCACGGCCGGCGAGCCGGACGCCTTGATCTTGGCCATTGCGCGATCGGCCTCTTCACGCGACCCGAAAGGTCCCACCCGCACGCGAACCCGGCTGCCCGACGCCGTCTCGGCCACCTGCGTGTAGGTCTTGAGGCCCAGCTTTTCGATCCTCAAGCGCGTCTGCTGTGCTGCCTGCGAGTCCGCGAAAGCGCCGACCTGCACGACGTAGCGGCCAGCGTCCTTCGGCGCCTCCTTGGCTGCGGTCTTGCCTTCGAGAAGCGCCTGGGCCCGCTTGCCTTCGGACACGGTGGCTGTCGGGGCCGGCGCGGGCCGCGCGGCGACCGCTGCCGGTTTGGGGGAAGGCGCTTCGGGCGTTTTCACGACAGGCGCCGGCGGCTTGTCGGGCGGCGGCAACTCGCGTCCCGCTTCCGCTTGCGTTTCGGTCACCACGTCGGCCGCAGCCGCAGCGGATGCAGGCACCTCGGGGGCGGCTGCCACCGGCGGGGCGGGGCGCGGCGCGGGCATGGCCAGCGGCGGTGCGGCGTCGCGGGCCGGGATCACGATCGGGATGTCCACCGGGATCGAGCGCGGCTGGGTCTCGAACAGCAGCGGAAAGCCGATCACCCCGATGACCACCAGCACGACAGCGCCGATCAGCCGGCGCCGGGCGCGTGTGCGCGCCTCCTGCACCGAGTCGGGCGGCACGCCGGCCGCAGACGCCTTGGCATTGCCGCCGGACTTGCGCTGGAAGATGGACAACAAACCCATGCGGTGCGGTTTCTGAGGTGCGAAGGCGTCTCGTCGCGGGCCGGCAACCAATGCGCGGGGCGCGCAGTGGACGGTGGGATCAGCCCACGTGTGTGGCGGTCAACCGAGGGAGCCCTTCCTTCAGGACACCACCCACGGTGTAGAAGGAGCCGAAGACCACGATTCTATCAGCGGGGTCTGCCGCTTCGATGGCTGCGCGCAGCGCCTGCACGGGGTCGCCATGGCAATGCACGCCGACAGGTCCGGGGCCAGCAAGCGCCAGCGCCGCATGCAGATCGCGCAGTTCGGCAGCCTTCGCCGCACGCGGCAGCGGCAGGTCGGTGAAGTGCCACGTGTCGACCAGCGGCGCCAGTCGCGTCAGGATCGCGGCGATGTCCTTGTCGTGCATCGCGCCGAACACCGCATGGGTGCGCGGATAAAAGCCCATTTGGTCGAGGTTTTGCGCCAGCGCCGCCACGGCATGCGGATTGTGGGCGACGTCCAGCACCAGCGTCGGCTGGCCCGGCACGATCTGGAAGCGGCCGGGAAGCTCCACCAGCGCGAGGCCGTTGCGCACCGCCTGCGCGGTGATCGGCAGCCGCTCGCGCAGCGCTTCGAAGGCCGCAAGCGCGCCCGATGCGTTGAGCAGCTGGTTGGCGCCGCGCAGTGCCGGGTAGGCAAGCCCGTTGAAACGTTTGTCGCGGCCGCTCCACGACCATTGCTGCCGGTCGCCGGCGTAGTTGAGGTCGCGGCCGAACTGCCAGAGGTCGGCGCCGATCTCGCGCGCGCGGTCGGCGATGCTTTGCGGCGGCATCGGGTCGCTGACGATGACCGGGCGGCCGGTGCGCATGACGCCGGCCTTCTCGCGCCCGATCGCCTCGCGGTCGGCGCCGAGCAGGTCGACGTGGTCGATGTCGATGCTCGTGATGACGGCGCAGTCGGCGTCGACGGCGTTGACGGCATCGAGCCGTCCGCCAAGCCCGACTTCGAGGATCACGAGGTCGAGCGGCTCATGCGCCAGCAGCCGCAGAATCGCGAGCGTCGTGAACTCGAAGTACGTGAGACTCACCTCGCCGCGGGCGTGTTCGACGGCCTCGAAGTGCGGCAGCAGTTGCGCGGCTTGCACCATCACGCCGTTGATCCGGCAGCGCTCCTCGAAATGCACGAGGTGCGGCTTCGCGTACAGCCCGACCCGGTAGCCGGCCTGCAGCGCGATCGCTTCGAGCATTGCGCAAGTGGACCCCTTGCCGTTGGTGCCGGCCACCGTGATCACCGGCACGCTGAACGCGAGCCCCAGCCGCTCCTTGACGCGCTGGGTGCGCTCCAGCGTCATGTCGATCTCTTTGGGATGCAGTCGCTCGCAGCGTGCGAGCCATTCATCGAGCGTGGTGGGCAACGGGGCGGCAGACATGCCGCAGATGGTAAGTCAGCGCCGCACGGCCGAGGACGGGGCGATGAGGCGCAAACCTCGGCGCGCGCTCAGCGCCCGGAGCGCCGGATCACGACGAACCCGATGCCGAACATGCCGATGATCATCAGGGACGTTGTCGAGAGCCCGCGCATCGGCTCCGCGGCCAGGGAGTCTTCGCGATTTGCGATCCGTGGGTCCGTGCCGCCGCGCTCGCGCAGGACATCCAGCTTGGACAGCTGCCCGCCGGACGGGTCGGTGCCGGCACCTGCTTGCGCGGCCGCCCCGCGGCGGTAGCCGCTCGACTCGGCGGTGGCGGCCTGCGCGAGACTCGCGCAAAGAAAGCAGGCGGCGGCGAGCGCGGTGAAAAGTCGGCGCATGGTGTTCCGATGATGCGATGAGCTTGCGGCGCGTCCCGGCGGAACGTCGTCCATGCAGCGAATCTATCGGCGGGCGCGCCGTCCGCCATCCCCGTGGCTCGGGGGGCGCAGAAAATCAAACTCGGATCATGTGAACCAGTTCACGCCACGGCGTCTGAACTCTGCCTTTGCAGCATCGCCACGCCGCGCGCAATCGTTGCGCGCAACTCACGCCGGTCGACGATCATGTCGATCGCGCCGGTCTGAAGCAGGAACTCGGCACGCTGGAAGCCTTCGGGCAGCTTCTCGCGCACGGTGTTCTCGATGACGCGCGGCCCGGCGAAGCCGATCAACGCCTTCGGCTCGGCGATCACCAGGTCGCCAACGAAGGCGAAGCTCGCGGACACGCCGCCCATCGTCGGATCGGTCAGCACGCTCACGTAGGGCAGCTTCGCTTTCGCCAGGCGCGTGAGCGCCGCATTGGTCTTGGCCATCTGCATCAGGCTCAGAAGCCCTTCCTGCATGCGCGCGCCGCCGGTGGCGGTGAAGCTGATGAACGGCGTCTTCTGCTCGCAGGCGGTTTCGACGCCGCGCACGAAGCGCTCGCCGACCACCGAGCCCATCGACCCGCCCATGAAATCGAACTCGAAGCAGGCCGCGACAACCGGAATGCTGTGCACTGCGCCGCCCATCACGACGAGCGCATCGGTCTCGCCGGTGTTCTCCATCGCTTCCTTCAGCCGCTCGGGATAGCGCTTGCTGTCCTTGAACTTCAGCGGGTCGACCGGCACGACTTCCTGGCCGATCTCGTAGCGGCCTTCGGCGTCGAGGAAGGCGTCGAGGCGCGCACGCGCGCCGATGCGATGGTGATGCGTGCACTTCGGGCAGACGTTGAGGTTCTGTTCGAGGTCGGTCTTGTACAGCACGGTCTCGCACGACGGGCACTTGGACCACAGACCCTCGGGCACCGTGCGGCGTTCGCTGGGGTCGGTCTGCTGAATCTTGGGCGGCAACAGTTTTTCGAGCCAGCTCATCGTTGTACCCCTTCCAGAGTGTCGAGTGCGCTGCGGATGCCGGCAATGAACCGGCCGCCCGCGGAGGCGACATTGTCGCGTGTTTGGGTTTCGAGCAGTTGCACGATGGCCGTGCCGATGACCACGGCATCGGAGACCGCCCCGACCGCCTTGGCCGATTCGGCGTCGCGGATGCCGAAACCCACGCCGACCGGCATTTTCACATGGGCCCGGATGCGCGGCACCATCTCGGCGACCGCGGCGGTGTCGAGGTGGCCCGCGCCGGTAACGCCCTTCAGCGACACGTAGTAGACGTATCCGCTCGCGACGCGTCCGACGTCCTTCATGCGCTGCTCGGTGGAAGTCGGCGCGAGCAGGAAGATCGGGTCCATCGCGGCTGCGCGCAGCGTTGCGGCGAAGGCCTCGCACTCTTCCGGCGGGTAGTCGACGACGAGCACCCCGTCGACGCCGGCCTGTTTCGCGTCGGCGACGAAACGCTCGATGCCGTAGCGCTCGATCGGGTTCGCGTAGCCCATCAGCACGACGGGGGTCGTGTCGTTGCGTGTGCGGAAGCCTCGCACGTAGTCCAGCACCTGCGTCATCCCGACGCCCTTGGCGAGTGCGCGTTCGGCGGCCCGCTGGATCACCGGGCCGTCGGCCATCGGGTCGGAGAACGGCACGCCGAGCTCGATCACGTCGGCACCGGCTTCGGCCATCGCGAGCATGATGTCCACGGTGGCGTCGGCGTAAGGATCGCCGGCAGTGACATAGGGAATGAGCGCCTTGCGGCCTTGCGCCTGCAAGGCGCGGAACACGGGGGCGATGCGGCTCATTTCGGCCCCTTCACCAGCGTGTCGGCGCCCTTGACACTTTGCCCCTGGCACGACGGGCGGCAGAAGAAGCTGGCGCCGGACAGGTCGGCGACCGTGCCGATGTCCTTGTCGCCGCGCCCCGACAGGTTGACGAGCAGGTGCTGGTCCGGGCGCATCTGCGGTGCGATGCGCATCGCATGCGCCACTGCGTGGCTCGATTCGAGCGCCGGGATGATGCCTTCGGTGCGGCACAGCCGGTGGAACGCCTGCAGCGCCTCGTCGTCGGTCACGCCGACGTATTCGGCGCGGCCGATGTCCTTCAGGTACGAATGCTCGGGGCCGACGCCGGGATAGTCCAGGCCTGCCGAGATCGAATGCGTTTCGGTGATCTGGCCGTTCGCGTCCTGCAGCAGGTAGGTGCGGTTGCCGTGCAGCACGCCGGGCGACCCGGCCGACAGCGACGCGGCATGCTTACCGCTCGCCAGCCCCTGCCCGGCCGCCTCGACGCCGATCAGCCGCGTTTCGTCGCGCTCGATGTACGGATAGAAGATGCCCATCGCGTTGCTGCCGCCGCCCACGCAGGCGATAACCGCGTCCGGCTGGCGGCCGATCATCTCGGGCATCTGCACGAGGCATTCATCCCCGATCACACGCTGGAAATCGCGCACCATCGTCGGATACGGGTGCGGACCGGCCACGGTGCCGATGATGTAGAACGTGTTCTCGACATTGGTGACCCAGTCGCGCAGCGCCTCGTTGAGCGCATCCTTCAGCGTCCTCGAGCCGCTTTCCACCGGCACGACAGTGGCGCCCAGCAGGTGCATGCGGTAGACGTTGGGCGACTGGCGCTTCACGTCCTCGCTGCCCATGTAGACCACGCATTCGAGGCCGTAGCGCGCGCAGATCGTCGCGGTCGCCACGCCGTGCTGGCCGGCGCCGGTCTCGGCGATCACGCGCGGCTTGCCCATGCGGCGCGCGAGCAGCGCCTGGCCGATCGTGTTGTTGACCTTGTGGGCGCCGGTGTGGTTCAGGTCCTCGCGCTTGAGATAAATCTGCGCGCCGCCCAGCTCGCGGCTCAGCCGCGCGGCGTGGTAGATCGGGCTGGGCCGGCCGACGAAGTGGGCGAGCTCGGACTGGAACTCGGCCATGAAGGCCGGATCGGCCTGCGCCTGCGCGTAGGCCTCTTTCAGTTCATCGAGCGCGTGGATCAGCGTTTCGGCGACGAAGGTGCCGCCATAGGGACCGAAATGCCCCCGTGCATCGGGTTGTTGGTAATTCGACATGGAAGGAATCCGTTTTCTTCAGGCTACGGAGGCGGCGACGCGGGCGTCGGCCTCGCGCACTGCCTCGCAGAACCGGCGAATCGCCGCGGCATCCTTGATGCCCTTGGCGGCTTCGACGCCGGAACTCACGTCAACGGCCCAGGGCCGGACCCGAAGAATCCCTTCGATCACATTTCCGGCATGCAACCCACCAGACAAAACGACTGGACGGGGCACGTTTGGAGGAATCAGTGACCAATCGAAGACCTTTCCGCCGCCGCCGTAGCTCTCGACGTGGGCGTCGAGCAAAAGGGCCAGGGCGTTGGGATAGCGAGAGGTGAAGTCTAACAAATCGAAGCCCGGCGCCATGCGGGCCGCACGCAGGTAGGGGCGGCCAGCGGCGGCGCAGGTGTCGGCGCTCTCGTCGCCGTGGAACTGCAGCAGCAGCTGCGGAATGGCCTGCAGCGCCTCGGAAACGAGCGCGGCGGCGGCATTCACGAACAGACCCACCGGCGTCACGAAAGGCGGCAGACGCCGCGCCAGCGCCGCGGCCTGCGCGACGCTGACATGGCGCGGACTCTTGTCGTAGAAATTGAGCCCGATCGCGTCGGCGCCGGCCTCGACGGCCGCGTCGAGATCGGCCTCTCGTGTGATGCCGCAGATCTTGATACGGGTTCGCTGGTGCATGGGATCAGGGGAGCCAGTCCATTGCCGGCGTGTGCTCGGGGATGGCGTGCCGTGCATCGTAGTACGGTCCGACGAAATAGAGGCCGTCGGGAGCGAAGGTCGGCGCCGCCACGCGGCGGTCGCGCGACGCGAGCACGTCCGCCAGCCATCCCGGCTCGCGGCTACCGCTGCCGACTGCCACCAGGCAGCCCATGATGTTGCGCACCATGTGGTGCAGAAAGGCCGTCGCGTCGAAATCGAAGCGCCAGTAGGCCCCCGAACGATGGATCGCGATTGAATGAATACGCTTCACCGGCGAGGCGGCCTGGCATTCGGACGAGCGGAACGCGCTGAAGTCATGCTCACCGACCAGCAACTGCGCCGCGGCTTGCATTGCGCCCGGGTCTAGCGGTCGAAAGCTCCAGCCCGCCGAGCCGGCCTCGATCGCGGGGCGCACCGGCGACTCCAGCAGCAAGTAGGCGTAGCGCCGGCCGAGCGCGCTGTTGCGTGCATGGAAGTCGCCGGCAACCGGCTGGCACCATTGCACTGCGATGTCGCGCGGCAGGTAGCGATTGGTGCCGCGGACCCAGGAGAACGGCGGCCGCTCGACCTCGGCATCGAGGTGCACCACCTGGTTCAGTCCGTGCACGCCGGCGTCGGTGCGGCCCGCGCAGAGCACCCCGACCGGCCGATCGGCGAAGCTCGACAAGGCCGCCTCGAGCCGGTCCTGCACCGTCTGGCCGCTGAGCTGGCTTTGCCAGCCCTGGTAGGCTGCGCCGCGGTAGCTGACGCCCAGAGCCAGTCTCATGGCGGGACGTGCCGTGACAGGGGGCTTCGCTTCGTCGGTTCAGCTCAAGTCGTTGAGCATGCCTTGGGCTTTGGTCTTCAGTGCGCCGCCGGCCTTCGCGACGACTTCCTGCAGCAGGTCGCGCGCGCCTTCCATGTCGCCGATCTGGCGGAACTCTTCCGCGAGTTCGAGCTTGCGCGCGAGCGGGTCGGCGCCGTCGTCGTCTTCGGCCGCGAAGTCGATGCCCGACAAGTCGGCACCATTCTCTTCGGACGGCGTCGCGAGCGGGGCCGACGCGGAGCCCGGAGACTCCAGATCCAGCGAGATGGCCGACAAGTCGAAGTCCATCGGGAACTCGGAGGACGCGGCCGGCGCCGGTGTCGGCGGCATCGGCGGCAGGTCGGGGACCGAGTCGAAGCTGAACGAGCTGTCGGACTGCAGACTCGGCTCGGGTTGGCGCTGCAGCGGCTGGGTCGTGACGAGCGGGGATGGTGCACTCATCGGATCAACCTGGCCGGCCAGATCGAGATCCAGGTCGAGGTCGACCGACCCGCTGTCCACCACCTCGGACTGCCGAGCCTGCAGTTCGGCGTGGGCCGCCTCGAACTGCGAGGGCGACGGCAAGACCGACTGCGGCATCGTGCTCGCGCCCAGCGGTTCGCTGACACGCGCGCCTTCGGCAGCAGGCGGCAAGGCGGGCTCGCCGCCCGGCTGGTACAGCGTGTTCTCGGGGTCGATCTGCTGGCCGAGTTCCTGCGCTCGCGCCCAGTCCTCGCCTTCACCGCGCGTCAGCGCGAAGAGCTGCGTGGCCAGCAGTTCGAATCCCTTGGTGTCACGCCGCTTGGCGTAGACCTCGAGCAGTTTCGTGCGGATCGCCATGCGCTCGGGGTTGCTGCGCATCGCCTCCTTCAGGATCTCTTCGGCCTGGAGGTCGCGACCATAGGCCAGGTAGACATCGGCCTCGGCCACCGGGTCGACGTCGCCGATCGCGTCGAGCTGGCTCAACGAATAGCTCATCGACGACGATGCGCCACCAGCATCTCGGGTGTCGATGCGCTGGCCGCCGCTGGCGCCGAAGAACGAGTCGGGCTGCAGGCGGCTTTCGAGGAAGGAGGTCTCGCCGCTGTCCCTCTTGGAGCGACGGCTGAAGCGGTATATGCCGAAGCCGGCCAGCAGCGCGACCAGCGCCGCGCCGAGGCCCAGCGCCCACGGGTTGTCGTCGAACATCGCCTCGAGCACGCTCGGCTCTTCCATCGGCGGGGCCGGCCGCGCTGCGGGAGGCGACGCGGGCCGCTTGGCAATCACCGGCGAGGCGGCCGGTGCCGCCGCGACCGGACTGGCGGCCGGTGCCGGGGCAGCAGCCACCGCCGACGCGGGCTCTACCGGCGGAGCCGGCGGTGCTGCAGGCGGCACCACGACCGGCGCGGTGATGGCGACGCCTGGCTTGGTGCCGGCGGCGGGTGCGGGTGCCGGGGCGGGCGCCGTGGCCGCCGGGACGGATGCGGCAGCGGCGAGGCGCCTGAGCTCCTCGACGTTCTTCGACAGCTCGGCGACACGCGTGGCGGCGTCCTGCTTCTCGCGCTCCTTGGCGACGGTGTCTTCGGGAGCTGGTGTCTTCGGCGACACGCCGCCCTTGCTCAGCGTGAGCTTGTCCGGCGTCGGCGCGGCGGCCTGCTTGCGGTCCTCGACGGTGGCCT
This sequence comes from Piscinibacter sp., assembly GCA_035513255.1. Classification (GTDB taxonomy): domain Bacteria; phylum Pseudomonadota; class Gammaproteobacteria; order Burkholderiales; family Burkholderiaceae_C; genus Albitalea. The sequence goes on along the minus strand of DATKCI010000126.1, from coordinate 386 downwards.
CGACCTTGCCGCCGGCTTGCCGCTCGGAGCCTTCGGTCTTCGCAGCGGGCACGCCGGCTGCGAGCCGGGCGCGGTAGGCGCCGAAGTCGGCGCTCTGCGCCTGGATGATCTCGCGCGCTTCGCTGTTGCTGACAGCCTGGGCGGTGTCGGCGCTCGGCACCGAAAGCACCGCCCCGGCCTTGAGCCGGTTCATGTTGTCGGCGATGAAGGCGTCGGGGTTGTCACGGAACAGCGCGACGAGCATCTGCTCCAGCGAGGCGCCTTCGCGCTGTGTGCGTCCGGCGATGCCATAGAGGGTGTCGCCACGGCGCACACGGTATTCGTCGACAGCGGCGGGCGCCGGCTGCGCGACGACGGCGGGTGCTGGCGCGCGCGGCGCTGCAGGC
>DATKCI010000125.1:0-5624 GCA_035513255.1 Piscinibacter sp. | reverse complement strand
GATTTCCTTGAAGCCCGGCAGCGGTTCGGAAGCCGGCCCGAGGTTGTTCGGCAGCTTCTTCTCCAACGTGATCGTGTCGCCGACCTTGGCCGCCTGCAACTCCTTGATGCCGGCGATGATGAAGCCCACTTCACCGGCGTTCAACGCCTCGCGCGGCTGCGCTTTCGGCGTGAACACGCCGAGCTGCTCGGCGGCGTAGACGGCGTCGCTGGCCATCATGCGGATGCGCTCGCCCTTGTTGAGCCGGCCGTCGACCACGCGCACCAGCATCACGACGCCGACGTAGTTGTCGAACCACGAGTCGATGATCATCGCGCGCAGCGGTGCGTCGGCCAGCCCCTTGGGCGGCGGCATCCGGGCAATGACAGCGTCGAGGATGTCGTCGATGCCCTCGCCGGTCTTCGCGCTGCACGGAATGGCGTGTTCGGCATCGATGCCGATCACGTCCTCGATTTCCTCCTTGGCGCGCTCGGGATCGGCCTGCGGCAGGTCCATCTTGTTGAGCACCGGCACGACCTCGACGCCGAGATCGAGCGCCGTGTAGCAGTTGGCGACCGTCTGCGCCTCGACGCCCTGGCTCGCGTCGACGACCAGCAGTGCGCCTTCGCAGGCCGACAGCGAGCGGCTCACTTCATACGAGAAGTCGACGTGCCCTGGCGTGTCGATGAGGTTCAGGTTGTAGGTCTTGCCGTCGCGTGCCTTGTATTGCAGTGCCGCCGTCTGCGCCTTGATCGTGATGCCGCGCTCGCGCTCGATGTCCATCGAGTCGAGGACCTGGGCCTCCATCTCGCGGTCGCTCAGGCCGCCGCAACGCTGAATGATTCGGTCGGCCAGGGTGCTCTTGCCGTGGTCGATGTGGGCAATGATGGAGAAATTTCGGATGTGATCCATGACTGACTTCGAGTGCTTCAACGCGCAAGACACAGCGACCGGGTCGCTGCAGCGAGAACTCGCATTGCTTGCGATGTGAAGGCGCAAAGCGCCGAGTTGAAGCTAAAAAAAAGGCACGTCAAAGAAGTGACGCGCCTTCCAACAAAACGTATGGCAACTGCTTGTTGGGCCTTCATTGTAGCCAAAAGCACCCTTCGCAAGACCGCGCCGATACTCGATTTCTCGTCGTTGCACGCCGCCAACAGCAAAATCCATCAACAGCTTATCCACAAAAGCATGTGGACCACCTGGGGATAGTTTTGAGGGCTGTCACTCGTTGCAAAAAGCGGAGGTAAAGCCGCCGTGAAAAGTTGGCATTCTATCGAGTTCACGGTTCAATCGAGCCCCGGCCAGAACGAAGTTAGCGTTAACTGACTTACCATGCCGGCCGCGCCGAAGGCAGTAGGGGTCAGCCGAATCGTCGTGAATTCTCACAAAGTGGAAAGACCCGGCGTTTCACTCAGGCGGCCCCGCGGTTCGCGCCCTGTTGGCCGCCGAGCCGACCGACGTCAGCGGCTCGGCCGGATCACCACGTAGCTGACCCACTCACCACGCCGCAGCAGCACGTTCACCGGCTTGTTCTCGTCGAGCTTGGCCACCACTGCTTCGAACTGCTTCACGTTGCCGATTTCGATGTTGTCGATCGACAAGACGACATCGCCCGGGCGTAAGCCGGCGCGTGCCGCCGGCCCCTCCGCCGACTCGACACGCACGCCGCTCTTTCCCTTGAGCGCGCGCTTCTGCGCGTCGGACAGATCGGACACAGCCAGGCCGAGCAAACCCACCGTGGCCGCAGGTTCGTTGCCGCCCGGTCCGGCGGGTCCACGCGCCTGCTCGACTTGCAGTTCGGCCACCGTGACGTTGAGGTCACGGTGGTTGCCGCGCCGGAACACCTGCAGTGTGGCCTTGCTGCCGGGTTTCATGCGACCGATGACGCGTGGCAGATCGCCCGCCTTGTCGACCACGCGGCCGTCCACCTTCGTGATGATGTCACCGGCTTCGACGCCCGCCTTCTCCGCCGGCCCGCCGCTTTCGACGCTGCGCACCAGCGCGCCGGTGGGCTTGCCAAGACCGATCGCTTCGGCCACCTCCTTGGTGACCTGATCGATCTGCACGCCGATGCGCCCGCGGATGACCCGGCCGCTGACGCGCAGCTGCTCCGCCACGCTGGACGCTTCGTCGATCGGGATCGCGAACGAGATGCCCATGAAGCCGCCGGAGCGGCTGTAGATCTGCGAATTGATGCCGACCACCTCGCCGCGCATGTTGATCAGCGGCCCGCCGGAGTTGCCGGGATTGATCGCGACGTCGGTCTGGATGAACGGCAGGAAGTCGCCGGTGTCGCGCGCCTTCGCGCTGACGATGCCGGCCGTGACGGTGTTGTCGAGATTGAACGGCGAGCCGATCGCGATGACCCATTCGCCGACCTTGAGCCGGCTCACGTCGCCGATGCGCACGAATGGCAGGCCGTTGGCTTTTATCCTCAGCAGTGCCACGTCGGTTCGCTTGTCGGTGCCGATCACCTCGGCCTTGAACTCGCGACTGTCGGTCAGCGTGACCATCACGTCTTCGGCGCCCTCGACGACGTGCGCGTTCGTCATCACGTAGCCGTCGGCATTGAGGATGAAGCCGGATCCGACGCCGCGCGGCTGCGGCTCGCCGCCGGGCGGCTGCTGCGGCCCCCGCGGATCCTGCGGCTGGCCCGGAATGGGCACGCCGAAGCGGCGGAAGAACTCGAGCAGCTCTTCGTCGATCTGCGGACTCGCGCCGCCTCGGCCGGCGCGAGCGCGCTCGGTCGTGCGGATGTTCACGACGGCCGGGCCCACCTTCTCGACCAGCTCGCTGAAGTCGGGCAGCACCTGGGTCTGTGCCTGGGCCGTGGTCACCGCGGCACCCGCACCGATGGCCAGCGCCAGGCCGAGTGCGCCGGAACACAGCGCACGAAGGACCGGCGCAAGAAACGGGAACGAAGAAGGTTGCAATTGCATGTTCAAAGCCTCACCAGGGAACTCACCGCGACCGCTCGGCACGACGACGTGTCGCAGGACCGGCGAAAACGTTCGGCTGCGCCGCTACCGTTTGCGTGCCAAGGCGTCGGCGAACGCCTTCAGCGTGGCAACCGGCACGTCGCCGACCACCGTGATCCACCAGTCGCCGTGGCGCGCCATCAGCGTCTGCGTGGCGCCGGTCGGGGCGAGCGTGGCTGGCGCATGGCGTGCAGCGTCGAATGGCTCGATGAACACCGACACGTAGGTCAGCCCATCGGAGAAGATCGTCTGCAACGCGGTCGGCGCACCCACGCCCTGCTGTCCGACTTCATGCGCACCTTCCATCGGGCGCTTGACGCAGCTCACCTGGCGGAAGCCGGGCACCCGCTCGCGCAGCGTCCAGCCCTCGGACTCGAGGTCGGTCGGAATCATGGCGTGGCGCACCACCCGGAATCCATCCAGCTTCTTCATCGGCCGCAGCACGCTCACCGGGCGCGGACGCACGCCGATGTCGACGGCGGAAAAAGCCGATGTCTCGAGCACCCGGCCGCGCTCGCCGAGCACGTCGGCACGCAGCAGCAGGCCGGAGACCCTCTCCGCCCACAGCCGATAGCCATAGCGCAACGCATCGCGCGGCCGCAGCAGCAGCACGCTGGCCTCGTGTCCGGCGATCCGATCGCTGCCTTGGTGCCGCAATTCGTAGAACTCGGCGATGCGGTTGTCGTCGTCCCGCAGCAGCGCTGGAAAGGACGACAGCTGATCGCGCTGCTCGATCAGCGCCACGCGGGCCTTCGGCCACAGCGTGTGCACCACGTCGTTGTAGCGAAACACCTGTCGCGGCTCGCCGTCGAGCGAGTCGATGCGCTCGTACTGGTTCTTGCCTTCGCAGAAATGCGCGATGCGCGCACTGGAGACGACGCCACCTGCGCTGACGACGAAGGTGCCCTCGAAGTTGCGGCGGCTGGCCGCGTCATGGATTCGCACCAGCCACGCGCGCACGTCCTTCGGTTCGACGGGCGTCTCGCCGCCGGACTGCGCGAGCGCGCGCGGCATGAACGCACACAAGGCACCGAACAGCGTCAGCGCGAGCAGGGGAAGGGGCAGCATGCGGATCAGCGACTGGAGGCTTCGGCGGCGGCGTTGCGCAGGAAACCCGACGGCACGCCGAGCACCGACGTGCCGGCGAACTGCTGATGCGCGGCGAGGTAGCGGTCCAGCCGCGGGTCGCGAATGAGCTTGCCGTTGTCGCCGACGCGGCGCGCGGCCGGCGCCGACTCGACCGGCGCGAGAGTCGGCACGCCGGCCAGCTCCACGGGGCCGGTTTTGGCGGGGGAACCCGCCAGCACCGACGCGGGTTGCGAGCCCACAGGCGTGGGAGCGCGAGTGGCCATCAACGCGCCGGCCACCAGCACGAAGCCGGCGGCGACGGCGGACGGCGCCATCCACGACCAGCGCGCACCGCGGCGCGCATGGGCGGGGAGCCGCCCGGTGGCAGCACCCGTCGCTTCGGTCGAGTCCTGCGGCGTGTCGGGCGCGAGCACGACGGGTTCGTCGGCCAGGCGCAGGCGCAGCGCGGCGATGAAAGCCGCATCCCGCGCGGGTGTCGACGCCAAATCGTCGGACCGCAGCACGTCGCCGATGAGTTGATATGCATGCCAGTTCGACCGCATCACGGCGTCGTCGCGCCAGGCCACGCAGGTGCGGGCCGCGGCTTGCGCGTCCAGTTCACCGTCGGTTAGCGCCGACAGGTTTTCCAGCGCCGGTGGGTCGCCGTCTGATCCGATAGACATGTCGCTCTCCAATCCCAAACCCCTTCCCCGTCACCCGGCTGTCACCAGCGCTCACCTTCTCGCGTATCCAGCAACGGTCGCAAGCGCTGAGCGATGGCTTCCCGTGCTCGGAAGATGCGCGAACGCACCGTGCCGATGGGGCAGTTCATCAGTTCCGCGATCTCTTCGTAGCTCAGCCCTTCGATCTCGCGCAGCGTGATCGCTTGCCTCAAGTCGTCGGACAGCGCTTCGATCGCAGAGTTCACCGTGGCTGCAATTTCCTTGCTGGCCAGTACCGCCTCGGGAGTTTCGCCGTGGCTTAGTTCGTTTTCACTGCGGTAAGTTTCATCGTCGTCGTCGCGGGACGCCCGGGCAGATTCGGTGATCAGCGGATCGCGCTTGAGTTCCACCAGCGTCTTCTTCGCGGTGTTCACGGCGATCCGGTACAGCCAGGTGTAGAACGCGCTCTCCCCCCTGAATTGAGGGATTGCGCGATAGGCGCGGATGAAGGTTTCCTGCGCGATGTCGGGGATCAGGTCCACGTCGCGCACCATGCGGCCGATCAGCCGCTCGATGCGCCGCTGGTATTTCACCACCAGCATCTCGAACGCCTTGACGTCGCCGCGCTTGACGCGATCGATCAGCGGGGCATCGGCGTCGGGCGCGTTCATTGTTGTGATTCTGTGCGGCTCGCGGGGTCCAGGCCGGCAACGGGGCCTCTGGCGGGTCGGGCGGAATATACCGCACAGCGCAGCGCATGCCATTGCCCTTCCAGCCCGCGGCGCTGAACCGGCAGCCAGACGACGCCGCGCCGGCCGGTGGTGGTGTCATGCCGAAACCTCAGCAGCATCCAGCCACCGAGGTCGAGGGCCACTGCAAGCTGTCCGCTCCACGGTTCGTCGCCGCGAGTCTCGGCTCGTCCGAGGCTCCAGCAGCA
>DATKCI010000124.1:0-10172 GCA_035513255.1 Piscinibacter sp. | reverse complement strand
GGCGTGAAGTCGACCAGCCGCTTGACGAAGTTGAAGCGCACGCCGCGCACGCCGGCGGCATGCAGCTCCTGGAGTTCGTCGTCGCTCACCGAGCGGCGCACCGTGGCCACGCCGCGTGCCTTGCCGCCGGAGGCCCGGCAGGCGTCGGCCATGGCGCGGTTGTCGGCGCCGTGGCAGGTGGCCTGCACGATCACGTTGCGGGAAAACCCCAGGTGATCGCGCAGCGCGAACAGCTGCGCCTTGCTGGCGTCGCACGGCGTGTACTTGCGCTCGGGCGCAAACGGGAACTCGCCACCGGGGCCGAACACGTGGCAATGTGCGTCGACGCTGCCCGGCGGCAACGCGAAGCGGGGTTTGCTCGGGCCGGCGTACCAGTCCAACCAGCCGGGCGTCTTCTCAAAGCTCATCGCTGTCCTTGTCATGTTGCCGCGCCAGCAGGCGGTCGGCCTCGGTGCGCCAGTCGGCGCTGCGCGCAAAACCCTTGCTGCCGCGCTCGCCGAACAGGCCGGCGTCGGCCAGGTCGGCCACCCAGGCCTGGCGCTCGGCGGTGCCGCTGGCGGACCACGGCTCGAGCCCGGCCTCGCGCACCGTCTGCGCCACCTCGCGCACCTCCTCGCTGCGCCGGCGGCCGTGTTCGATCACGCGCTGGAAGAAGTACGCACCCTGTTTCTCCCAATCGATGCCGGGGAAGGTCTCCTGCAGCGACGTGATCACCGCGTCCTCCACACCGTAGTGGCGGGCGGCGGTGAAACTCTCGATGACCATCGCCTCGAGCCCCTTGATCATCACGCTGCGGCACATCTTGGTGGCCGATGCGACGCCGAGCCGCTCGCTGGCGACGCGGGCCTTGAAGCCGAGTTCCGCGAGCAGCGGCGCCAGCGCGGCCGCATCGGGCCCGCCCAGCAGCAGCGGGACCTGGATGCGGTACGGCGGCACCGAGGTCATCACCGCGCCTTCGACGTAGCGCCCGCCGGCGCTGGCGATCGCTTCGCCGGCGCGGATCTTCGCCCCCGGCGACGCCGAGTTGAAGTCGAGGAAGAACGTGCCGGGGTACAGCGCCGGCGCGCAGGCCTCGGCCACCGGCACGGCCTGGCTGGCGGTCACCGCCGAGATCACCAGCTCGGCGCCCGGCACCGCCTGCGCGTGCGACGCCGCCAGCGTGACGCCAAAGCGCAGCGCGTGCTCGCGCAGCGGCTCGCCGAGCTCGCCGCGCAGCTTGGTGTCGTACGCGGTGACGGCGCGGCCCTGCGCACGCAGGTCCTCGGCCAGGATGCGCCCGACCTCGCCGTAGCCGATGATGGCGATGCGCTGCATCAGTCGACGTACCTGAGGCCGGCTCTTTCCAGCGGCTCGCGCATCTTGTACATGTCGAGCCCCAGCACGCCGGCGCCGAGCTTGGCGCGCTTCTCGGCTTCGTTGGCTTCGCGCGCGACGGCCGCCTCGGCGGTCTTCGCGGCCAGCGCAGCCGGCACGACGACCACGCCGTCGTCGTCGGCCACGATCACGTCGCCCGGGTTCACCAGCGCACCGGCGCAGACCACACTGATGTTGACCGAGCCGATGGTCGCCTTGATCGTGCCCTTGGCGCTGATGGCCTTGCTCCAGACCGGGAAGCCCATCGCCGTGAGGTCCTTGACGTCGCGCACGCCGGCATCGATGACCAGGCCGCCGGCGCCGCGGGCGCGGAAGCTGGTGGCCAGCAGGTCGCCGAAGAAGCCGTCGGTGCAGTCGGCGGTGACGGCGGCAACGACGACGTCGCCTTGCGCGATCTGCTCGGCGACGACGTGCATCATCCAGTTGTCGCCCGGGTGCAGCAGCACCGTGACCGCCGGGCCGGCGACGTGCGCGCCGGCGTAGATCGGCCGCATGTACGGCTTCATCAGGCCGACGCGGCCCATCGCCTCGTGAACGGTGGCGACACCGAAGCCGGCGAGCTGGTCGACCGCGACGCGGTCGGCGCGCGTGATGTGGCGTTTGACGATCCCGAGTTCGTACATGGTCAGAGTCCTTTGGCCTTGAGGGCAGCATCCAGGCGCGGGTACACGCGCCGTGCATTGCCCTCATACACCTTGTGTTTGTCCTCGGCGCTGAGCAGGGTCGACGCCTCGATGTAGCGCTTGGTGTCGTCGTAGTGGAAGCCCGTTTCCGGGTCGATGCCGCGCACCGCGCCGATCATCTCGCTGGCGAACAGGATGTTGTCGACCGGGATCACCTTCGTCAGCAGGTCGATGCCCGGCTGGTGGTAGACGCAGGTGTCGAAGAACACGTTGTTCAGCAAGTGGTCCTTCAGCAGCGGCTTTTTCATCTCCTGCGCCAGCCCGCGGTAGCGGCCCCAGTGGTACGGCGCGGCGCCGCCGCCGTGCGGGACCACGAAGCGCAGGCTCGGGAAGTCCTTGAACAGGTCGCCCTGGATCAGCTGCATGAAGGCCGTCGTATCGGCATTGATGTAGTGCGCGCCGGTGGTGTGGAAACACGCGTTGCAGCTGGTGCTGACGTGCACCATCGCCGGGATGTCGTACTCGACCATCTTTTCGTAGATCGGGTACCAGTGGCGGTCGGTCAGCGGCGGGCTGGTCCAGTGGCCGCCCGACGGGTCGGGGTTCAGGTTCAGCGCGACGTTGCCGTACTGCTCGACGCACTTCACCAGCTCGGGGATGCAGGTGGCGGGGTCGACGCCGGGGCTTTGCGGCAGCATTGCGGCCGGCACGAAGTGCGCGGGGAACAGCTGCGCGACGCGATAGCACAGCTCGTTGCAGATCGCGGCCCAGGTGGCCGAGACGTCGAAGTCGCCGATATGGTGCGCCATGAAGCTGGCGCGCGGGCTGAAGATCGTCAGGTCGCTGCCGCGCTCGCGCATCTTCGCGAGCTGGTTGATTTCGATCGTCTCGCGCAGCTCGTCGTCGCTGATCTTCAGGTCGGCGGCACGCGGCATCTTCGCCGGGTCCTGGATGCCGGCGATCTGCGCATCGCGCCAGGCGCCAAGCGCGGCCGGCGCCGTGGTGTAGTGGCCGTGGATGTCGATGATCATCGGCTTGTCTCCTTCGCCTTTCCGGGCGCTGAGCGGCTCCGGCATGATGGCGATTGTGGACACTGGCCGGCGGGCGTCCAAGCCCCCGTCGCCACTAGCAGCTATAGCGGTTTGGCATGGCCGGGGAGTCGCCCTCAGAGGGTGTAGACAAAATCTTCTCTGTGTCCTCTGTGGCTCCGTGTCCTCAGTGTTGAGATCAATCGGCATGTAGGACGGCTTCGATTGCCATTGCCGATATGCATGGCACGCTTTGTCTTGAACACAGAGGGCACAGAGCCACAGAGGACACAGAGAAATACCGGAAGGATTCTTCTTTTGTCTACACCCTCTTCAGCCTCTCAGCCCCGGGGCAGGTTGGACGCGAGTGTGGCCAGCAGCGTCGAGGCCTGGCGCAGCAGCGGCGTGGGCCGCCTGCTGGAGGAGGCGGCCAGGCACAGCGTGCTGGTGACCCAGGGTTCGGACAGCGGCCGCGTCAGCAGCTGATCGGCATGGCCGGACATGGCCACCGCGCTCTCGCTGAGCACCGCGTGCCCGTAGCCGGCCACGACCAGGTCGACGATCGTGGGCACGCTCGACACCTCCCACGCGATCTGCAGCTCGATGCCGGCCAGGGCGGCCTGGGCTTCGATCAGGCGGCGGATGGTGTGGGTGCGCTCGGGCACGACGAGCGGGTAGTTCGGCAGCTCGCGCAGCGGCAGCGGCAACTTCGCCAGCCCACTGCGCGATCGCCGGCGCGGCGCCGGCCCCACCAGGCACAGCGCTTCCTCGAACAACGCAGTGAGTTCCAGCGCCGTGTGCGGCTGAGGGTTGTAGAGCAGCGCGAGGTCGACACGCGCGGTGGCGATCCACTCGGCCAGGTGGGCCGACAGGCCCTCGACGATGGCGAGTCTCGCGCGCGGCCATTGACGGCGGAAGGTGTCGACCAGGGGCAGCGAAAGCCGGCGCCCGAGGGTCGGCGGCAAGCCGATCGTGACGCGGCCGGTCGGCTCGTCGCGCCGCGCCACGACGTCATCGCGCGCCTTCGACACGAGCTGCAGGATGCCCACCGCATGTTCGAACAGCCGCTGCCCGGATTCGGTCAGTCGCACGCCTCGGCCGGTGCGTTCCAGCAGAGTCTCGTGCAGGCCCGTTTCGAGCAGTCGGACCTGACGGCTGAGCGCCGGCTGCGCGATGCCCAGAATCATGGCCGCCTTGCTGAAGCTGCCGAGCTCGGCGACGCGAACGAAGGTCTCGAGCTGGCGAAGGTTCATGCGGGATGCGGTCAAGAGTCAGCTTCGGAACTCTTCGGTGTCGATCTCGGCGAGAGTCGCGTCGGCGTAGCGCGCGCCGACGACGGTGTGCCGGTTGACCGCCGCATCCACGCGCCGCAGGATGTCCGCATCCAGCGCCAGGTCCGCCGCGGCCACGTTCTCTTCCAGGTGCTCGACGCGCGTCGTGCCCGGGATCGGAACGATGCGCTCGTCCTGCGCCAGCAGCCAGGCCAGCGCGAGCTGCGCGGCCGTGCAGCCCGCGTCGCGCGCGATCTGTTGCACGGTGTCAATCAGGCGCAGGTTGCGCGCGTAGGTCTCGGGTTGGAAGCGCGGCATCGCGCGCCGCAGGTCCTTGGGCTCGAGAGCCGACACGTCGCGCAGCGTGCCGGTGAGGTAGGCGCGCGCCAGCGGGCTGAAGGCCACGAGCGAGACGCCGAGTTCCCGGCAGGCGTCGAGTGCCGCAATCTCCGGGTTGCGCGTCCACAGCGAGTACTCGTTCTGCAGCGCGCTCACCGGATGCACGGCATGCGCGCGGCGCAATGTGGCGGCCGACACTTCGGACAACCCGAGCGCGCGCACCTTGCCCTCGCGCACGAGGTCCGCCAGCGCGCCGACGCTTTCCTCGATGGGCACGGTCTTGTCCCAGCGGTGCAGGTAGTAGAGGTCGATCACGTCGGTACGCAGGCGGCGCAGGGTGTCCTCGCAGTTGGCCTTGAGGGTCGCGGGGCGGCCGTCGATCACGCGCTTGCCGTCCACGCCATGCAGGCCGCACTTGCTGGCCAGCGCGATCCGCGAACGGTGCGGCGCCAGCACCCGGCCCACCAGTTCCTCGTTCGCGCCGAAGCCGTAGAGCACAGCAGTGTCGAACAACGTCACGCCCAGCTCGACCGCGCGCCGCAGCACGCGCTCGGCCTGCTCAGGCGATGGCGGGGTGCCATAAGCGTGGCTGAGGTTCATGCAGCCGAGCCCGAGAGCCGACACGGTGAGGGGGCCGATGCGACGTGATTTCATGCGCGTACTGTAGTTCACCACGCCGCTGGGAAATCCCGCGTCGTTCAGCGCCTCGACGATCAGGCCGTGCGTCTTCGGGCATAGCTCCGAGCCCTTGAAGACCACGGTGTTGCCGCAGGCGAGCGGCGTCGCGATGGCGCGCACCGCCAGGATCGGCGACATGTCCTGCGTGTTGGGCGGGTAGCTCTTGTCGTAGACGAACTTGAAGCCGCGCTGCTCGAGCACCTTGCGAGTCGCGCGCGAAAGGTCCACACCGAAACCGTCGGCCACGTTGATCATCGCCACCGTGCTGCCGATCCTGCCCGCCTTGCGCGCTTCCTCCAGGGCCGCGACGAGCGCCTCGCCGTACTGCGAGCCCATGCCGAGAAAGAAGAAGACGTTCGACCAGCGCTTGGCGAACTCCGGCGCCTTGTCGGTGATCGACGCCACGGCCAGGTGCGGGTAGCCATGCTTGTTCAGCGTTGCGCCGACCGCCAGGTTGTTCGCCGTGCCCCAGGGCGGCAGGATGAGGTCGACCTTGTCCTGGTTGACGAGGCGCTCGGTGGCGCGGATGGCTTCCTCGGCCTGCGATCATCATGTCCGGTTCAGTCAACGACCCTTGTCATGAGGCTTCGGTCGCTTGCACCATGTCCTCGACCACCTTCTTGGCGTCGCCGAAGACCATCATCGTCTTGTCCATGTAGAACAGCTCGTTGTCGAGCCCGGCGTGCAGAAGGCGCTAACACAGCGAATGAAGCAGCCAGCCACGGCAAGCGTCAAGTAGCGTTACGAGCGTTCCCGGTTGCCCATCCGAGGGTGCTCACGCATCGGGCTGAACGTGATACAGGGCGCGATGATGGTCGGCGCCGACAAGATCATCGGCGTCGACACGAATCCCGCTCGCGAAGCGATGGGCCGGCGCTTCGGCATCACTCGCTTTATCAACCCGAAGGACGTGCCCAACGCAGTCGACGCCATCGTGCAGCTCACGCTATCAGCTCATCAGTATGGGTCCCAAGCACGTTGATGGCTTGATTTGTACGGTAATCTACCGTACATCTGAGGCGAAATTGAGAGGTTTTTTGCCATGGTCACCGATACCACTCGAACGGAACGCGTCGAAGCCCGCATCGCGCCTGACGTGCTGGCTGTAGTCCGGCGCGCTGCGGAGATCGAAGGGCGCAGCCTCAGTGACTTCCTCGTCGGCGCCGCGCAGGAAGCTGCGCGCCGCACGATCGAGCAGACGCAGATCATCCGCCTTTCGATGGAAGAACAGCAGCGCTTCGCCGCGTTGCTGCTCGATCCTCCTGCGCCCTCTCCTGCGATGGCGCGCGCGGCGAAGGCCCACAAGAAACTGATCGCCTCATCGCGGTGACAGGCAAGTTCCGTATAGAGGTGCTTGCGCCGAAACATGACCGTGCGGGCTTTGCCTGCGGCAGCGATCCGCTCGACAAGTACTTGCGCGAGCAAGCATCGCAGGACATGCGACGCCGCACCAGCGCCTGTTATGTCGCCATCGACGAAAAGACGAACACCATCGCCGGGTATTACACTCTGGCCGCTGGCAGCGTCCCCCTCACGGACCTGTCCGAAGAGTTGGCGAAGAAGCTGCCGCGCTATCCCCTTGTTCCTGTGGCCCGCGTCGGCCGCCTCGCCGTGAGCCTGCCTTTCCAGAAGCGGCAGCTCGGTGCGGCCCTGCTGTGGGATGCTGGCTCGCGTCGCGATGTTCCTCCGAATGGGCCGAGTCTTGGTGAAGCGAGTTGCTCGCCCATCGTGGGAAGCGACGAACCTCGCGCCGGCCTCGGCATCGAAGATCCGACATCTTTGAAAGCGAGCGTGACGATGGACGGCATGCAAGATCTCGACCCGGTTCCGAAACCCACGCTGGTCTACCCCTTCGAAGGGCCCCCGGCACGCGGCAAGGCGCTCGAAGTGGCGCCCGGGGTGCATTGGATCCGCATGCCGCTGCCCTATGCGCTGGATCACATCAACCTGTGGGCGCTCGACGATGGCGAAGGCTGGGCCATCGTCGACACCGGCGTGCGCAACGAAGAAACGGTTGCCGTCTGGCGCGAGCAGTTCGCCAACTCGCCCGACCAACGCCCTCTGACACGTGTGTTTGTCACCCACATGCACCCCGACCATGTCGGCATGGCCGGGTGGCTGACGCGCAAGTTCGGGGTTCGCCTGTGGATGACGCGGCTGGAATACCTGACCTGCCGCGTCATGGTGTCCGACACCGGGCGCGAGGCGCCAGACGACGCGATCGAGTTCTTTCACCGCGCCGGCTGGAGTGCCAACGCGATCGAAACTTATCGCGCACGCTTCGGCAACTTCGGCAAGCACATCCACGCGCTGCCCGACAGCTACCGGCGGCTGCGCGACGGTGAAGAGCTGCGCATCGGCGCGAACACCTGGCGGGTGGTCGTCGGCAGCGGCCACTCGCCGGAACACGCCTGCCTGTACTGCCCGGACCTGAAGGTGCTGATCTCGGGCGACCAGATCCTGCCGCGCATCTCGTCGAACGTGTCGGTGCACCCGACCGAGCCCGACGCCGACCCGATGAGCAACTGGCTAGCCTCGCTGACCAAGCTCAAGCGCGAGCTGCCCGACGACGTGCTGGTGCTGCCGGCCCACAACGAGTGTTTTCGCGGCCTGCATCTGCGCATCGATGCGCTGGCGCGCGGGCAGGAGAAGGCGCTCACGCGGCTGCGCCGGTCGCTCGCCGAGCCCAAGCGGGTGGTCGACGTCTTCGGCGCCTTGTTCGCGCGTCCGATCAGCGAGGCCGACGTGCCGCTGCTCGGCATGGCGACCGGCGAAGCAGTCGCCTGCCTGAACCACCTGATTTACCGCGGCGAGGCGACGCGAAGCGTCGACGCCGACGGCGTGGCCTGGTATCGGTTCGTCGCCGACTAGGTTTCTCTGGAGGCCGGATCGATCGTCACACCGAGCTCCCGCGCAACTTCCTGGATGTGCTGCAGGGTGGTCGGGCCCTGTCACCCCCAACAACGGTGCCTCATCGGCCTGTTCATGGTGGGCAGCCCTGCTACCGCGCAGAAGCTGGAAGGGAATGGCGGCCGTCTACAACCCGGAGGCGGCGTTCCGTCGGCTCTGAAGATCGCTTTCATCGGAACGCAATCCGACTGACGTGCCGAGCACGTCGCAAATCCTTTGCCACCCGCGAGGGCGGCAAAGCCACAACACCGGCTGCGGCATTTCATCGCGAGGTTCCTTCAACGAGCTCAAGCTCCTCAAGCGCAGACGCAACCTCCGCGCGCATCTTCCAGACCCATGCGTCCCGCGGCCCGGAGCGGTCTTCCGCTTCAGCCAGGGCGCCGATGTAGTCGAAGGTGCCATCCTTCTGCTTGCGCTTCTGCTGCTTCAGGAATGCGGGCAACTTTTCGTACAAAGCCTGCCCAATGGCACCGTACTGAAGGTTCGCGGCGTCGAGGCTCGTGTCCTCGAGGGCATCCCTGGTGAGCTCGTCTTCATCCTCTCCAATTGTTTCGGACAGCACGCTCTCGCCCCCGAATTCGTCGACGGCCTCAGCGAGTCCGCTTGCGTCCTCGACCTCGTTGGCCGCTGCAGCGTGCTCGCTTTCGACGGCCGCTTCAGTGAGCTCAGATGTCGTGAGGCTTCGATTGGGAGCCATGTAGTGAGCTCGGAGCATGGCGAGATGGGATTCGCCAAGGCTCGGCAGGATCCTCCGAAACGCCTCGACGTAGTCGGAGACCGAGGGCGCCGCCGGTCGAGCGGCAGCGATTTCCGCGTGGCGACCATGTACACGCGTGTGCGGCTTGGCCATGACATCGTCGATATTACGCCTTCGAGCCGGCCGCCCTACTCACAACGCACAAAGGCGGATTTTCCACAGATTGCCGCATCAAGGCCTGCGGTTGCCGCAGCTCATGCGCCGCGATCCCTGCCAGCATCGCAGCGACGAACACCAGGCCCTCGGCATGACCGCCACCCAGCAATACTATGCCCGGCCCGGGGCAGATGCCCCCCAGACCCCATCCGACACCGAACACCAGGCTGCCGCGCACCAGACGAAAGTCGACACGCCGCGCAGTCGGCAAGGCCAGGAGCACGCCGAGCAGTGAATGGGTGCGGCGACGTGCCCACTCGAACGCGCCGGTGGACACGGCAATGGCGGCGGCCATGCCGAACGCCAGCGACGGGTCCCACGCGTGCGTGAGGTCGAAGAAGGCCAGCATCTTGGCCGGGTCGGCCATGCCGGACAGCAGCAACCCGCAGCCGAACAACAGTCCAGCGATCCAGGCGGTGACGTGTTTCATGTCCGTACCTCGTGACGTAAAGATTTGCGATTGACGGCGGCGGGGGCGGGCCGCGCGATCACGCGCCGACGAGGTGACGCATCACCGCCACGGTGACGAAGGCGCCGACCAGGAACAGCGCGGTCGACATCAGCGAGCGCAGGGAGCGCCGCGCCAGCCCGGACACCGCATGGCCGCTGGTGCACCCCGAAGCCTGGCGAGCGCCCCAGCCGATCATCAAGCCGGCGGCGATCAGCAGGCCGGTGCCTGCCTCGATGCGGGCGGGCGGCAACGGCATCCACATCGACCACATCCAGGGCGCCGCGACCAGGCCCAGCAGGAAGGCGACGCGCCATCCGGTCTCGCGCGAAGGCGGCTGCATCAGGCCCGCCAGCAGCCCGGACACGCCGGCAATGCGGCCATTCAGGGTCAGGTACACCACGGTGGCCAGTCCGAGCAGCAGGCCACCGGCCGCGGCAGTGCCAGGAGTGAAGTGAGCGATATCGATCCACATGAAAGCCTCGTCCAATGGAAGGGTGAAAGGGCTCGCGACGGCGGCTGCGACTTGTCGTGTTCGCGCAACCGGCCGCGGGGGCATGGCACGCAGTCTCGGCGCGCCGGGTTTCC
>DATKCI010000123.1:0-2973 GCA_035513255.1 Piscinibacter sp. | reverse complement strand
CGCGGGGCGCGGGGGGCGGCCGCGGGGCGCGGGGGGCGGTCGCGGGGCGCGGCCATGCGCCCGGGTTCAGGCGGCAAGCCAGCGCTGCACCACGACCTCGATCGGCATCGGCCGTGCCGCGTCGACGACGATCGCGGCGCGGTGTTCCTCTTCGGCCAGCGGCTCAGCGGCGCCGATCAGTCGCTCGAGCACGTCCGCATCGGCCTCCGATGCATCGCCGCCGGCCGCTTGCCGCTGCGCGAGCCGGCGGTGAAGCACGGCGTGCTCGGCCCGGCAGTCGAGGATGCAGAACGCAACGCCGAGCGACGCCGCGAGCGCGGCGAACTGCGCGCGTTCGGAACGGCGCAGAAACGCCGCGTCCACGATCAGCGGCCAGCCGGCATCCAGCGCGATGCGTGCGACCGCAAGCAAGCGCTCATAGGTGCGCGCCGTCGCGTCCGCTCCGTAGATGCCGCCCGGCACCGACTCGTGCGACGACTGCCGCGCGCGCAGCCCGAACAGCCGCTTGCGCTCGACGTCGGACCTCACGCGCATCGCGCCGGCGGCCTCGAGCAGGCCTTGCGAGACGAAGCTCTTGCCCGAGCCGGGCAGCCCATGGGTGATCGCGAGTCTCGCGTTCGCGCTGCGCGAAAGCGCGGCCGCGAGCGCCAGGTAGTCTGCCGTGCTCTCGCCCGGCGTTTCGGAAACGCCCTCGGCGGCGGTCAGCCCCTTCACTTGCGCGCGCACCAGCGCACGACAAACGAGGAAGAAGCGCAGCGCGGGCAACCCGTCGTGGTCGCCGCTCGCCTCGAGGTAGGCGTCGAGGAAGCGGACGGCCAGGTCGCGGCGGCCATGTGCCAGCAGGTCCATTGCCAGGAAGGCGGCGTCGTCGAGCACGTCGATCCAGCGCAATTCGTCGTCGAACTCGATGCCGTCGAAGGCGGCGGCGCGGCCGTCGAGCTGCAGCACGTTGGCGAGGTGCAGATCGCCGTGGCATTCACGCACCCGGCCGCTGCGCCGGCGCGCCGCCCACAGCGGCGCGAGCTCGAGCAGTTGGGCGTCGAGCCAGCGGCGCAGCTCGGGCCATGCGATCGTCGCCGAGACGCCAGGCAGGCCGGGCCAGGCCTCGAGACCGTCGACGAGACCGCGCACTGTTCGCTGGTGCACCGCGGCGCCGCCGAACCCGGAGTCGACCGGCGCGACCGCGGCATCGCGATGGAACTCGGCCAAGCGCTGCGCCATCGCGTCGATGTGGCGCGCGTCGAGTGTGCCGGCGGCGAGCATTTCGCTCCAGAGTGCGCCGTCGGGAAAGCGGCGCATGCGCACCGCGACGTCGACCACCGGTCCGGGGCCATCGAAGGCGGGCCCGCCCGGTCCCGCCCGAAGCTCCGCCACCCCGAGGTACAGCGACGGCGCGAGCCGGCGGTTCAGCCGCAGCTCCGCCTCGCAGAAGCGGCGGCGCGCGGCCAGCGTCGTGAAGTCCAGGAACGCGAGCCGCACCGGTTTCTTCAGCTTGTGCACCACCGATTCACCGACCAGCACCCAGGAGATGTGCGTCTCGACGAAACGCACCGGCCGGCCGTCATGGGCTTCGAGCGAGGCGCGCAGCGCCACAACGCGCTCACGCGCAGCAGCGATCGAGGTGTCGGATGGCATGTCGCTCATCTTGCCGGATCTTGGCCCTCGAAAGGTCGAAAGGAACGCCACCCCGGGTACGGTCTACCCGAGACGCCGCCTACTGCGCCGGCTGGCGCACGAGCAGCACCGGGACCGGACTTTCACGCAACACGAGCTCTGCGTCGCTGCCCACGGCGACGCGCTTGAAACCGCGCCGGCCGTGCGTGCCCATCACGATCAGTTCGGCGCGCCAGCTTTTCGCTTCCTCGAGGATCATGTCGCACACCCGCCAGCCGGGGTCGCATCGCACGACGCCGTCGACGGTGATGCCCTTCGAGCGTGCGGTCGCAACCGCCTGCGCCACCAGCCGCTCGCCGGCCGCACGCCAATCGTTCAGCAACTGGTCCGGGGGCATGTAGGCCGAGACCTCGCCGACCAGCAGCCGGGCGTCGACCACGTTGAGCAGATGCAAGGTCGAGCCGAGTTCGCGCGCGAGCGCCGCGGCTTCATCGAGTCCGCACCGGGCGGTGGGGCTGTCGTCGATCGGCACAAGAATGCGTGAATACATGGCGGGCTCCTGCGCGAGGCTTGTCGGACATCGCTCGTCGACGGATCAGGCGACGCCACTGCGCGTGGCCGCATGCTCCTGCGCCGACTGGCATGCTGCGCAACGGCGGGCGGCCGGCAGCACCAGCAGGCGCGGCAGCGCGATCGGCTCGCCGCAATCCACGCAGTCGCCGTACGTGCCGGCGTCCAGCCGCCCGAGCGCAGCCTCGACGTCGGCCATCTCGTCGCGGTCGCGCTGTGCCTGGGCGTCGTCGACGCCGGTCAGCTGTTCTTGCAGGGCCTCGTCCTTGCGGTCGGTCACCTCGTGGGTCGAAACCACCGACGCTTCCTGCCGTGCCACCTCGGCGGCATGGACGTCCGCGCGCAGTTCACGCAGCCGGTAGTTCAGGAGATCGCGCAGCGTGGCCAGATGAGCTTGAGTGGGAAGGTCCATGGTGCTGTCCGTTGCGGATGTGTCGTTGCACTGTAGTGAGCCGCTCGCGGCGCCGGTTTGCGCCGGATCAAGCCCATCGGGTTCCGTGCTCCGGGGAGCGCGCATCTCGACATCGGCTGATCTGCCGCAAGGCGTGCGCACGGGCGGCGCCTAGATTGAAGGAGCACGACATGATTGCATCGCCAGCCGTGGACCATGAGCACGAGATTCCGATGTCCGAGGAGGTCTTGCGCCGCCTGCGGGAATCGGGACTTTGAATGACAGTCATACCGGCGAACGCCCACGTGCGCTAACTTTGCCCCCTCTTTCCAGGGGTGGAGCGTGTCCCAAGTGAAAGGCTTCACCCCGCGCCGCCACCCCGCGCCGCCACCCCGCGC
>DATKCI010000122.1:0-19524 GCA_035513255.1 Piscinibacter sp. | reverse complement strand
GATGCCTGCCTCGAGCAGCCCGAGCGTGGGCTCTGGGCCGTCGCCGACGGCATGGGTGGACATGCGCTGGGCGAGTTCGCGAGCCGCCTGGCCGTCAGGAGCCTGGTCGGCCTGCCGCCACCGCAAAGCCTCGAGCAGTACGTCGCCGCTGCGCACGAGCGCTTGCAGGATGCGAATCGCCGGCTGCGCGCCGAGGCGGCGCAGCGCGACGTGCCGGTCATCGGCACCACGATCGTGACGCTGCTTGCTGCGGGTCGCCGCTGCGCCTGCCTGTGGGCCGGTGACAGCCGCATCTACCTGTTCAGGGGTGGGCGCCTCAAGCTGCTGACGCGCGACCACAGCGAGATTGAAGCCGCCCGGTCGCGGCGCCCCGCCAATTCGGACGACACCGTGCTGCGCCCGGCGGCAAACCTGATCACGCGTGCGCTCGGCGCCAGGGACACACTCGAGATCGACGGCACCACCGTCGACGTCATCGACGGCGACGTCTTCCTGCTGTGCAGCGATGGCCTGAGCAACGAGGTCAATGTACTGGCCATGGAGCAGGCCCTGCTGCCGGGGAATTGCCGGCAGGCGTCTCAAACGTTGCTCGACCTGGCGCTCCAAGCGGGCGGGCACGACAACATCACAGCGGTGGTCGTCCGCGCCGAGGACCTGGACAGCCCTGACCGGACCGCGATGCATCCGGTGTTGTGAGACCCTCCGAAGCGCCTTCGCGCGTGCTCAATGGGCCCTTATTCGCGGCGCGACAGGTTCCCGTTGCGACAGTCCTTCGATCGGATGCCGTGCTTCTTGAGCAGCGTCTGCACATGGGATCGGTTCATGTCGCAGCGCTTGGCCAGCTCGGTCACCACGCCGCCGACTTCCTGCAGGCCGCGCTCGAGAAACTCGCGCTCTGCCTCGTCGCTCGCGATGCGCTTGGCTTCGCTGAGCGCAGCCGCAGTGGCCGCATTCACATCGTTGCCAAGAGCAGTGGCAGCCGCGCCCCGGACCGGCGACGCGGGCCGGATGTCCGCGGGCAGGTGCTCCAGACCGGCCGCCTGACCGGCCAGGCACGAGAGCCGGTAGATGATGTTGCGCAGTTCCCGGATGTTGCCGGGGTAATCGTAGTCGAGCAGGAACTTGCGCAGTAACCGGGTCATCTCGACCGGGCGCCGCTTCAGCGCTTCGGCAGCCTCGTCGCCGAAGAATTCGAACAGCAGCGGTATCTCGTCCTTGCGCTCGCGCAGCGGCGGCAATGTCACGTGAATGACGCTGAGCCGATAGAACAGGTCCTCGCGGAACTTTCCTTCCTGGCTCAAGCGGCGCAGGTCCCGGTTGGTGGCCGCGACGACGCGCGCGTCCACGCCGATCGGCTCGTCGGAGCCGACGCGCTGGATCTCGTGCGCCTCCAGCACGCGCAGCAGCTTCACCTGGCCGGACAGCGGCAGCTCGCCGATCTCGTCGAGGAAGATCGTCCCGGTATGTGCACTCTCGAACTTGCCCTTGCGGTCGGCCGACGCGCCGGTGAACGAGCCTTTGCGATGGCCGAACAGCTCGGACTCCAGCAGGTTGTCGGGAATGGCCCCGCAGTTGACGGAGATGAACGGCCGGTCGGCCCGGTCGCCGTTGGCGTGGATCACTTTGGCCATCAGTTCCTTGCCGGTGCCGCTCTCGCCGTCGATGAGCACCGGCAGGCCCGTGGGAGCGGCCTTCTCGGCGATTTCCAGCGACTCGAGCAGCTTCGGGTTGTCGCCGAACGCGCCCTCGAAGATGAAGCTGCGCTCGATCAGCCCCTGGCGCCGCTGGCGCTGCGACAGCTCCGTACGCGTCGGCTCGGCAGCCGCCGCCTTCACGAACCGCTCCTTGTGCGACAGCTGCATCACTTCGTCGCGCAACGCGCCGGCCTGCCGCAGCAGTTTTTCGATGTCGGGCCGTTCGAGAGTGGAAGCCCAGCGCAGCGTCGAGCGCAGGATTTCGATCTTCTCGATCAGCCCCGCGTACGAGAATGTGGAGCTCGCTTCCAGATCATGGTCGAGGATTTTCATGCGGCGCTCAACTGCTTTTGCACCAGTTCGTAGTACATGCCGCGGCGCTCCACCAGTTCCTCGTGGCGCCCCTGCTCGACGATCGCGCCCTCGTAGAGCACGAGGATCTTGTCGGCCCGCATGATGGTGCTCAGCCGGTGCGCGATGATCACCGCGGTGCGGCCCTTCAGGATGTCGTGCATGTTGGCGATGATGTTGCTCTCGGACTGCGTGTCGAGCGCGGAGGTCGCCTCGTCGAACACCAGCAGCCGAGGATCGTGGTACAGGGCCCTCGCGATGCACAGGCGCTGGATCTGCCCGCCCGACAGGCCCATGCCGCGCTCTCCCACCACCTGCTCGTAGCCGAGCGGCATCTTGCTGATGAAGGCATGTGCATCGGCTCGCTTGGCGACTTCCTCGATGCGGCGGCGGTCCGGACTCTCGACGCCGCTCGCGATGTTCTCGGCGATGGTCCCCGAGAAGAGCAGGTTGCTCTGCATCACGTAGCCGACCTGCGCCCGGTAGTACTCCTTGTCGATCACGCTCATGTCGTAGCCGTCCACGCTCAGCTTGCCTTCGGTGGGCGGGTAGAAGCCCACGAGCAGCTTCGCCAGCGTGGTCTTTCCGGATCCGCTGCGGCCGACGATGGCGATCAGCTCGCCGGGCTTGATCTCGAGGCTGATGTTTTCCAGCACATAGGCTGTCTCGTTGCCGCCGTAGCGGAAGTAGACGCCGTCCAGCCGAATGTCGCCTTGCAGGTCGGGCAGCGCGACGCGCGACGCCAGGTCCCCGGGCTTCTGCTCAGGCTCGATGTCGAGCACGTCGCCGAGGCGCTCCATCGCCACGGCGGCGTCGTTCAACATGCTCCACAGCCCCACCAGGCCCATCAAGGGCGCGAGCACGCTGCCCATCAAGGCATTGAATGCGATCAACTGGCCGATGGTCAGCTCGCGCGCGAGCACCAGGTTGGCACCGGCCCACAGAATGGCGACGGTCGTGGCGGCGTTGAACAACTGCCCCGCAAGCCCGACCCCGATGGAAAACTTCTGCGAGCGGTACGCCACTTCGAGTGCCTTGGCGTACTTCTTCTCCCACTTCAGCCGCACCGGACGCTCGATGCCCATGCCTTTGACGGTTTCCACCCCGCCGAGCGCTTCCATCAGGAACGACTTCGCGTCGGTGCCGGCAGCGAACGATTCGCGCGCATAGGCCTTGATCTTCGGCGTCACCAGCACGGTCAACGCGAGGATCGGCACGACAAACGCGATCAGCAGCAACGTCAGCTTCACGTTGTAGAGGAACATGACCGTGAAGTAGATGAAGATCATCAGCAGGTTGAGCACGGTCGTGACGGTGGACTCCGTCAGGAAGTTCCGTATCGTCTGGTTCTCCTGGAAGCGGGCGAAGATGTCGCCCGTCTTGCGCTTGGCGAAGAAGGAGTAGGGCAGCGACAGCGTGTGCTTGAAGAACTGCGACATCATGTTGAAGTCGAGCTTGCGGACCATGAAGTTCGCCAGTGCCGCCCGGATCGTCGACATGATCTGGGTGAACACGTGCGAGATGATCAGGCCGACGATCAGCAGGTGCAGCAGGCTCACGTTCTGATGCACGATCACGCCGTCCAGGATGTTCTGGATGATCACCGGCGGCACGATGCCCAGCATCTGGATCACGAAGGTCGCCATGAACAGATGCAGAAGGATCTTCTTGTGCGGCACCAGGTACCTGGCGAAGCGCACCCACGGCGAGCGCGTGGCCGCCATCTGCGCCATGTCCTGACCGGGGGTGAAGACCAGGCAGGTGCCGCTCCAGCCGCGCTCGAACTCCTCGACGCTCATCTTCTTGAAGCCGAGCGCCGGGTCCGCCACCCACACGTGCTGCTTGGACACCCCGTACACCACCACGTAGTGGTAGCCCTTCCAGTGCACGATGAGCGGGAGCTCGAACCCGCGCAGCGCGTCGAAGGTGCACTGCACGCCGCGCGTCGTGAAGCCGAGCGATTCGCCGGTGCGCGCGAGGCTCTCCAGCGTCGCGCCCTGCGTCGTGACGTTCGCCATCTCGCGCAGCTTGCCGAGCGTCATGCCGATGCCGTAGTGCTTGCAGATCATCGCGAGGCACGCCGCGCCGCAATCCATCTCCTCGGCTTGCTCGACGCATGCGAAGCGCGGGATGATCTTCTCGCCCAGCTCCGCCTTCGACTGCAGGTCGAGCATCACCGGCAGCTTGCGTCGTTCGGCCAGCTTCTTCTGCCGCTGCAGCTCCCTGTCGACGAGCCGGACCCGCTCTTCCAATGCCTCGCGCAGCTTCGGATTGCGCTCGAGGATGAAGTGAACGGTCTTCTCCGGTATCACGAGCAGCGCGGTATCCGTGCCGGCGATCACCGATGCGAACTGCTCCTGCCGCATCAGGCAGGCCTTTTCGCCGAAGGTGTCGCCCTGCCGCAGCATGGCGAGCGGGTACTCCGTGCCTTCCTCGTGGCGCACCACGCGCACCTCGCCATGGCGCACGACGTACAGCCGGCGATCCTCGCGTGAGTCTTGCTTCAGGATTTCCTTGCCGGCGGCGATCTGCTTCACACCGACGCTGCGGATCAGGTTCTCGAGCTCGGTCTTGTCGACCTTGCCGCGCAGGTCGAACAACTGGCTGATCAAGCCGCCGGCGGAACTGATCGCGACGCGGCTGGCGACGAAGGCGCGGGCCGCGGGGTTGCCCGCCACGATCGGGCCGATCACGCTGCGGGGAATGAACAACAACTCGGTCTTCGCAGAGGCGCGCGCCGACGATTCGTGCCGGTAGTCGCGCAGCATGACCATCTCGGCAAAGACCTCGCCCGCCTTGCGCAAGCCCAGGCTGGTCTCTTTGCCGCCTTCCTCGGCGAAGACGCGGATCGAGCCGGACTTGACGACGAACAGGCCGTCGGCCGTCTCGCCGGCGCTGCAGACGGTGTCACCGAACGCAAGCAAGCGGGATTGCGCGGCCTCCGCCAAGCGATCGAGATCGCCCCGGGTGAGCGCGGAGAACAAGTCGATCGACGCCAGGAAGTCGGCGTGGGACTGGGCTGCTTGCGTATCCATGGCGTGACCGTTCCGGCTTTAGCAGGCCTCGATGACATGTTCCTGCGCCCTGGCTCGCAGCCAGTCCTCACGCAGCAGCCGCCGTACCTCGGTGATCGTGTCGTCGTCGAGCTTGGCCGGATGCTTCTCATTGACCCGGAAGATCTCGAAAACCGACCGGTCCGCCGAAGCGAACGGCCCGAGAAGCTCGCCGACGGCGGCGTTGAACACCTTGGCCTCGACATCGCTGCGCAGCGAGCCGCGCAGCACCTTGCCGATCAGGCCGCCGTGCTCCCGGGTGTCGGCGATCGAATGCTCGCGGGCCATCTCGTCGAAGCTGTCCGGATCGTCGCGCAGCACCGAGATCATCTCCTTGGCCTTGCCTTCGGAATCGAGGACGATGTGGCTCACCTCGATGCTGTCGAACCGGGGCGAGTTCATCTTGAAGTACGCCTGCACGGCCTGGTCGCTGCAGACCTTCTGCATCACCTTTTCCTGGTACAGGCTGTCGACAATGAAGGCCTCGAACTCGTCCAGGCTGACCCGCATCGCGTCGAGGTACTTGTTCGTGTCGGACGACCGGTGCAGGCCGCGCACCCGGCGAAACTGGTCGGCGCGTTCCTGGATCTCTGCCTCCGACACCTGGATGCCTTGCTTCTTGGCCCCACGCACCGCGAGCTTGTCCCTGACGAACTGCTCGATGAGTCCCTCGTACTGACCCGTCAGCTTCATGGTCTGCATGAGTTCGGCGACGCCGATCGCGTCGCCATCGATCTTCACGATGGTCGTCATGTCATTCGCTCCTTCGCAGTCGAACAAAAACCAACTCACCCGCCGATTTCCCGGAACGGGTCCAGCGCGAGGTCGATCAGGCGCCGCTCGCGCACGACAACTTCCGCCGTGGCCGTCATTCCGTAGCGCAGCGGGTACTTCTTGTCCGCGACGAGGTAGTGGTCCCGCTCCAGCGTCATGCGGGCCTCGTAGACCGGCTGCTTGGTCTGCAGCGAGGGCTTCGTGGCCGGCGAGATGTATTCCAGCGTGCCGTTGACGAGCCCATAGCGCTGGTACGGGAATGCGCTGAACTTCAGCTTGACCGGCAGGCCTTCGCGCAGGAAGCCCCGGTCCTGCTCGGCGATCTCGACCTGCAGCACGGCGCGCGCGTTGCTCGGTGCGATGCCGCCCAGCGGCGTGTTGGCCTGGATCTTGTCTCCGGGCTGCGTGGACGTCACTTCGGTGATCACGCCGGACACCGGTGCGACGACCAGCAGGAAATTGTCCTTGTCGATGTTCTCGAAGCGGATGCGGGCGGCGGCATCGGCGACGAGACGCGCGGTCTGCACTTGCAGCCGCAGCTTTTCTTCGGCATTGGTGAGCTCGTTCGCCGCCGCCTCGTACTGGAGCTTCAGCGTGCTGAGCTCCTGGCCGCTCGATTCGACCTGGGCGCGGGCTTGTGTCAGTTCCTGGCTCTGCCGCGCGTTCAGTTCGCCGACCCTCGCTTGCGCCACCCGGTAGGCGTTTTCGGCGGCGAGCAATGCGTTTTTCTTGGCTTCGACCTGGAGCTGCGACACCCCGCCGCCGCCGGGCGCTGCGAACACGCGCTCGAACTTTTCCGCCTCGGCCTTGGCCGCGTCGCGCGCCCGGCGGGCTTCCTCGACGTTGGTGCGAGCCTCGGCCGCCTGCGCCTTCTGCACGTCCACCAGCCTGGTGGTTCCGAGGGCGATCCGCTGTCCGTGTTGCTGCTCTTCGAGCTCCATCGCCTGCCGCAGCGTCGCGGCCTTGCGCTCGAGCAGCGCCTTCTTCTCCGGGAACTCCTTCAGTTCCCGTTCTGCGTCCTCGAGCTTCAACTGGGCTTGCAATGCGTTGGTCGCGGCTTCGATCGCTCCCCTGGCGTTGAGCCTGGCCAGCACATCGCCCTTGGATACCGGCTGGCCTGCGGCGATGTAGAGGTTGGCCAGTTCCCCATCGACCGGTGCATAGATGCGCCTGAGCTCCGAGTCGGGGGTCAGCACGCCCTGCGCCGCCACGATCACATCGGCGCGCCCGAAGAACGACCAGGCGAGCCCGGACAGCACGAGCCCGATCATCGTGTAGACGACGGCATCCAGGACCCGCGAAGGCTCCGTCGTCAGGATGGCGATGCCCTCGCTGCTGTGGTCCCCGAGCGCGTCGGTCAGCGGTTTGATGCTATTGGCGTGCGTCATCGCTCGTGTCTCCCAGCAGCGCCAGCTTGCTCTTCAACAGCTCCGGCGCGAGGACGTTGCGCAGCTCCAGCAAGGCGCTGCGCTGCTGTTGCGCTTCGGTTCTGATCTCGTCGTGGATCGCGGTCCAGGGGTCGGGTCGCGCCGCATCCACTTGCGCGTAGAGCTGCATGCCCTGTTGCGCGTAGCTGCTCGCTTCGGACAACAAGCGAGCGCGCGTGCGGAATTGGCTCGAAATCGTGGTCTCGATGCGCTGCGAGGCTTCGATCACGCCGTAGTTCCGATATTCCTGCCACAGCGCGCGCGCCCGGTTCATGGACTCCTGCGCCCGTGCGAGCACCATGTCCTTTTGCAGGTTCAGGTCCGCCTGGGTGGCACGTACGAAATGAACGTCCTCGTCGGGATCGAGCGATGCGCGAAACGCCAGCAGTTGTTCCGCGTAGCCGTTCGCCGCGCGCGACTGCTGCAGCACCGCGAACTGCGCCATGACGGCCTGCTTGCGCTCCAGCTCCTTCGCGGCCGCTTCGCCCCAGGGACCCGCCGCCATCTTCTGCAGGCCGGCAAGCGCCAGCGTTGCGTCGCCGTCTTTCCAGGCCTTCGTGCTGGCTTCGTACTGCTGCACGAGCTCTGCCGAAGGCAGCTGCCCGCTCGCTGTCAACGCGCGAACGCCTTCCTGGAACGGTGGCGTCACGAAGCGCGCCTTGAGCAGCAGCGCGAACAGCCGTCCCGGCTGGCGGGTGCGTGCCTCGTTTCTGACGTCGATGTACCGGGCCAGGTCCTGGCGCACCCTGTCGAGCCCGCCGAGGCCGGGATACTTCTGCGCATACTCCTTCAGCACGGCCTCCAGCGCTTCCGGCCTGTCCCGGTTCACCTCCGCGGCGATGATCGCCTTCAAGCGGTCGATCGCACCCAGATGCACCGTGGCTTCGCTTTGCAGCCTGCGCAGATGGGTGAGCGCCTCGGCATACGGAGCGTTGAACTGCGGGACGTACGACGCGATGCGGGCCAGCGCGCGCTGGTGCTCGCGCGTGTCGTCGTTCCATCGATCGAGCACGGCGCCGATGCTGTCCTCGTCTGCGTAGATGCGTATCGGCATCTCGGGTCCGCCCCGGCTGCTCACGAGCCGTTCGAGCGTGCCCAGCCATTCCAGCTCGCCCACCAGCGGGCTCAGCTCGGGATTGCGGACGGCCAGCTGCGACATGCCGGCGACAACGGCCTGGGCGCCATCGAAATCGCGTGCCGCCACCTTGGCCAGCCAGGCCGGCACGTTCGCTTTCAGCGCGGCTTCCGTGGCGAGCGCCTTGAGCTCGAGATCATCGGGATGCTGCTCCAGCGACCGGTTCGCGAGAAGTGCGGCCTGCGCGTACTCGCCGTGGGCGACCATGTCCTTCAGGTCGCGATCGGACGCGTTCCACCAGAACGCCGCCACTGCCACCACGCCCAGCAGGGCGGCAAGCGTTGCACCTCGCCGCCAGCGGCTTCTGGCGCGATTCCGATCGCTGCCTGCGAACGACGCCGCGATTTCGGACAACAGGGCCACGCGTCGTCCGCGCGTTCGGCGCCTGGCGGGTTCCTGACCGATGACGGCGGGCAATGTCGAGCGGTTGCCGTCGGCAGCTTCGCCCGGCTCGTGATCGACGCAGAAGATCTCGAGGAACGAGGTCGGCGCCACGATGAAGGTGGTTTTGCCGGCAATGGCGGGGTTGTCTTCGGCGGCGTTCTCTGCGGCAGCCGGGAGGCGCTCGCGAACCTCCACCGGAACGGTCTCCGGCGCTCTCTCGGTTGCTCTCCCGGGTGCCTTCCTGATGCTCACCCGGTAGGCGAAATGATCGCCGCCGAACGCGAGCAGGACACCGTCCTGCAGAGGAACCGCGCACTCCTGCAGGCGCTGGCCGTCGACGAAGGTGCCGTTGGTGCTGGCCAGGTCCTCGATCCAGGCGCCGCCGTCCCTCTGGAAGATGTGCGCTTGTCGCCGCGACAGGTAACCGACCTGTCGGGCATGCTCGTCGCGGTAACGAGCGAACGCCGGATCGGTCTTGCTGACGAGGAACGGGAAACGCGTGATGACGATCGTCTCGAGGCCCGAGTCGGCGGATTCGGGCGTCAGCGTCAGGGTGAAATCTTCTTCAGGCCGGGACTGCACCGTGCGCGGCGCGATCTCCACACGGTAGGACAGCACGCCGGCGAAGCAGATCTCGTCGCCGTCGCGCAGCCGGCACGGTGCCTGCTGAATGCGGGCGCGGTTGACCGTCGTTCCGTTGCTGCTGTCCAGATCCGCCAGATAGACGCCCCCGCTCTCGCAGAAGATCCTGGCGTGCCGGCGCGACAGCATCACCACGATGTCGGGCCCGTACGACGCGAAGGGCTGCTCGGCCCGTCCCACGGCGAGCATGCTGTCGACGCGTATCTCGCCCAGCTCCGGTCGGGACAGGGGCCTGAGCACGATGTCGAGGTCGTCAGTCGACGTCGGCTGCATGGCGCCGATTCGCGCGTCACGCACCAGGCCGGGCAAGGGCCTTTCAATTGCGGGCATTCGCGACCTCGACGGGGGCCCAGCCGCCACCGAGCGCCTTGTAAAGCGTGACCGTGTCGGACAGAACCTGCTGGTGACTCGCCAGCAGCGCGAGCTGTGCCGCCAGTAACGAACGTTCGGTCTCGAACACCTCGAGTTGCGAAACGACGCCGGCCGCGAGCTGCGCTTCGGTCTGGTCAGACACCAGCTCGAGCTGCTCGACCTGCATCTGCATCTGCTCTTTCTGCTGCCGGTGCGCGTCGAGGTTGACGAGCGCGTTCTCGACTTCCTCGAACGCCGCGATCACCGTGCGACGGTAGTCCTGCTCGACGACCTTGACCTGTGCCTCGCTGGTCTTGGCGCGTGCCTTGATGCCCGGGTTGAGTGCAGGAATGTTGATGCTCGGCAAGAGCCCGAAAGTGAAGGACTTCAGCAGGTCGCCGAGCGAGAAGCTGGCAGTGCCGCCGCGGCCGGTCAGGCTGATCGAAGGCAATTGCGCAAGCTTCGCCTGGCCCATGAGGTCGTGTGCTGACAGTACCCGGAATTCGGCGGCGACGATGTCGGGCCTGCGCGCGAGCAATTGCATGGGCAGGCCCGAGGGCACCGCCGGAACTTGCACCCGTTCCTGAAGCCGACCGGACGGGAGCTTGAATTCCCCGGCCGGCACGCCGAGCAGCGTGCCCAGCGCGTTCTCCGCCACGTCGCGGAATCGGCGCAGCTCCAGCAGATCCTTGGTGAGCCGGTTGTTCTCGGCGCGTTGCCGCAGCACCTGGGTGGCGGGCAGCAGGCCGTTGTCGCGCATCGTCTCGAAGATGCTCAGGATCTGCCCGCTCTTCGCCAGCGCGCGTTGCTGGTGATCGATCTGCTCGTCGAGTTGAAGGATCTGGAAGTAGGTGGTCGAGACAGTGGAAACGATCTGCAGATATCCGGCGCGCCAATCGGCCTCGGTCGCACGGAATTCGGCGGTCTGCGCCTGAACGCCCTTGCTGACCTTGCCCCAGACATCGATGTCCCAACTGACCTGCGTGCCCAGGTTGAACTGCTTCGAGAACGTCTGCCCGGTGCTCTTTTCCAGGCTGGCGCCGGCGCCGACGTCCACCGTCGGCAATCCGCCCGCCCCAGCTTCGGCAATCTGCGCGTTGGCCACGTCGATGCGAGCAGCCAGGATTTTCAAGTCGAGGTTACCCGCAACTGCCCTCGTCACGAGCGAGTCGAGGTAGGGATCGCGGAACTCTGTCCACCACTGCGGCGAGATCGTGCCGGAAGCCGACACGGTGGTGTCGGGCGTCCGGGTCCACGATGACTTCGCGGGAGCATCCGGGCGCTGGTATTCGGAGATGCGGACGTCCGCACAACCGCACAGCAGGCCCGCGCAGAGGCCTGAGAGAAGAATCGTCTGCTTCATTGCAACCCCCGCACGAAGATCGGAGCCGCGGATCGAGATCATGACTCTGGATTCGCTGTTTGTGTGCTTGTCGAGGCCCCTAGGTTGCTACCGGCATCGGAACGGTTCATGTCTTTTTCGCGGCGTCGTGGTCGCGGTCAGGAGAGGTCGCCATCGACGCAAAAAACCTTGAACCGTGCCCCATGCCCCGGCAACACAGTGGCGACCCCTCCATCCAGGAGAACGACATGTTCCGCCACCAGCTTCTCGCCCCTCTCATGCTCGCGCTCGCCGCCGGTTCAGCCTTGGCGCAGGACGTGCGCCTGTACCGGCCCGGCGAGGCGGTCGATCCGCAGGACGTGGCCGCCATCCTGGCCGCGCCGCAGACCCCCGCGCCCGGCATGAAGATGCGCTCCCTCCGTCTGCTCGACGATGCGTCCTCCGCCCAGGCGACACCCGCCGCCGAGCGCCGCGCCTCGGCACTCGCGCTGCCGGTGCAGTTCGCCTTCGATTCGGCCGACATCCTGCCCTCGGCGCGCCAGCAGCTCGACGCGCTGGCCGAAGGCATCCGGCTGCTGCCCGAGATCCAGTCGGTGGTCATCGAAGGCCACACCGACGCCGCCGGCCCCGATACCTACAACGAACAGCTTTCTCAGCGTCGCGCCTCGGCCGTCAAGCGCTATCTCGTCGCGACGCACCAGATCGATCCGAAGCGGCTGCGCCCTGTCGGCGTGGGCGAATCCGCCCCGCTGTCGGGCCGTGATCCGCTCGCATCGGCCAACCGCCGCGTGCAGTTCCGCAGCGAGTGACACCCCCAACTCCATGTCCTTGCAGCGGGAAACTGCTGTGCCGCTGAATCGGAGGCGCCTTACCATGCCCACACTTCATTCACCTCACGCCCACCCAGCGCACCAACAATGGACAACGACGAGGTGTTGCGCCTGCTCGAGCGCATCGGGCAGGCCGACGAGGCGGCGTTTCGCGAGCTGTACCGCGCCTTCTCGCGCCGGCTCTACGCCTACGTGCTGAGGCAGCTCGGCGACCCTGCGCAGGCGGAGGAAATCGTGGCCGACACCTTGTACGAAGTGTGGCGCCAGCCGGCCAGGTTCCGCGGCGATGCGCAGTTCAGCACCTGGCTGATCGGCATCGCGCGCAACAAGGTCCTGATGGCCTTTCGCTCGCGCAAGCCCGACAGCCGGCACGAAGACATCGACGAAGTCGCCGAGAGCATGGCGTCCGAGGACGCGAGCGCGTTCGAGATCCTCGCCCAGCAGCAGCGCCATGAAGGGGTGCGCCGCTGCATGGACAAGCTCTCGGACGAGCACCGCGAATGTGTGCACCTGGTGTTCTACGAAGGCATGTCGCTCGCCGACGTGGCGGCCGTGCAGGGCTGCCCGGAAAACACCGTGAAGACGCGCCTGTTCCATGCGCGCCAGAAACTCAGGAACTGCCTCAAGCTGCTGCTCCAGCGCGAAGGCGGCAGTTCCTTGCTGGGAGCCGAATCATGAAGTCCCGCTTCGACGAACTGCTGCCGTTCTACGTGAACGGCACGCTGCCGCAGGCCGATCGTGCCTGGGTCGATGGTTATCTGCGCGAACACCCGAGTGCCGGGGCGGAGCTGAACTGGCACGGCTCGCTGCAGTCCAGGCTGCGCGAGGACGTGCCGGCGGTGTCCAGCGAAGTGGGACTGGAGCGCGCCATGAGGCGAATCCGCGGCGAAGAGCCGGTGCCGCAGGGCGTGCGCCACGCAGCGGTCCCGTCGCTGCCAAAACGCCTGCGCGACTGGTTCGCTTCCGTCGTCCCCCAACCCGTGCTGCGGCCGGCCTTCGCCGGTGCGCTGGCCGTGGTCGCGCTGCAGACGGCGGTGATCGTCGGCATGGTCATGGAGCCCGCAGACGACACGAGCGAGCTGCGCGCCATCCAGCAGGCGAGCGTGGCCGACCAGGGCCCGTACCTGAAGGTCAACTTCGATGCCGACGCGCGCGAAGCCGACATCCGCCTGCTGCTCGTGGAAGTGAACGGCAGCCTGGCCGCGGGGCCGGGGCAGCTCGGCGACTACTACGTACGGGTTCCGGCCGAGCGGCTGGCCGCCATCACCCACCGGCTGAAGGCGAGCGAGATCGTCGACGGCGTCGCCGTGGTGGATGCGCTGCCCGGCAGGCCCTGAAGGGGGCAGGCGATGCGGATCACGCGCCGTCGACTGTGCGCCGCCGTGCTGGCCGGGCTGTCCGTCCCTGCCTGGGCGGCGCAAGCCACGCTCGCCGGTCCGACGGCGTCCGGGCCGGCCGGCGCCGAGCACAAGGCCGCGCTCGTGATCGGCAACGGCGCCTACCGCATCG
Organism: Piscinibacter sp.; assembly: GCA_035513255.1. Lineage (GTDB taxonomy): Bacteria > Pseudomonadota > Gammaproteobacteria > Burkholderiales > Burkholderiaceae_C > Albitalea. The sequence continues at coordinate 6,032 of DATKCI010000122.1, read as the reverse complement.
GCGTGCTGAAGAACCCCGTCAACGATGCGCAGGCGGTGGCGGCCTCGCTGCGCGAACTCGGCTTCGAGGTCGTGCTGCGCGAGAACGCCTCGCTGCGCGACATGATCGAGGCCTTCCGCGAGTTCTCGCTGGCTGCGCGCACGGCGCATGTGCGCGTGGTGTTCTACGCCGGCCACGGCCTGCAAGTGAAGGGCCGCAACTACCTGCTGCCGGTGGACACCGAGATCCGCGCCGAGGACGAGGTGCCGGCCAAGAGCGCCGACCTCAACGAGCTGCTCGACCGGCTGGGCGCAATGCAGCACGGCATCAACATCGTCATCCTCGATGCCTGCCGCAACAACCCGTTCTCCGGCGCCGAGATCCTCGGGCCCGACGGCCGCCGGCTCAAGTTCCGCGGCGCCACGCCTTCGGGACTGGCGCCGGTGGAAGCGCCGCTCGGCTCGATGGTCGCCTTCTCCACCGCGCCGGGCGGCGTCGCGCTCGACAACCCCAACGAGAAGAACAGCCTCTACACCAAGCATCTGCTGGGCTTCATGCAGTCGCCCGGCCTGCCGGTGGAGATGCTCTTCAAGCAGGTGCGATTGAGCGTCGCCCGCGAAACCGGCCGCGTGCAGGTGCCGTGGGAGAGTTCCAGCCTGACGGGCGACTTCTGCTTCCGCCAGGGGCCGCAGGGCGGCTGCAGCATCGGGCGCTGAATGCGTGCACTGCTTCACTGGTGCAGGCACGTTGCGACTCCCTCGTAAAACGCCTCGCTCTCGATGTGCAACCCAAGGGTCATCCAAACCCTTTGCAGGAGCACATCATGCACACCACGACTCTCTCCAGCCGCGAAGCCGCTCGCTATGAACTGCGTTTCCAGTCGCTGTTCCATGAAGGCCGTGCCTATTCGTTCCCATGCGACGAGGCAGGCCGCGTGAACATCGATTCACTGGGCGTGAAGGTGCGCCTGAACTACTTCTACGCCCGCACCGTGATCGGCCGCGAATTCGCGATGCCGGTGGTTGCGCGCACGCTGCATTGACGTTTTGCCCGCCTGCGAGTGCGGCGCGGCTTACCATCGCTGCAGCAAGGGCCTGCATGGCAGAGGCAACCCATGATGATTCCGACCCGACGCCTGTTGCTGCCGCTGATCGCCATCGTGGTGGCCGCCTGCGCCGCGCCGGCGCAGACGCCGAGCACGCCAGCGGCCACGGCCACTGCCGCACCCGCTGGTGCCGGCACGGCCGCCGCCCCCCGCATGCGCACCCTGCGCAGCGATGCCACCTGCCCGCCCGAGTTCTCGGGCACCTGCTATCCGGTCTGGTTCGGCACCAACCGCAAGCCGCTCGATCTCAACGACGTCAGCAAGGGTTTCGGCGCCGAGTTCGACGACACCATGCATTTCGGCAAGCGCATCGTGCGCATCCCGACCAGCCACCGTCCGGGCGAGCTCGGCTCGCCGTTGTGGCGGCGCCTGCTCCTGCAGGTGGACGACCGCATCACCGTCGACCCGGCCACCGTGCTCTCTGCCGATGCCTTCACGCGCGACGTGCGCAGTTTCATCGCAGGCCTCGACCCCGCCGACCGCAACGTGCTCGTCTACATCCACGGCTTCAACACCACCTTCGACGACGCGGCGCGCCGTGCGGCGCAGCTCGGCTTCGACCTCAAGGTGCCCGGCATCACCATGCTGTACAGCTGGCCGTCACGCGGCAGGGTGGGTGCGTACCTGAGCGACCTGTCGTCCATCGAGGCGAGCGAGGAACACATCGCCAACTTCCTCGTGAAGGTGACGGGGCTCGCCGAGCGCGGCAAGGTGCACCTGATCGCGCACAGCATGGGCAACCGCGGCCTGCTGCGCGCCATGCACCGCGCCACAACGCAGGCGGCGCTGCGCTCGGGCACGCGCTTCGGCCAGATCTTCCTCTCCGCGCCTGATGTCGACGCGCAGCTCTTTCGGCAACTGGCGAGCGTCTATCCGCTGGTGGCGGATCGGACCACCTTGTATGTGGCAGACCAGGACAAGGCGCTCGCCGCGCTGGAGTGGATGACCGAAGGCGGCCGCGCGGGCGGCGCGCCGCCCGTGCTGGTGCTGCCGGGCATCGACACCGTGCGCGTGCACGGCTCCAGCCTGTTCCGCCTCGGGCACAGCTACTTCGCCGAGGAACCCGGCGTGCTGCGCGACATCCGCGCGCAACTGCACTGGAAGGACCCGCCCGAACGGCGGCGCGCGCGCTACGGCTGGCCGGTGCCCGACGAAGCGCCCGGCGCGCGCGGCGCGTGGGTGATCGGGCGCTGAGCCGACGGAGCGAAGCACCTACGAAATTGTGCAGCGCGGTCGGCTCGCTCAGAGGCCAGCCGGCGGTCCGGAGGCAAAGCCTCACAGCTCTCAGCGCCCCCAAACCTGTCGCTTCGCGCCAGGTCTCCTGACCTCAACTTCTCGAACCGCCCGGTGCGGACCCGCACGCCGGGTGGTGTGGGAGGGTCCGCTCAGCGATGAGCGGCCCTATCCCGATTGCGGCCGCTTCGCCATCCTGTCGATAATCCCGGCACACAACAACGGCGGGGGGTCCCATGAGAGTGTCAGACTGTCTTTCACGGACCGCCGTGCCGGGCCGCCCCAAACAAGGCCCGACCCTGGTCCCCGATCGCCCTGAGCTTGTCGAAGGGTCACCGTACTCGGCGAGCGGGGTGTCGTCATGAGCCTGTTCCCTCAGGAAGCGCTGAACGAGGGCGTTCGCAAGCGCGAGGTCTTCGGCTGGGCGATGTACGACTTCGCCAACTCGGGCTACACGACCGTGGTCCTCACGGCGGTCTTCAACGCCTATTTCGTCGGAGTCATTGCCGGCGGCGCGGACTGGGCCACGCTGGCGTGGACGTTGGTGCTCGGCGTGTCGAACGCGCTCGTGATGCTCGCGATGCCGGCCCTGGGCGCCTACGCCGACCTGCGCGCCGCGAAAAAGCGCCTGCTGGCGATCAGCACCACCGCATGCGTCGGCGCCACACTCGCGCTCGCGTGGACGGGCCCGGGCGACATCGCACTGGCCGCGGTGGCGATCGTGCTGTCCAACATGTTCTATGCGTTCGGCGAAGCGCTGACGGCCGCCTTCCTGCCCGAGTTGGCGCGCAACAACGCCCTCGGACGCGTGTCGGGATGGGGCTGGAGCTTCGGCTACTTCGGCGGCATGCTGTCGCTGGGTCTGGGGCTGGCCTACGTGCTGACGGCGCAGGCGCGCGGCGAGCCGGCCACGTCGTTCGTGCCGGTCACGATGCTGATCACCGCCGGTGTCTACGGCGTCGCGTCGCTGTTCACGTTCGCGCTGCTGCGCGAGCGCGCCGTCCCCCAGGCGCCATCCATGGCCGCCGCCGGCCTGGGCGCGTCGCTGGCGCGGCTCGCCGCCACGTACCGGCAGGCTCGGCTGTTTCGCGACTTCTCCTGGCTGCTTGCCTGCGGCGCCTGCTACCAGGCCGGTATCGCCGTCGTGATCGCGCTCGCGGCGGTCTACGCCGAACAGGTGCTCGGCTTCAAGCAGGCCCAGACGATGATGCTGATCTTCCTTGTCAACATCGCGGCGGCACTCGGCGCTTTCGCCTTCGGCTACTGGCAGGACCGCATCGGTCACAAGCGTGCGATGGCGATCACGCTGGTCGGGTGGATCGTCATGACCGTGCTCGCGGCGCTGGCCCGCGGGCCGGGGCTGTTCTGGGTGGCAGCCGTGATCGCCGGCTTGTGCATGGGTTCCAGCCAGTCCGCCGGGCGGGCGATGGCGGGCCTGCTGGCGCCGCCCTCCAAGCGTGCCGAGTTTTACGGGCTTTGGACTTTCGCAACAAGGCTGTCGGCGATCGTCGGGCCGGTAACCTACGGCCTCGTCACCTGGCTCACCAGCGGCAATCATCGGCTGGCGATCCTGTCGACAGCGGCCTTTTTCCTGGTCGGATTGGCGCTGCTGCGGCCGATCGACCTCGAGCGCGGCGCACGCGCTGCGCTCCAGGCCGGATAGCGTCGCGCAGGTGTACTCGTGGGCCACGCTGGGCGCCCCTGCGCGGGAGGAGCCGATCCCTGTCGGCGCAGGCACCGCCGGTTCGCCGGAGATCGGCGTGTGATCCTCGCTGGCATACACTGCCCGCGTGCCCCGGTGGCGAAATGGGTAGACGCATCGGACTTAAAATCCGACGCTTGCCGGAAGGCGGCGTACCGGTTCGAGTCCGGTCCGGGGTACCATCAAGGATGGCGCTCCGAACCGGCTTCGGTTCACGCCGCCAAGCTCTCCACGCGGCAGTCGAACGGCAACCAGGCGCTGGTGATGTCACGCAGCCGCTGAGCTTTTCCCGTCGTTTGCAGGCGCACCGTGTTTGGCGCCGCCTCATTCAGCAACCCGCCCAATTGCCGCGCCGCGTGGCGCGCGACCGCGTCTGCGGTGTCGACGATGCGGACCCCTGGCCCCATGGCCTCTTCGATCTGCCGGATCGCGAACGCGTAATGCGTGCAGCCAAGAACGACGGTGTCGACCCCTGCCGCCCGCAGCGCCGAGGTGTGTTCGGCAATGGCCGAGCGCAGCGCCGGCGCATGCAGATCGCCTTCTTCGATCAGGTCGGCGAGCCCCGGACATGGCTGGGCGAACACGGTGAGGCCCGCAGGCTGGGCACGCACCAGCGCCGCGAACCGTTCGCTCGCCAGCGTGCCCGGCGTGGCCATCACGCCGACGCGGCCATTGCGCGTCAGCGCGGCGGCCGGCTTCAGGCCCGGCTCGACGCCGATCACCGGCAGCGACGGCCAGGCGCGGCGCAGGTGCCGCACGGCGGCGGCCGTGGCCGTGTTGCAGGCGATCACGAGGCCGACCGCGCCTTGCGCGACGAGATGCGACGCGATGGCATGCGACCGAGCCACTACGTAGGCGTCGCCGCGTTCGCCATAGGGCGCATGACCCGAGTCGGCGACATACATTAGAGGTGCCTGCGGCATCTGGATACGCAGCGAACGCAGCACCGACAGTCCGCCCACTCCCGAGTCGAACACTCCAACACATGGCATGCCGAATGCATTGGCGTCGGAGGGGGATTGGAGAGGCGAGTCCATGGCGGCGGGAGTCTAGCGTCGTGGTTCCGGTAAAATAGTACGATCGTTCGATTTTGGGCGCCGGTGTCATCTGCCCGACAGTGGGCCGCACCCCCACCCACTAAAATTCCCGTTTACGTCAACGTCACATCCTCTGGAGAACGTCGAATGAAGGTGTTGGTCCCCGTGAAGCGCGTCGTCGACTTCAACGTCAAGGTACGCGTCAAGTCCGATGGCACTGGCGTGGACATCGCGAACGTGAAGATGAGCATGAACCCATTCGACGAGATCGCCGTCGAAGAGGCCGTGCGGCTGAAGGAGAAGGGCGTGGTCACCGAGGTGATCGCCGTCTCCTGCGGCGTCACGCAGTGCCAGGAGACCTTGCGCACCGCGATGGCCATCGGCGCGGACCGCGCAATCCTGGTCGAAACCGCCGACGAATTGCAGCCGCTGGCGGTGGCCAAGCTCCTGAAGGCGCTGGTCGACAAGGAACAGCCCGGCCTCGTGATCCTCGGCAAGCAGGCCATCGACGACGACAGCAACCAGACCGGCCAGATGCTCGCGGCGCTGGCGAACCTGCCGCAGGCGACGTTCGCGTCCAAGGTCGAGGTCGCCGACGGCCACGCCAACGTCACCCGTGAGGTCGACGGCGGGCTGGAGACGCTGAAGATCAAGTTGCCGGCGGTCATCACCACCGACCTGCGCCTGAACGAGCCGCGCTACGTGACGCTGCCCAACATCATGAAGGCGAAGAAGAAGCCGATGGAGATCGTCAAGCCGGCCGATCTGGGCGTGGACGTGACCCCGCGCATCAAGACGCTGAAGGTCAGCGAGCCGCCCAAGCGCAGCGCCGGCATCAAGGTGCCCGACGTTGCAACCCTCGTTGCCAAACTCAGGAACGAAGCCAAGGTGATTTGAGCGACAGCTCAAATCATCCCGGCGCAGGCCGGGATCCACAAAGGAATCCAACATGACATCTCTTGTTATTGCCGAACAC
>DATKCI010000121.1:0-5171 GCA_035513255.1 Piscinibacter sp. | reverse complement strand
GCGCCGTTGAGCAACCTGGTGATCGCCGACGTGACGCCGCCGTACACGGCGTTTGTGTCGGCATCGGCAGGCGTGTTGCCGGCAGGCCTCACGGGCTGCACGATGAACACGCCGGCCAACCCGGCGCCGGCCGCGGCAGTGGACTGCAACGCCGGGCAGTCTGTCGGCGGAACCGGCGTGCTGCGCTGGGTTTTGGACGGGGCCCTCAATCCTCAAGCCAGCGGAACCGTCACGTACACCGTCACCGTGGACTGATCGGGGTTGCTTGCAGCGGAGGGGCGCGGCAGTTTTCGTTCCGCTGTCGTGCTCTCCCGTTCCCTCAGCCTCCGTTTCCTTCCTCTCGACGTGCTTTGCGCCTCAGCGCAGTGATGATTCTCAGCAGGCCCCACGGCTCCGCGCTCAGGATGAACGCGGTAGCGGCAGTCACTCGGGGTCGATTAACCCGGTGCCGCACCTCCCGCAGATCGGTCGGCACCTTGCCGGGAAAGGGAGTCCGATGGCAAACGTTGCAAGACCTTCGGCGACTGGAGCAATGCTCGCGTGCCAAGCTGGAGATGCCCTGGCCGTCGATGCAGCCTTCACGATGAGTCTCTCAGTGGCCGTGCTGGCGGCCTCCATGGCGCTGTGGGCGATGTTCACTGTATGTCGAAACCTTCCTCGCCTCAAGCGTCTCGGGGCCGCGTGGTATGCCCACGTCAAAGGCGTCTCGATTGCGCGTTCCGTGCTGGGCCAGGATGCCGAGAGCGGACTGCCTAACCGCGCTGCCTTCAATCACAGGGTGAAGCTGGCGGTCCATCGATCCCTGTCCAACGATGAGGGATGCGCCGTGCTGTGTGTCGAGGTGAACGGCCTGCGGGCGATCGACGCACTTCTCGAAGCCGATTTCGAGGGACGGGTGATCCATGAAGTGGCAAACCTCGTGAGCGCCACCTTTCGGCGCGTGTTTCCTTTGCAGAAGCGTCACGTGCTGGTGGCACGCACCGGAGAACGCACACTGGGCTTGCTCGTACCCGATTGCGATGACCGGGAGCTTCTCGGCCTGCTCGCGGAACGCCTGGTCGAGCGAATCGCATCGATGCACTCTCGGACCGTTGAAAAGCGCCCCGTCGTTCTCACCGCCTGCGTGGGTGTCGCGGACATGCGTGAACTGCGCGAAGGCACCAAGGTCGACCTTCTCTGGCACGCGGAGATCGCAATGCAGAGGGCGGCCGCCGAAGGCTCCGGCAAGTGGCTGTTCTTCAAGTCGAGAATCCTGCTCGAGGCGCGCGAGCAAAACGCGCTGTTGAGCGACTTGCGTGGCGCCATCCGGGCCCGGCAGTTCCGGCTGCACTACCAGCCGCAGGTCGATGCGAGCAAGGGCCGCATCGTTGCCGTGGAGGCGCTGCTTCGCTGGCAGCATCCATCTCGAGGCCTCATTTCACCCGAGAGCTTTGTGCCTGTTGCCGAGAGTTTCGGCCTGATCGACACGATCGGCGACTGGGTGATCGAAGAGGCGTGCAGGCAGGCCGCGGAGTGGTATGGCAAGGGGTTGAGGCTGCGACTGGCCATCAATCTTTCGGTGATTCAACTGCGGCGTCCGGACATCGTCGAACGCATTCTGGGCGCCCTGTCGCGCCATGGCATTCCGCCCCATCGCCTGACCTGCGAGATCACCGAATCCGTCGCGCTCGATCATGCTCACTTCTCGCGCACCACGCTGGCCCGGCTGGCCGCCTCAGGAATACAGCTGTCCATCGACGACTTCGGCACGGGCTACTCGAGCCTGGGCTACTTGCACCAGCTTCCCGTCGGCGAGCTGAAGATTGACCGCACGTTCGTGAGCCGAATCACCACCAATGCAACGACTCGCGCCGTTCTCACGGCCATCTTCGAGATGGCACGCACACTGGGGGTGCGTGTCGTCGCCGAGGGCGTCGAGACGCCCGAGCAGCGCGATCTGCTGCTACGGCTCGGCGCGGACCAGTTCCAAGGCTATCTGTACGCCAAGCCGATGTCAGGCGATGCGCTGCTGCGATGGGCCCACGATGACAGGATTCGAGGCAGCGCCTTCTGTGACACCGTGTTCAAGCATTCGGGCCTGTTGCAAGACATCGTTGCCGTCGAAAGCGCGCTCGAACCGGTGGCTTCGCCGCTGGCACACCGTGCGGCCTGAGCCTGCCTCAGGAAGCGGTGGCCGATGAGCGATCGGGACTCGCAACGCGGCGCAGGCCCAAACCGGAAGCACCAGGGACTGAGCGATGCGGTATTGGCGTTCTTCCAAGCGAACCCGGGGGTGCAGCTCAGTGCATCCGACATCCAGTCCAGGTTTGGCGCCACCGCGACTGCCGTTCATTTCATACTGCGCAAGCTGCGCCACCTAGACCAACTGGCATGCGTGAGGCAGGCCGAAGGGCCGAACCTGTTCCGCAAATCGCAGCCGAGGTCCCCCGGGTGCAGCAGTCGCTCGTCGAACTCGTTCCTCAGTTGACGCCTTCCGGCGCCCGATTTTTGCGTTTCGTGCCGGGTTGAATGATCGCCGCGGGAAGGCCGGAAACTGATGCCGCCAGCACACAATGTGTCGGGAGGTCGTATGAACAGAGCAGACCAATCGGTGTCCGATTCGCAGCGTACGCTGCTCGTGGTACATCCCGTTGCGCTCCTGCGGCGCGGCATGCGCGCAGTGCTGACCGATCGGTTCGGCGCGCGGCTCAGCATTCTGGAGACCGCGACGATCGAATGCGCCATCCGGCTCAGCCGCGAGATTCAGCCCTGGCACGTCGACCTCGTCATGTGCAACCCGGAATTTTCGCTTCTGGCCATTGCGGAACTTCGGCGGCAGTGCAGCCGAGCCCGGTGGTCCGCGTTCTCCTACGAGCGCACGGCCCGGTCGGCGCATCTCTGCGCGTTGTTGAATTTCGACGGTTCGATCGATGGCGGCCAGCCCGTGAAGGACATCGTCGCGGAAGTCATGCGCCTGTTGACCTTGCTCGAGGCGGCCGACCCTTCGGCGGTCGGATTCACGCAGTCGTGCCGTTGCGGCGCTGACCCGGCGCCGGCCAAGCAAGCTTGAAGGCGGCTCAGGGCGCAACGCCATGATTGCCACTCTCGAGGAGCTGCTGGGCGCCTTGAGCGCAGATCCGGGAAGTCAGTCCACGGAGGGGCTTGCCGCAGCGCTGCTCAAGCTTGGGCTGGTGGATCGCCCGGCGTTGCTTGCTGCGGCGCGGCAGGCGAAAGCACTGCCGGGCCTGTCGCTGGCCGACGTGCTGGTGCGCCTCGGCCTGGTGACTGGTGAGCAGATTCGGGCGGCGCTGGCCTGCAAAGTCGGCGTACCTCTGGTCGACGTCAAGCGTTTCCCCGCCGATCCGCAGGCCTTGAGGTTGCTTCCGCTGACTGCCGCGGTGCGGTTGAACGCACTCGCGCTGACGATCATCAGCGACTCGGTGGTCGTGGCGGTGGAAGGGCCGGCGGGCCAGCAGGCTGCTGCCGAACTGCGCAGGATCATCGGCCGCAATGTCGTGGTGGTGCTTGCGGCGCGCGGTGACATCAGGTCGGTGATCAAGGACCGATACTTCATGAGCCAGCCGCGGGTCTGGTCGGACTCCACGATGCCGGCGTCACTCGATGCACCAGGCGACTTCCGCCCTACTGACGCCGGCACGCTCGTGGAAACGCTCGAGCACGAAGGCCGTGACGAAGACGATGCGGAAGACGTTCAGATCTCGCAGGTCGAGAACTCGCTGGTGCAGTTGATCAATCAGATCATCGTCGAGGCGCATGCTCAGTCCGCTTCCGACATTCATTTCGAATGCCCCGGAGGCCGCGAGCGCGTTCGCGTGCGCTTTCGAAAAGACGGTGTGCTGAACGATCACATCGAGCTTCCGTCGACGCACCGGCGGGCTGTCGTCGCAAGGTTGAAGATCATGTGCGGCCTGGACATCGCCGAGCAGCGGCTCCCTCAAGACGGAAAGATCGACTTCGCCCGATTTTCTCCGGCGCACCGGGTCGAGTTGCGGGTCGCCACCATTCCCACGAGCGGACGGCGAGAGGATGTCGTGATCCGAATTCTCAGCTCGGCCAAGCCCGTCCCGCTCGATCGGCTCGACGTCGGTGCGAGCAACCTGGAGCGGATAAAACGGGTCGTCGCGCAACCTTATGGGCTGATCCTCTGTGTCGGCCCGACCGGCTCGGGAAAGACCACGACCATACATGCCCTGCTCGCCCATGTGAACACGCCGGACCGCAAGATCTGGACTGCGGAGGACCCGGTCGAGATCACCCATCAGGGGCTGCGTCAAGTGCAGGTGAACTCGAAGATCGACTGGACCTTCGCCCGGGCCCTGCGCGCGTTCCTTCGCGCCGACCCCGACGTCATCATGCTGGGCGAGGTGCGGGATGCGGAGACCGCACGCATGGCCATTGAGGCCTCCTTGACGGGCCACCTGGTGCTGTCGACGCTGCACACGAACAGTGCCGCGGAAACCATCACGCGACTGCTCGACATGGGCATGGACCCATTCACCTTCGGCGATTCGCTGCTGGCCGTGCTGGCCCAGCGGCTCGTACGGCGCTTGTGCCCGAAGTGCCGGCGCGCCCGCCCGGCCACGGGGGAGGAGCAGTCGGCTCTGATGGTGGACTACCTGCGGTGCATTCCGGTGGAGGCGGGGCGCGAATGCGCGGCAGCGGCTCAGCAGCGCTGGGCAGAGCTCGCAGGGCGCAACGGCAAGATGCAGGTTTACGAGAGCGTCGGCTGCCCTGATTGTGGCCGCAGCGGATTCAGGGGGCGAGTCGCGCTCCACGAACTCCTGGTCGTCGTCCCCGAGCTGCGAACACTCATTCAGTCGCGCGCCCGCAGCGAGACCATCAAGGCGGCGGCGCAAGCAGGGGGCATGTACACACTGCGGCAGGACGGCATCGAAAAGGTGCTTCTCGGATTGGCTCGGATCGACGACGTGAGAGGCGCGAGCAACGTCTGACTGCTACGCATTGCCGCCTTGGCCTTGCTCAGATGAATTCGTCGACGCAGGCGCTGCGCACGGCGCCGCTGCGTGCGTCGACGGCGAATGCCTGTCTGGCGTCGCTTCCGATCCGGTAGACGACCACCCAGTCACCACGGAACTGGCGCACATGCGTGATCGCGAGCGGTTCGTTGGCAGAAGCGCGAAGCGACTCGATATGGCGCCTCATTTGTCGAG
>DATKCI010000120.1:0-4122 GCA_035513255.1 Piscinibacter sp. | reverse complement strand
CGTCGATGCGGATCACCGCAGCAGCTCGCGCATCCACGCAGCGCACTCGGCCGCTGCGGCCCCGGGCCAGCACACGTTGATCGTGGTCGAGCCGCGGCGCAGTTCGATGCGGATGTCCGCGGGTGCCGGCTCGGCCGACGGCAGCCGCAGCGGCATGAAGCTCGGAACGACGGCGCTCTCGCAGGTCGCCGGCTGACCCATGTCGCCACGCTCGGCGGACAGTACCCAGCGGCGCGCCAGGTTCGCGTTGACGCCGTGGGCCATCGCGACCGCCGCGATCGACACGCCGCCTGGCCTGCACGCGGCGACAACCTGCGCCTTGAACTCGGCGTTGTGTTTGCGCCTGCGGCGCCGACCCGGGCAGACTTCCTTGGAGATAGTGTTCACGTGTCCACGGAGAGTTAAGTGGACACGAGCATCCTAGACGCGCTCCTCTCGATCAAGATGCCTCGGCTAGCCGCTTACTCAAGGCGTGCGGCGAGGCTCTCTGACTGCGGCGCCATGGGCGGCCCATTGAGAGCACTCGTACCTGCCAGTGTGAGGGTCGACAGTTCAGCGCTGAGCTGCCTTCGACTGACAACGGTTGGCGACGATGCTCGGCCAGGACTTGGTTCCTGCAAGCCGTGCGACCGCTCGAGCGAAGGGTCAGGCCTAGGTCAGGCCTCTGCGGCACCGGGCTTATGGGTGGGAACTCTCTTGGCACTTGAGCACGCGGCAGATAGCCTGCCCAGAACTTCGGCTGGTTCCTGGAGCAGCAGTTGATTCGGTACCTTGTCCAGTGACTTGATCAGCTTGGCGATGGCGCTCGCTTGCTTGTCGTCTACCTCTGACTGAGGCTTGTCGATAGCCTTCAGCTCGACCGCGCGTTCGATCTTCTCAAGGCGCTCGACAACCTCAGGCTGCGACAACGCCTCCTTGCTCTTGGCAAACCACTTCTTGAACCACGACCCTCGGATCTCCGGGAATTCATCAGCCACGGCAAAGCCGTAGGCACCGAGGACATCTGATATTGCAGCCGAGATGTCCGAGATCGCGCCCTCGGGAGTTTGATCGATGTAGGCCCGTACCGGAACGAACCGGGGCAGCCGGACCTGCTCATGGGGCAGCCCGAGTCCCTGGATCGCCATAAGCGCGTGGGCCTCGTTCTGGACATTTGAAGTTCTCTCGCTCAGGCTCTGCACATCGCGCTGGAGCCGTTCGATTTGACGCAACACCGACTCAGGCTGTTCGCGTCGGCGCTTGTCGGCCATCCGGTCAAGGAAGAAGCGAAACTCGGGATAGTCGAAGAATGGTCGATCCCGTTCCCTTCTGAATAAGTGCCGGAGTTCAAACCACATCTCTTCGTCGTACCCGTCATCCCCGAGGGAGGCGATGAGGGTGAAGAAGAGCATCTCGAGGCGGCGGACGCGCTCGGTGAGATTTCTTGGGTCTTGTGGCGCAACCATATGTCTCCCTTCAGAGGCCTAACGGAAAGCGTTTATCCGACGCGGCACCGAAGTTGGCGAATCGCGCTGATGCTGGTCGCGTCGGATAAACCTCGTTGGACTAGACCGCCGCTCGGTGCTGGCGTGCGGCGCTGTTGGGGAATGTAAGGTTCAGCGGCAGTGTTTGTGAAGCGCGCGGCGCACCTGCGAGGCGGTGGTGCGGGTTGTGTTGCCGTGAGCTTGCTTGCCGGCGTCACACGAGACGTGCTGGCGAGCGCGTTGGCGCATGCTGGCGGCGTCATTGAGCCTGCAGGCACGAACGACGTCATTGCTGCCTGGCGAGCGGCAAGGATGGCGAGCGACAGTGATGGCGCGACGTGGAGTCACGGTGGCCCCCTGCACGCAACGGCGTCGCTGTGGCGGCCGTGCGTGGCTACTTGCAACACCTCGATGGTGCGCCAGTGGCCAAGGCGGCAGTGCGGGCAGCACGAGATCTCGATGCCCGCCACGCGCTTCATGAAGGCGGCCGCGTCTTCACGCGCCTGAGCGTTTGCCGCTGGCATGGCCAGGGCCTCGCGTGCCTTGGCCAGCCGCTCGGTCTTGGTCGCCGCACTGAGCAGCCCGTAGTGGCGGATGCGCTTGAAGCCCAGCGGCAGGACATGCTGCAAGAAGCGGGCGATGAACGTCTGGCCGTCGATCACCGTGGTGCGCTTGCCACCGTGGTCGTCGGCGCGAACGCGCAGGCGCACTGCCTTGGCGTCGATGCCGACGATGCGTTCGTTGGAGACCGCGACGCGGTGCGTGTAGCGCGACAGGTAGTCCAGCACCACTTCGGGTCCGGCCAGCGGCGTCTTCGCGTACACGACCCAATCGTGACGGGTGAGCTCCTTCAGCCGGGTCTGGCGCGCCATCTCCGTGTCCGCCGGATCCAAAGGCAACTCGCCGGCCTGGCTGGCACGCCGCAGCGCATCCAGGAACTTGCCGCGGAACACCCGCGACAGCGCATGCACCGGGAACAGGAACGTCGGACTTCGCTTGGGGGTGCACCACCGCCCATCGGCGTGCAGCCCGCCGCAGGCCATCAACGCGTGCACATGAACGTGTCGGCGCAGGTCCTGCGTCCAGGTGTGCAGCACCAGGGTGAACGCGCCCATGGCGCCCAGCCAGCGCGGGTTGGCGGCGAACTCGTTGAGGGTGGCCGCAGCGCACTGCATCAGCGTGCGGTAGACCCAGCGTGCGTGCCGCTGCGCGAGGGCGTTGAGCACATGCGGCAGCGTGAAGACGAGGTGGCAGTACGGCACGGGCAGCAACTCGACCAGTTGCGCCTGACGCCAGGCATCGCGGGCGTCGCTCTGGCACTGCGGGCAATGCCGGTTGCCGCAGGAGCGGAACAGCCACTGCTGGCGTCCACACCGGTCGCACTGCTGCAACTTGCCGCCCAGCGCCGGCGTGCGGCACGCGACGATGGCCCGCCACGCGCGCGCCTGCGCCGTGTTCAGCGCGTGCTCGCGCAGGTAGGCCGGCCCGAAGGTTCGCAGCACCTCGGCCAGGGTGGCGCCCACTGAACTACGCTCCTGCGCGGCAGGCTCAGTGTAGGGGTTGCGGCGGTGACGATGACGGTGGCGGCGTCTTGGGCAACTGTGCCAGCAGCGCCAGCGCGTCACCACCGGCGCTGTAGCCGGGGCGGGCCATGCGCAGGTAGCGGCTGGTCGTGCTCAGCTGAGCATGGCCGAGCAACTTGCTGATGCTGTTGAGATCGACACCGGCCTCCAGCAGGTGTGTCGCGAAGCAGTGGCGCAAGGTGTGGATGCCGCCGACCTTGGTGATGCCGGCGGCGTCACGAGCGAGGTAGTAGTAGCGTTGGCCGCTGGCGCGATCCAAAGGCCGCGATGGATTCGAGCGGGCGGGGAACAGCCAGTCCGCGCCGTTGGCGTGGCGTCGGCCGGTGCGCCAGTACAACCGCAGCTCGTCGAGCAGTTCCGGGGTGAGCAGGCCGTAACGGTCCTGCCCGCCCTTGCCCTGGATGACACGGATGCACATGCGGTCGGGGGCAGAGTCGATGTCGCAGCCGCGCAGCCGGCACAGCTCGCTCAGGCGCAGGCCACTCGCATAGGCCGTCGTGAGGAACATGCGCGCCTTCAGCGACATGGGCACGCCCAGCAGCGCAGACACTTCGGCACGAGACAACACCTGCGGCAGGCGCTGCGGGTTGCGTCCCATCGGGATCTGCAAGCGGCGCTCGGTCTGACCGAGCACGTCGCAGACCAGGAAGCGCACGGCGCACGAGGTCAGGTTGACGGTGGAGCGGGATCGCTGCCGCTCTTGAAGCAGGTACAGCAGATACGCCTGAATCTGCTCATCGCTAAGTCGCTCAGGGCTGCAGTGGTGGTGTCGGGCCAATTGCCCGACGGCAATCAGGTAGGTCTCTTGGGTGCGCGCAGCAAAGCCGCGCAGCACCATCGCATCGATCATGCGTTGGCGCAGCGGTGTCATCGTCGTCTCCGGGTTCCGGGGAACAGTCCCCAGAACCAAGGTACGACTCACATCCACGGCGCTCTCTGACCCTTCGCGCGCCACCACCGCGACAGCGGTTTAGTTCAACGTCCGCTCGATGGAGGGGGGTTATGCGTCGTTGATGAGTGCCCCCCCGCGTCAGAATAGTTGTCGCCCCGATAGAACCAAGAACCCGGGGGCGGCG
>DATKCI010000119.1:0-22977 GCA_035513255.1 Piscinibacter sp. | reverse complement strand
CGAAGAGCGGCGCCAACTTCGGCAAGGGCGAGATCGAGGGCGTGGTCGCGCCGGAGACCGCGGCGCACGCCGCCGGCACCAGCGCACTGCTGCCGATGCTCGCGCTCGGCATCCCGGGCTCCCCGACCGCTGCGGTGCTGCTCGGCGGCCTGCTGATCTGGGGCCTGCAGCCGGGGCCGCTGCTCTTCACCGAGCAGAAGGACTTCGTCTGGGGCCTGATCGCCAGCATGTACCTCGGCAACATCGCGGGCCTGATCGTCGTGCTGTGCACCGTGCCGCTGTTCGCGTCGATCCTGCGCATTCCGTTCTCGATCATCGCGCCGGTCATCATCGTCATCTGCGCGATCGGCGCCTTCACGGTGCACAACGCGATGCTCGACATCGCGCTGATGCTCGGCTTCGGCGTCGTCGGCTACGTGTTCAAGAAGCTCGACTACCCGCTCGCGCCGCTGGTGCTGGCGCTGGTGCTCGGCGACAAGGCCGAGGACTCGTTCCGCCAGGCGATGCTCGTGTCGCAGGGCGACGTCGGCGTGATGTGGTCCAACCCGCTGGTCGGCTCGATCACCACGCTCGCCATGGTGATGCTCTTCTGGCCGCTGATCTCCCGCGTCCTGGCGGCGCTGCGCCGCACCCGCGACGGCAAGCCCCCGCTCGTCGGAGAGCAGCCCGTGAAGTGACCCCCCTCCTCCACTCCATCGATTCAACACACGCGAAGGAAGCAAGACCATGAGCAAACCCCTAGAAGGCATTCGCATCATCGACTTCACGCACGTGCAGGCCGGGCCGGCGTGCACACAGCTGCTGGCGTGGTTCGGCGCCGACGTGATCAAGGTCGAGCGCCCGGGCTCGGGCGACGTCACGCGCAACCAGCTGCGCGACATCCCGGAGGCGGACGCGCTGTACTTCACGATGCTCAACAGCAACAAGCGCTCGCTGACGC
The DNA here is from genome assembly GCA_035513255.1 of Piscinibacter sp. Taxonomy (GTDB): domain Bacteria; phylum Pseudomonadota; class Gammaproteobacteria; order Burkholderiales; family Burkholderiaceae_C; genus Albitalea. The sequence continues at coordinate 22,037 of DATKCI010000119.1, read as the reverse complement.
TGGACACCAAGACCGCCGACGGCAAGGAGGTGCTCGAGAAGCTGATCCGCTGTTCCGACGTGATGGTGGAGAACTTCGGCCCCGGCGCGCTCGACCGCATGGGCTTCACCTGGGAGCACATCCTCTCGCTGAACCCCAAGATGATCCTCGCGTCGGTCAAGGGCTTCAGCGACGGCCACCACTACTCCGACCTGAAGGTGTACGAGAACGTCGCGCAGTGCGCCGGCGGTGCCGCCTCGACCACCGGCTTCTGGGACGGCCCGCCGACGGTCAGCGCCGCTGCGCTAGGCGACAGCAACACCGGCATGCACCTGGCCATCGGCATCCTGACCGCGCTGCGCGGGCGCGACAAGAGCGGCAAGGGCCAGAAGGTCGCCGTGTCGATGCAGGACGCCGTGCTGAACCTGTGCCGCGTCAAGCTGCGCGACCAGCAGCGCCTGGACCGCGTGGGCTACCTCGAGGAGTACCCGCAGTACCCGCACGGCAGCTTCACCGACGTGGTGCCGCGCGGCGGCAATGCCGGCGGCGGCGGGCAGCCGGGCTGGGTGCTCAAGTGCAAGGGGTGGGAGACCGATCCCAACGCCTACATCTACTTCACGATCCAGGGCCACGCGTGGGAGCCGATCTGCGACGCGATCGGCAAGCCCGAGTGGAAGACCGATCCCGACTACACCACGGCCAAGGCGCGCCAGCCGCACATCACGAAGATCTTCGACACCATCGAGGTGTGGCTCGCGGGCAAGACCAAGTTCGAGGCAGTCGACATTCTGCGCAAGTTCGACATCCCGTGCTCGCCGGTGCTGTCGATGAAGGAGCTGGCCAACGACCCGTCACTGCGCAAGAGCGGCACCATCGTCGAGGTCGAGCACAAGCAGCGCGGCAAGTACCTCACCGTCGGCAGCCCGATCAAGTTCTCGGACCTGCAGCCGGAGGTCACCGGGTCGCCGCTTCTCGGCGAGCACACCGACGAGGTGCTCGCGGAGCTCGGCTACAGCCCGGACAAGGTCGCAACCTTCCACGCCGTCGGCGTGGTCTGAGCGGGCCGGCGACCATGGCATCGATCGACTTCGAGCAGGTGGTACAGGCCGTCGGCGACGCGATCGTCGTCGTGGACGTCAGCGGCATCATCCTGTCCTGGAACGCGGCCGCCACGCGCATCTTCGGCTACAGCGAGGCGGTGGCGGTCGGCCAGTCGCTCGACCTCATCATCCCGGAGCGCCAGCGCGACCGCCACTGGCAGGGCTACGCGAAGACCGTCACCACCGGCACCACGCGCTACGGCAGCTCGGTGCTGCGCGTGCCGGCGCTGCACCGCGACGGCCACGCGCTGTCGATCGCGTTCACCGTGGCGCTGCTGTGCAAGGACAGCGGCGAGGTCGACGCGATCATCGCGGTGATCCGCGACGAGACCGCCCGCTTCACCGAGGAGCGGGCGCTGCGCAAACGCCTGGCCGAGCTCGAGGCCCGGGTGCCGGCGGGCATCCCGAGCGAGTGAACCCACACCGGAGACCCCGATGAGCAAGGCCTTGGCCAATGTCCGTATTCTCGACTTCACGCATGTGCAGTCGGGGCCCACCTGCACCCAGCTGCTCGCCTGGTTCGGCGCCGACGTGATCAAGGTCGAGCGCCCCGGCGAGGGCGACGCCACCCGTGCGCAGCTGCGCGACATTCCGAACGTGGACAGCCTGTACTTCACGATGCTGAACCACAACAAGCGCTCGGTGACGCTGAACGCGAAGTCGGCCAAGGGGCGGCAGGTGCTGGACGCGCTGATCGCGCACTGCGACGTGCTGGTGGAGAACTTCGCCCCCGGCGCGATGGAACGCATGGGCCTCACCTGGTCGCACATCCAGAAAGTGAACCCGCGCATGATCGTCGCGTCGGTCAAGGGCTTCGGCCCGGGCCCGTACGAGCACTGCAAGGTCTATGAGAACGTCGCGCAGTGCGCCGGCGGCGCCGCGTCGACCACCGGCTTCGACGACGGCCCTCCAGTGGTGAGCGGCGCCCAGATCGGCGACAGCGGCACCGGGCTGCACCTCGCGCTCGGCATCGTCACCGCGCTGTACCAGCGCGAGCAGACCGGCCGCGGCCAGCAGGTGCTGGCCCCGATGCAGGACGCGGTGCTCAACCTGTGTCGCGTGAAGCTGCGCGACCAGCAGCGTCTGGACCGCACCGGCACGCTGCACGAGTACCCGCAGTACCCCGACGGCCACTTCGGCGAGGCCGTGCCGCGCGCCGGCAACGCCTCGGGCGGCGGCCAGCCGGGCGGCATCCTGCGCTGCAAGGGCTGGGAGACCGACCCCAACGCCTACATCTACTTCATCACGCAGGCGGCGGTGTGGCCTGCCGTGTGCCGGGTCATCGGCGAAGAGGGCTGGATCGACGACGACGCCTACACCACCCCGCAGGCGCGGTTGCTGCACCTGAAGCCGATCTTCGCCCGCATCGAGCAGTGGACGATGAGCAAGACCAAGTACGAGGCGATGGAGATCCTCAACCGCCACGACATCCCTTGCGGTCCGATCCTCTCGATGAAGGAGATCGCGGAAGACCCGGGGCTGCGGCGCAGCGGCACGGTGGTGGAGGTCGAGCATCCGACACGCGGCCGGCACCTGACCGTGGGCAACCCGATCAAGCTGTCCGACAGCCCGACCGAGGTGACACGCGCGCCGCTGCTGGGCGAGCACACCGACGAGGTGCTGAAGGAGCTGGGCTACGGCGAGCGCGACCTCGAGCTGCTGCGAAGCGAAGGCGCGATCTGATCCGGCGCATCCATCAACGACTGCGAATGGTCCGGATAAAAACGTTTGACTGTCATTGATCGTCCACCCTGCCTAGAGTCTCCCGTACCGCAACGCTCTATCGGACAACAGGAGAGAAGCTCATGACAGACGATCTCGAACGCGACGCCTACAACGCAACCTTCTACGAACTGGGCCTGCGCTGGCACTGGGACGGCGAAACCTACGCCAGCCTGCTGCGCCACAGCGAAGAGCCCGAGGCGCGCATCCGCCACTACATCGAGACGCGCCAGCCGCACCTGCTGAAGGCCTACGACGCCGACGCGCTGGCCGGCGTGATCCAGCAGCGCGCCGCGCAGCACAAGCCCTGCGCCGCGAACCGCTTCGATTGGGCGCAATCGCTGGGCCGCGAACTCGGCGCCTGAAAGGTCCTCCCGATGTCCATCCTCATCGACAAGCGCAGCCGCGTGATCACGCAAGTGGCGACCGGCCACGCGGGCCAGCGCCACACCGCGACGTGCCGCGCTTACGGCCATGGAAAACGCTGCTTCGTCGCCGGCGTGAACCCGATGCAGGACGGCGATTCGCTCGACGGACTCCCCGTCTTCGGCAGCGTCGAGGAAGCGCGCGCCGCGACCGGCGCGACGGTCTCGGTCGTCTACGCGCCGCCGGCCGCTGCGGCCGCCGCGATCGAGGAGGCGGTCGACGCGGGCATCGCGCTCGTGGTCTGCATCACCGACGGCATCCCGGCCGACGACATGCGGCGCGTGCGCCGGCGCATGCAGGACAGCCGCACCGTGCTGCTGGGCCCGCAGTGCCCCGGTGTCGTCACACCGGAGCAGATCGTCGTCGGCCCGCTGCCGGGGCACGACTACCGGCCCGGCCGCATCGGCATCGTCTCGCGCCGCTGCACGCTGGCGGCTCGCGCCGCCGTCCAGCTCGCCGCGTTCGGACTCGGGCAGTCGACGGTGGTCGGCCTCGGAGGCGACCCCCTGGGCGGCCTGGGCGACACCGACGTGCTTGCGCTGTTCAACGCGGACCACGGGACCGATGCGGTGCTGATGCTCGACGGCGTTGGCCACGACGACGACGGCCGCTGTGCGCGCTGGATCGCCGATCACATGGACAAGCCCGTGTTCGCCTTCGCCGGCGGCAGCGCGCCGCCCGCACTCTCGCGGCTGCGCGACTGCGGCATCGAATTCACCTGCGACCCCGCCGCGATCGGCGACCTGGTCGCGGCGCGGGTCGACACGCCGTGGCTGCCTTTCGACTGACCCAGGAGCTGCACCTGTGCACCAACGTTGGATCCGCTATGAACTCGAAGGCCGGGTCGGCTTCGGCACCCTCGAAGGCGACCGGGTGCACGAGCACCGCGGCGAGCTGTTCGGCGAATCCGCACCGACCGGCCGCACCTTCCCGCTGGAGGAGGCACGCCTGCTGGCGCCCACGCAACCGAGCAAGGTGGTCGCGATGTGGAACAACTTCGGCGAGCTGCGCGCCAAGCTCGCGCTGCCGATGCCGGAGGAGCCGCTGTACCTGCTGAAGTCGCCGAACTCGTGGGCCGCGCACGGCGACACCATCGTCCCACCGCGCCGCGAGGCGAAGGTCGTGTTCGAAGGCGAGCTCGGCATCGTGATCGGCAAGGCGTGCAGCGCAGTGCCCGAGGACGAGGCGCTGGCCCACGTGTTCGGCTACACCTGCGGCAACGACGTGACGGTAGCCGACATCCTGTTCCGCGACGCGTCGTTCGCGCAATGGACCCGCGCCAAGGGGCTGGACAACTTCTGCCCGATGGGCCCGGTGATCGCGACCGGGCTGGACCCGACGTCGCTGCGCGTGAAGACGCTGCTCGACGGACAGGTGCGGCAGGACTACGCCATCAGCGACATGACCTTTTCGGTGCAGCGCCTCGTCAGCCTCATCTCCTTCGACATGACCCTGCTCCCCGGCGACGTGATCCTCTGCGGCACGTCGGTCGGCGTCGGCTCGATGAAGCCGGGCAGCCTCGTCGAGGTCGAGATCGACGGCATCGGCCGGCTGACCAACCGCTACGGCGCCTAGATTTCAACTCGAGGAGCTCTTCATGAAGATTGCGATCATCGGCGCCGGGGCCATCGGCGGCCTGGTCGGCGCGAAGCTCGCGCTGGCCGGCGAGGACGTCACGTTCGTCGTGCGCGGCCACAACCTCGCGGCCATCGGCGCGCGCGGCATGCGCCTCGTCGCGGCGGACGGCGAGGAACTCACGGCGCGCAACGTCCACGCCACCGACCGCTACGAGTCCGCCGGACCGCAGGACGTGGTGATCCTCGCGACCAAGGCCCACCAGCTGGAGGCGGTGGTCGACCGCGTGCCCTTGCTGCTGGGTCCGCAGACGACGGTGGTGACGATGCAGAACGGCATCCCGTACTGGTACTTCCAGCGGCACGGTGGCCTGTTCGAAGGCACACGGGTCGCAAGCGTCGATCCGCAGGGCCGGGTCCTCGCCGGCATTCCGGCCGAGCGGGTGATCGGCTGCGTCGTCTATCCGGCCTCCGAGTTGGTGGCGCCTGGCGTCGTGCGCCACATCGAGGGCGACCGCCTGCCGTTGGGCGAGCTCGACGGCACGTCCACCGAGCGGGTACGGGGCCTGTCCGCCTGCTTCGAGAACGCCGGCTTCAAGGCACCGGTGCTGCCCGACATCCGCGCGGAGATCTGGCTCAAGCTGTGGGGCAACCTGACCTTCAACCCGCTGAGCAGCCTGTCGCATTCGACGCTGGTCGACATCTGCCAGTACCCGCTGACGCGCGATCTCGCGGCCGCGATGATGCGCGAGGCGCAGGCGGTGGCGCACAAGCTCGGCATCGCGTTTCGCGTGCCGCTCGAGAAGCGCATTGCCGGTGCCGAGAAGGTCGGCAAGCACAAGACCTCGATGCTGCAGGACGTGGAAGCCGGCCGCGAGCCCGAGATCGATGCGCTGGTCGGCTCGGTGATCGAGCTGGCCCGCCTGACCGACACGCCGACGCCGCACATCGACACCGTTTATGCACTGGTCAAGCTGCTGGCCCGCACGATGAACGATCGGCAGGGTCATGTGCGGCTGCTCGAGGCGGATCGGTTGGCTGCCTGAACCACATGTCGCAGCGTCGCCACCCCCGACGCTGTCATACCGGCGAACGCCGGTATCCACTCTTGGCACGCCCCTGCGGTCACCGTGTCGACGCGGTCCGCGATGCAGTGGATCCCGGCGCGGGCGAAGCCCGGCCTGTCCTGAGCCTGTCGAAGGGCCGGGATGACAGTCGAGAGGTTGGTTGATGAGCCGCTCGCGCTCATGAGGCACGCGACCCACCGCCAACTGAAAGTCTTCGAATCGGTGGCGCGGCTGCTGAGCTTCTCGCGGGCCGCCGAGGAGCTACACCTCACGCAGCCGGCCGTCTCGACGCAGGTCAGCAAGCTCGAGGAGCACGCGGGCAACGCACTCTTCGAGCAGTTCGGCAAGAAGATCTACCTCACGCCGGCGGGCGCGGAGCTGCTGCAGATCAGCCGCGCGATCATTCAGCAATTCGAAGCCGCCGAGGCCGCGATGGCGCAGTTCAAGGGTGTGTCGGGCGGCCGGCTCAACGTCGGCGTGATCAGCGCCGGGGACTATTTCTTTCCTCGGATGCTGGTCGAGTTCGTCGGCCGCCACAGCGGCGTCACGCTGAACTTCACGGTGCACAACCGGGAGGGGCTGCTGACGCACATCATGGAGAACCTCACCGACCTCGCGATCATGGTGCGCCCGCCCGCCGAGCTGGACACGGTGAGCCAGCCTTTCGCGTCGCATCCCTACGTGATCGTCGCGCCGCCGGCGCACCCGCTGGCCGGCCGCTGCGGGATCACGCTCGGCGAAGTGATGCGTGAGCCCTTCCTCGTGCGCGAGCGCGGGTCCGACACCTGGAAATCGATGCAGGAGGGCTTCGGCGGCGACCTGTCCGGCATCAACATCGCGATGGAGATCCGCAGCACCGAGACCATCAAGCAGGCGGTGATGGCCGGCATGGGGATCAGCTTCCTGTCGGCCCACACCGTGAGTCGCGAGCTGCACGCCGGCAGCCTGCGCGTGCTCGACGTCGAGGGCCTGCCGCTGATGCTGCACTGGTACGTCGTGCACCGCCGCACCAAGCGCCTGCCGCCGGTGGCGCAGGCGTTCAAGGACTTTTTGCTGGCCGACGGGGCTGCGCTGATCGAGCGGATCGTTCCGGCGGCGGCGCCGGATAGGTAGGGTCCACGGAAACGTCATCCCGGCTTTCGCCGGGATGACGTCTGCGCACCGCCCCGCGAATCGGGGATCCGCAGCCCGCGAATCGGGGATTCGCAGAATGCCGCGGACATCCCACAGTAGGCCCCGTTGCGCGTCTGCATTCGCGCGCGTGGTGTACGGCAAGGAGATGACGATGGGCCTGTTTGGACTTGGTGCGAAACGCGATCCTGTGCCAGAGCCGATCGCATTGCGGCCAACGCCTCGCACGGGCACGCCGGCGACCCTGCCCTTGCGCTCGAACGGCGGTGCAGGCACAACGTGCACCGTCTTCGCTGCTGCGAAACCGGACCGGCTGGGCATGTCGACGCGAGGACCGGGCATGGATAGCCGCGAGGATGTCGAAGTCCGCGAGCTCGACCTGGACGACGAGGAGTTCTCGAGCACCTTCGGTTCGGGCACAACGCAGTTCGGTGACAGCGCTCTCGGACGGGATGACCCGGTCGATGATCCCTGGACCTCGAGGCTGCGACTCGACTAGACGTGCCTGCAGGAATCGGCGGGCAGGTCCTTGGCCCTGCCCGCTGGCGATCGGTCAGCTGTTGAAGATCGCCTCGAGGTCTGCTTCCTCGGTCGTGCTGTCCAGCCGCAGGCTGCTCTCGATGTGGTCCAGGTGCTCCAGCATCAGCTTCTCGGCACGCGGCGCGTCGCGCTTGGCGATGGCGTCGATGATCTGCGAGTGCTCGTCGGCGCGGCAGCTGGTGGCCGTCGGGGCGTCGTAGAGGAAGATGACGAGGCAGGTGAGCGTCGACAGCTCGCGCATGCTGCGCGCGAGCGCGGTGTTGCCGGCCAGGTCGGCCAGCAGGGTGTGGAACTCGCCTGACAGCCGCACGATGGCGCGCTTGTCGTCGCGCCGGCGCGCATCGAGTTCGAGCTCCTGGTGCTGGCGCAGGCGCGCCACCGTCTCCGGCGTGCTGGTCTGCACCAGCCGGCGCAGCAGCGCCGGCTCGATCAGGCGGCGCGCCTCGAACACGTCGTTCGCCTCCTCGATGGTCGGCTTGGCGACGTAGGCGCCGCGCTGCGGATAGAGCTCGACGATGCGCTCGTGGGCCAGGCGCGCCAGCACCTCGCGCACGCGCGCGCGGCTCACGTCGAAGATCTCCGCCAGCCGCTCCTCCACCAGCTTGGTGCCCGGATGCAGGCGGTGCTCGAGGATGGCGACGTAGATCTTCTCGTAGATCTCGTCGTGCGCGTTCTCGCGGGCGAGTCGGGCGGGCGTTGCGCTCTTGCGCGCGATGCGGGTCGGCATGGCAAGGGGCCTGAAGGGTGCGGAAGGGACCGGCACGCCGCGCGCGGCGTGGCAGCAGCCGGCGTGCATTCGGTGCGCGGCCATTGTAGGGACGGCGGTCGGCGCGGCACCGGACAGCGCCGCGAGGGCATCGATGCGCCGGTCGCGGTTCATCGCCAGCCGAACAGTTGGCCCCAGCCCGCGAGCGGCGATGGGTCGGCACGGGCGGCGCGCAGCAGGCCCCACACCGTCGTGCTCACGGTGTCGAGCAGGGGGGTGCGCCGCTGCGCCTCGACCTCGCTCGCCAGCGGCGCAGCGCGCAGGTTGGTGCAGAAGGTGGTGATGGCCTCGGGTTGGGCCTCGGCCACCTCGTCGATCAACCGCCGCAGCGTCGTGGTTTCGACCAGGCCGAACTCATGGTTGACGCGGATGTCGAGATGGCGTTCGGCGACCACGTCGATGCCGAGCGTGCGGTAGTTGTCGACGATGCGCTGCTGAACGTCGGCGGTGTAGGGCGTCACCAGGCCCAGGCGCGTCACGCCGCGAAGCGCGAGCAGCTCGTTGAGCGCGAGAACCGCCGTGGTGGCGGCGATGCCGGTGCGCTCGGTGATGCGGCGGCACAAGCGCCGGTCCGCATCGAAACCGAGCCAGCCCGACGAGGTGCCGCTCCAGCCGATGGCATCGACCTTCGCATCGGCCAGCAGCTCGGCGGCCGCGAGGATCTTCTCGTCGTCGAACTGGCCGAGCGCCTGGCCCGACAGCGCGATCTCGGTCACCTTGAAGCGCGAAAAGTGCGCGCTGCAGCCCGGCATGGCGGCGGCCAGCGCGCTGGTCAGCGGTTCCAGCGCGGTGTTGGACGAGGGCGTGAGCACGCCGAGGCGGATGGGTTGGTTCATGCGGACTCCGTCAAAGAAAGGCAGGCCAAGGCGGTGTCGACGCCGAATCATCACATGCAACTGGATTGTCGACACTAGTGCAAACACTGACTTCAACATTACGATTGTCGACGATTATGTAGACAACGTGTTGCGACGCTCACCCCAGGTGCATACGACTTGAGAACGCAGCCAGGGTACCAAGAGTGAGCATCGATCCCGAGCACGAACCCAAACCTGCTCTTACACCAATGTCAACATTCATGTTTTCAATCTGGATCACAGCCGATCCCGCTGCCAAGGAACGGCCATGACCGCACACGCCTTCGACCTGGTGCTGCGCCATGCCCGCGTCGCCACCGCGAGCGACGTGTTCGAGGCCGACATCGGCATCCGCGCCGGCCGCATTGCCCAGCTCGGCAACGACCTTCCGCGCGGCGAGCGGGAGATCGACGCCGCCGGCCGCGTCGTCACCCCCGGCGGCGTGGACGCGCATTGCCATCTCGACCAGCCCATGGCCCCGCCGCTGCGCATGGCCGACGACTTCGAGACCGGCACCCGCTCGGCGGCCTGCGGCGGCACCACCACGGTGATTCCGTTCGCCGCGCAGGCCAAGGGCCAGTCGCTGCGCGCGGCGGTGGCCGACTACCACCACCGCGCCGAGGGCCGGGCGAGTGTCGACTACGCCTTCCATCTGATCGTCAGCGACCCGACACCGACGGTGCTGAACGAAGAGCTGCCGGCGCTGATCAACGAGGGCTACACCTCGTTCAAGGTCTACATGACCTATGACGACCTGAAGCTCGACGACGGCCAGATCCTCGACGTGCTCGACGTGGCCCGCCGCCATGGCGCGATGGCCATGATCCACGCCGAGAACGCCGACTGCATCGAGTGGCTGACGAAGCGCCTGGAGGCCGCCGGCCGCACCGCGCCGCGCTTCCATGCGCATGCGCGGCCGATGCTGGTCGAGCGCGAGGCCACCCACCGCGCCATCGCGCTGGCGGAGCTGGTCGACGTGCCCATCCTCATCGTGCACGTCTCCGGCCGCGAGGCGGTGGAGCAGATTCGCTGGGCGCGGGCCCACGGGCTGAAGGTGTTCGCCGAGACCTGCCCGCAGTACCTCTTCCTCACCGCCGCCGACCTCGGCGTGGACGACAGCTACCAGGGCGCGCGCTGCGTGTGCAGTCCGCCGCCGCGCGACAAGGCCAACCAGGAAGTGATCTGGGACGGCCTCAACGACGGCCTGTTCAGCGTGTTCTCGTCCGACCACGCGCCGTTCCACTACGACAGCCCCGAGGGCAAGAAGCCGGGCGGCGAGGAAGTGGCCTTCCGCCACATCCCGAACGGCATCCCGGGCATCGAGACCCGCATGCCGCTGCTCTACTCCGAGGGGGTGCTGGCTGGGCGCATGACCCTCGAAAAGTTCGTCGAGCTCACCGCCACCGGCCCGGCCAAGGCCTACGGGCTGCATCCGCGCAAGGGCTCGATCGCCATTGGCGCCGATGCCGACCTCGTGGTGTGGGACGAGCGCGAGCTCGTGCTGAGCAACGCCATGCTTCACCACGCCGTCGACCACACACCCTATGAGGGCATGCCCCTGCGCGCCTGGCCCGGACTCACCATCTCGCGAGGCGAGGTGCTGTGGGATGGCCAGCGCTTCCTGGGCCGCGCCGGACGCGGCCGCTTCCTGAACTGCGGCGCCCCGTCGCTGCTGCCGCGCCGCGGCTGAAGGCATGGACATGAACCTGCTCCTCATCAACCCCAACATCTCCGACAGCGTGTCGCAGCTCATCGCTTCTGAAGCGCGTCGCAGCGCCGCGCCAGGCACGACCATCGAGGTGCTCACCGCGCCCTTCGGCGTGGCCTACATCGAGACGCGCTTCGAGGCGCTGATCGGCGCCTACGCCGCCGCGCAGCTTGCCGCCGAACACCATGCGCGGGCCGATGCCGTCATCGTCGCCGCGTTCGGCGACCCGGGCCTGGCCGGCTTGCGCGAAGTGCTGCCGGTGCCGGTGACCGGGCTCACCGAGGCGGCGCTTGCGAGCGCCTGCCTGCTTGGCCGGCGCTTCTCCATCGTCGCCATCTCGCAGCGCATTCGCGCCTGGTACCGCGAGACCGTGCAGGCCTACGGCCTCGAGGGTCGGCTGGCCAGCATCCGCGCACTCGACCAGGCGCTCGCCGACATCGGCAGCGTGCAGGACGACCAGGGCGAGCGCCTGGTCCGCCTGGCCGAGGAGTGCGTGGACAAGGACGGCGCCGACGTGATCGTGCTCGCCGGCGCACCGCTCGCCGGCCTCGCGCGCACGCTGCGCGGCCGGCTGCCGGTGCCGGTGGTCGACGGCGTGTCCAGCGCGGTCCGCCATGCCGAATCCCTGGTCGCGCTGCAGCCCGGACGGGCGCAACGCGGCAGCAACGCCGTGCCGCCCGCCAAGCCGAACCGCGGTCTGCCGCCGGCCATCGAGGCGCTTCTCCGTTCACATCCCCGCTGAGGTCCATCCATGCAAAGACGCCACTTCCTCCCCGCCGCGGCCGCTGCGAGCCTCGGCTCGCTGGCCGCACCACTCGTGTTCGGCCAGGGCACGACGGTCCGCCTGGTCGTCGGCTTTCCGCCCGGCGGCGGGGCCGATGCCCTGGGCCGCCTGATCGCCGCCAAGCTCACAACGCTGTGGAAGCGCCAGGTCATCGTCGAGAACCGTGCCGGCGCGTCCGGAACGCTCGCCGCCAACGAGGTCGCCAAGGCACCGGCCGACGGCAGCGCGCTGCTGCTGACCACCATCAACAGCCACGCGCTCGCGCCCGCCGTGCAGCCGCGCATGCGCTACCACGCCGAGCGCGACTTCACGCCTGTCGCGCTGTTGGGCGTGACGCCCAACCTGCTCGTCACCGCGGCGAGCAATCCGGCGAAGTCGCTGAAGGATGTGGTGGCGCTGGCCAAGGCGCAGCCGGGCACGGTGCCCTTCGGCTCGGCCGGACCCGGCACGATCCAGCACTTCGCGATCGAGAAGTTCAAGCTGCTCGGTCAGCTCGACGTGCTGCACGTCCCCTACAAGGGCAGCGCGCCGCTCATCACCGACCTGGTCGGCGGGCAGATCCAGTTCGCCTTCGAGACCATGACCGCCGCGACGCCGCACGTGAACAGCGGCCGCCTGGTCGCGCTCGCTCAGACCCGGGGCAAGCGCTCGCCCGCGTACCCGGCGGTGCCGACGATGCAGGAGCAGGGCTTCGCGGGTTTCGAGACCATGAACTGGTACGGCATTTCCGGCCCGGCGAAGCTGCCGGCGGCCTTGGTGCAGCAAATCAATCAGGACGTCAACGCGGTGCTCGGCATGGCCGACGTGCAGCGCCAGCTCGAGGTCTTCGGCGTCGAGGACGGCGGCGGCACGGCGGAGGACTTTGCGAAGTTCCAGTCGGCCGAGATCGCCAAGTGGGCCAAGGTGGCGAAGGAGGCCAAGGTCACCATCGACGGCTGATCCCGCGCCCGTTCCTTCCCTGACGCATTTCCCCTGCCCGCAGCGCTGCATACGCAGCGCGACGGGATCGCTCACGCCTTTTTTTCCGTCAACCCAAGAGGAGTCCCCCGTGTCCAACCATCACCGCTTCGCTCCCTTTGCCGCCGCCGTGATCGCGGCCGCCCTCGCGCTGCCCGCCCACGCCGACGACCGCATCAAGCTCAAGGCCATCGGCCAGCCGCTGGCCACCGGCCTGATCCAGAAGAACAAGGAACAGCCGTTCTTCGAGAACTTCGCCGCCCGCACCGGACTGCCCATCGACGTCGACTACAAGCCGATCGACACCCTGGGCATCAAGGACACCGAGCAGCTGCGCGTGATGAAGGCCGGCCTGTTCGACATCGTCTCACTGCGCGTGTCGCAGAACTCGCGCGACGAGCCGACCCTGCTCGGCCTCGACCTCGTCGGCGCCAGCCCTGACTACGCCACCGGACGCAAGGTCGCCGACGCCTACTTCGACACGGTGGACGCGCGGCTGCAGCAGCAGTTCGGCGTCAAGCTGCTGAGCGTGTGGCCGTTCGGCCCGCAGATCCTGTTCTGCAAGAAGCCGATCACGAAGCTGGCCGACGTGAAGGGCATGAAAGTGCGCGTGTACGACCAGAACCTCGCCAAGTTCATCGAGCTGGTGGGCGGCACGCCGGTGCCCGTGTCCTTCGCCGACACGCACCAGTCGCTGTCGCTCGGTGTGGTCGACTGCGCCATCACCGGCCCGAGCTCGGCCAACTCCGCCGGCTGGCCGGAGGTGACGACGCACCAGCTGCCGATCGGCTTCCAGATGGCGCTCAACGGCTATGCGATCACGATGAAGGCCTGGAACAAGCTCAAGCCCGAGGAGCAGGCCAAGCTCAAGGCCGCGTTCGACCAGCACACCGACGAGATCTGGACGTATTCGGAAGAGCTCTTCCAGGACGCGCTCAACTGCAACGCCGGCAAGGATCCCTGCACCACCGGCAAGAAGTTCAAGCTCGTCGACGTCGCCGTCACGCCGGCCGACATGGAGCTGGTGCGCGGCGCGGTGAAGAAGGTGTCGCTGCCGGTGTGGGCCGAGGTCTGCAACAAGTCGAACCCGGGCTGCTCGCAGAAGTGGTCGGCAACCGTCGCGCCGGTGTTGGGGATCCAATGAGCAGCGCCGCCATGAAACGGGAGAACCTTGTCGTGCCCACCGTGGCGGCGGCCGCACGCAAGGCGGTCCCGCTCACCCAGCGCATCGAGAACATGCTGGCCACCGCCTTCGGCTGCATCTTCCTCGGCCTCGCGGTCGTCGTGACAGTGGAGACCGTGGCGCGCAAGCTCTTCAACGTCTCGCTGCAAGGTGCGGACGAGCTGGGCGGCTACGCGCTGGCCGTCGGCTCGACGATCGCCTTCAGCCTGGCGGTGATGGGGCGCAACCACATCCGCGTCGACGTGTTCCACGGAAAGTTCCCGCCGCGCGCGCAGGCGCTGCTGAACTGGCTCGCCATCGTGTCGCTGGCCGCCTTCGGCGTGTTCATCGCCTGGGTGGCGTTCAAGGTGATCGGCGACACGCTGGAATACCGCAGCACCGCGCAGACCCCGTGGGCCACGCCGCTCATCATTCCGCAGGGCGTGTGGTACGCGGGCCTGGTGACGTTCGCGCTGGTCGCCGTCGGCTGCGCGGCGCGCGCGACGCGGCTGCTGTTCAGCGGGCGCATCGGCACGCTGAACAGCGACTTCCATCCGAAGAGCGCGAAGGAAGAGCTGAAGGAAGAACTCGACGACCTGGCCGTGCGCCAGGCGTGCGGACCGGAGAGCAAGTCATGAACGTGATGGTCATCGGCATCGCCTTCTTCGCGATGCTGGCAATGATGCTGGTGGGCATGCCCATCGCCGTCTCGATGGCGGTGGTGGGCATCGTGGGCGGCATCGCCGCCTACGGCGTGCCTTTCATGGACTCCATCGCACCGGTGGTCTGGGGCGTGCAGAACGAGAACCTGCTCACCTCCATTCCGCTGTTCGTGCTGCTGGGCGAGCTGCTGTTGCGATCGGGCATTGCCGACCGCATGTACGTGGCGCTGTCGGCCTGGCTGGGGCGCCTGCCCGGCGGGCTGCTGCACACGAACATCGGCAGCTGCGCGCTGTTCGCGGCGACCTCGGGCTCGTCGGTGGCCACCGCGGCGACGGTGGGTACGGTGGCGCTGCCGCCCCTGCAGAAGCGCGGCTACCCGATGCGCGCGTCGCTCGGCACGCTGGCCGCCGGCGGCACGCTCGGCATCCTGATCCCGCCCAGCGTCAACCTGATCGTGTACGGCTCGCTCACCAACAACTCGATCGGCAAGCTGTTCGTCGCCGGCATCGTGCCGGGCCTCTTGCTCACCGGCTGCTTCATGCTGTGGATCTCGATCTCGTCGGTGATGGGCGGCAACGCCATCCGCGAGGCCAAGGTGCCGCTGCCCGAACGCCTGCGCACGCTGGTGCACTTGATCCCGCCGCTGGTGGTGTTCGGCATCGTGATGGGCAGCCTGTACTTCGGCATCGCCACCGCGGCCGAGAGCGCGGCGCTGGGCGTGATGGCGGCGCTGGCCTTCGTGTGGCACTCGGGCAAGCTCGGCATGGAACTGCTGCGCAACTGCTTCATCTCCACCGCGCGCATCAGCGGCATGATTCTGCTCATCATCGTCGCCGCCTTCATCCTCAACCTCACCATCAGCCTGACCGGCGTGGCCGAGGCGATGACGACGTGGGTCACGGGCTTGGGCCTGTCGGCCACGGGGTTGATCCTCGGTCTGATGGTCTTCTACCTCGTGCTCGGCATGTTCATGGACGTGCTGTCGATGCAGGTCGCCACCATTCCCGTCACCTACCCGATCGCGGTGGCGCTGGGCGTGGATCCGATCTGGTTCGGCATCTTCATCGTGCTGATGTGCGAGCTGGGCATGATCACGCCGCCGGTGGGCATGAACCTCTTCGTGGTGCACGGCATCCGGCCCGACAAGGGGGGCATCGAGGACGCCATCTGGGGCGCGCTGCCGTATGCGCTCATCATGATCCTGTTCACCTTGCTGATGGTGGCCGTGCCGCAAATCGTGACCTGGCTGCCGGCCCACATGTGAAGGAGCAGGACAGAGCATGACTGAACCACTGTGGCAACTGTCTGCCGTCGAGCTGCAGCGCCGCTTCCGCGAGCGCAGCCTGACGCCGCTGGCGGCGGCGCAGGCCTGCCTTGCGCGGCTCGACGCCGTCAACCCGAAGGTCAATGCGGTGATCGCGCGGCGCGACAGCGCCTTTCTCGCCGAGGCGCAAGCCGCGACGCGACGCCATGCGCAAGGCAAGCCGCTTTCCGGCATCGACGGCGTCCCGCTGACGGTGAAGGACAGCCTGTTCACCGCCGACCAGCCCACCACCTGGGGCACGCCGGCGCTGCGCGACTTCACCGCCGACCATGATGAGACCGCCGTGGGCCGGGCCCGGGCCGCGGGCGCGCTCCTCCTGGGCAAGACCAACGTGCCCGAGTTCGCGCTGGAGGGCTACACCGCCAACCCGCTGTTCGGCGTCACGCGCAACCCGTGGAACCCGGTGCTCACGCCGGGTGGCTCGAGCGGCGGCGCGGTGGCCGCGGTGGCTTGCGGCATGGCGCCGCTGGCCATCGGGCAGGACGGCGGCGGCTCGATCCGCCGGCCCGCCTCGCATGCCGGCGTGGTGGGCCTGAAGCCCTCGCTCAGCGCCGTACCGCGCGAGCACGTGCTGCCGAGCCTGCTGCTGGACTTCGAGGTGATCGGCCCGCTGACCCGCAGCGTCGCAGACGCGCGGCTGCTGTTCGCGGTGATGCGCGGCCCGTCGCCGCTGGATCGCTCGTCGCTGGCGGCGGCGCACGCGGCGGCGACGCCGCGCGTGGCGGGGCCGCTGCGCATCCTGTACGTCGAGCGCTTCGGCAGCGCGCCGCTGGACCGGGAGATCGCCGCCAGCGTCGGCGCGGCGGTGGAGCATCTGTCGGCGCTGGGGCACCGCGTCGAAGCGGGCGCCTTGCCGCTGGACCTGGGCTTTTACGCCGAGGCCTGGCCGCAGATCGGCCAGATCGGCCTCGCCCGGCTCTTCCAGCAGCACCCGGCGTGGGAAGCGCAGGCATCGCAGAAGTACCGGGACATGGCCGAGCAGGGCCGCCGGCTTTCCGCCCCGCGCCTGTGGCAGATCCTGGAGCACGTGAAGCAGCTGCGGCGCGACACCGTGCCCCTGTTCCGGCACATCGATGCCATCGTCCTGCCGTCCGCGGCTGCCCTGCCGTGGACGGCCGAGGCTGCCTTCCCAACGCACATCGACGGCCAGGAAGTCGGCCCGCGCGGCCATGCCGTGTACACGGGTTGGGTCAACGCCGCGGGGCTGCCCGCGCTGGCGTTGCCGTGTGCGCCGTCGCGTGAAGGCCTGCCGATCGGCATGCAGGTCGTGGGGCCCTATGGCAGCGATGATCAGCTGCTCGATCTCGGTGCGGCTTATGAAGCCGCCCATCCCTGGGCACATCGTTGGCCCGACCTGGAGCACACATGAGACACCCTGTGTCAACCTGTCTTTCGCGGGCCGAGCGCCGGGCCGCTCCCAAGCCGGCCCGCATCCCAAGGGCCACGAAGGGGCCCCACGTGGCCCCCGGGGATCGGCCGATGTACCCATCGGCCGAGGGGCTGTCATGACCGCAACTGCTGTTGAAGAAGTCGCGCAGGCCTTGCTGACGGCCCGCCGCGAGCGCGTGCCGTGCAACGCCGAGCGCTTCGCCACCACGCTGGTCGATGCCGCCGAGGCCTACGCCGTGCAGGACGCCGTCGCACGCGGCCTGGGGGAGACTTTCCCCGGCCACTGGAAGTCGGGCGGTCCGGGGCGCGAGCAGCCGCTGACGCATGCCGCCCTGCCCGCCGCCGGCGTCTGGGCCAGCCCGGCCGTGGCCGCTGACTGGCCATTCCATCTGCGCCTGATCGAAGCGGAGGTGGCGCTGCGCCTCGGCGCGGATGTCACGCCCGCGCAGGCCGAAGCGCTCACGCAGGCGAACGCGCCGTCGCTCATCGATGCCATGACGGTGTCGATCGAGCTGGTGGACTCCCGCTGGCGCCAGGGCCCGCAGGCGCCGCCGCTGCTCAAGCTGGCAGACCTGCAGTCCCATGGCGCGCTGGTGCTGGGTGACTGGCGGCCGTTTGCGCCGCGTGACTGGGCGCAGCAGGCGCTGACGGTGCGCATCGGCGATCGCCCCGCCGAGCGATTCCGCGGTACGCACGCGCTCGGGGACCCGGCCTGGCTGCTGCCGCAGTGGCTGCGCCATGCCACGCGCGGCGGCGCCACGGTGCCGCGCGGCACCGTCGTCACCACCGGCACCTGGTGCGGGTTGCTCGAAGCGCAGGCCGGCGATGCGGTCGACGTCGAGTTCGACGGCATCGGGCGCGCGAGTGTGCAGCTGTGAGTGCTGCGAGCGCCGGCCCCTCACCCCAACCCTCTCCCCAGAGGGGAGAGGGAGCCGGAGCGTCGTGTCTTTGCCCCCTCTCCCCTCTGGGGAGAGGGCTGGGGTGAGGGGGCGGCGCGCCACCTCCCTCGCTCCATTCAACGCTCAAACCACCCCTCCAAGGATCACCCCATGCCCCAACTGAACTTCCATCCCGCCGGCCGCCACTTCCTGCAGATCCCCGGCCCGAGCCCGGTGCCTGATCGCATCCTGCGCGCCATCAGCCTGCCCACCATCGACCACCGCGGCCCCGAGTTCGGCGCGCTCGGCCGCAAGGTGCTCACCGGCATCCAGGCAATCTTTCAGACGCGCCATCCGGTGGTGATCTATCCCGCCTCGGGAACCGGCGCCTGGGAGGCGGCGCTTGCCAACACGCTGAGCCCGGGCGACAGCGTGCTGATGTACGAAACGGGCCACTTCGCCTCGCTGTGGAAGGCGATGGCCGAGCGGCTCGGCCTGCAGCCGGAATTCGTCGCCTTGCCCGGTACCGACGCCGAGACCGGCCTGCCCCACAGCTGGCGAAACGGCGTGCAGGCCGAGCTCATCGAGCAGCGCCTGCGCAAGGACAGCGCACAGCGCATCAAGGCGGTGTGCGTGGTGCACAACGAGACCTCCACCGGCGTCACCTCCGACATCGCCGCGGTGCGCCGCGCGATCGATGCGGCCGGGCATCCGGCGCTGCTCATCGTCGACACGATCTCGGGCCTCGCCTCGGCCGACTATCGCCACGACGAATGGGGCGTGGACGTGACGGTGAGCGGCTCCCAGAAGGGGCTGATGCTGCCGCCCGGCATCAGCTTCAATGCGCTGTCGCCGAAGGCGCTGGAGGCGAGCCGCAGCGCGAAGCTGCCGAAGTCGTTCTGGGCCTGGGACGAGGTCGTGGCGATGAACAAGACGGGCTACTGGCCGTACACGCCGAACACCAACCTGCTGTATGGGTTGGCCGAGGCGATCGAGATGCTGTTCGACGAAGGGCTGCCCCAGGTCTTCGCTCGCCACCGGCGGCTGGCCGAAGCGTGCCGCGCCGCCGTGCAGGCGTGGGGGCTGCCGGTGCAGTGCGCCGATCCTGCCGTGCATTCGCCGGTGCTGACGGGGGTGGTCACGCCTGTGGGCGTGGATGCCGACGCCGTGCGCCGAGTGATCTACGAGCGCTTCAACATGTCGCTGGGCACCGGACTCGGCAAGCTCAAGGGCCGCATGTTCCGCATCGGCCACCTGGGGGACTGCAACGACCTCACGCTCGCCGCCACGCTGTCGGGCTGCGAGATGGGGTTGAAGATCGCGGGCGTGCCGCTGGCGGGCAGCGGTGTGGCGGCGGCGCTCGATCACCTGCAGCGCACGTCGCAACCTGCGGCTCGGTTGCCGGGCTGATCGCCCTTCGTCAAGCTCAGAACCCGCGGGGGCTTCGACAAGCTCAGCCCGAACGGACAGGGAGGTCGGCATATCCGGTTCCGGGGTGCAAGCCGGCAGCGAAGGACGCCGCATCAGTCTCTCCCAGCGGGAGAGCGAGAAGGTGTGGGCGGCGCTGTCAAACGTGTCCACCACGCCTCGCCGAACTGCCCCTGCAGCCACTTGATCAAGCCGGTCACCTTGGTCGGCACCAGCTTCGGCGACGGAAAAACCGCGTGGATTTCCTGCGACGGCAAGGTCCAGTCGGTCAGCACCGGCCGCACCGTGCCTTCCATCACCGACGCATGCGCCACATACCAGGGCAGGGCCGCCAAGCCCATGCCCGCCCGCGTGGCCGCTAGCAGCGCGGACAAATTGTTCGACCGCAGCGGACCGTGCACGGGCACCTGCAGCGCGCCCCCGTCCGGCCCGGTGAAATGCCAGCGCTCGTCGCCTTGGACCGTGCTGTAGATCAAGGCCGCATGCGAGCCGAGCTGATCCGGCGCCGCCGGCGTTCCGCGCTGCGCCAGGTACTCCGGCGATGCCACCACGACCCACGGGTTGAGCCCGAGGTAGCTCGCCCCGAGCGATGAATCGGCCAGCCGCCCCATGCGAATGGCCACGTCCACGCCCTGCTCCACCATGTTGACGTAGCGGTCGTCGAAGCTCAGATCGATCTGCAGCTCGGGATGCTCGCGCATGAAGCCGATCACCAGCGGCACCATCACGCGCCGCCCGAAGGCCACCGAGGTGCTGATGCGCAGCTGCCCGCGCACGCGCGACTGCTGCAGCGCCGCGAGGTTGTCCGCCTCCTCCAGCTCGCGCGCGATCAGCACGCACTTCTCGTAGTACAGCGCGCCGATCTCGGTGGGTGTCACGCCGCGCGTGCTGCGGTGGAAGAGCCGCGCACCGAGGCGCTGCTCGAGCGCAGCAATGTGCTTGGTGGCGGTGGGCTGGGTGATGCCCAGGTCCGCCGATGCCTTGCTGAACGAACCGGTCTCGACGACGCGGATGAAGAGTTCGATGGCTTGCAGTCGATCCATCGCGCGACTGTAGGGCCATCGAGCGCCCGGCGCGCGGGGCCATTCCGCTGCCGAATAGTAGATATCCCGTGGCTTGTCTTCACGGGACCCCCGTGGCCCGCGACCATCCGCTCCAACGGAACACGACGCTCACGCGAAGGAGACTCGAATGGCGAAGATGAAGGCGGCCATGGCCGCCGTGCTGGTGATGGAGAAGGAAGGCGTCTCACAGGCCTTCGGCGTGCCGGGCGCCGCCATCAACCCGCTGTACGCGGCGCTGCGCGAACGCGGCTCGATCGCGCATGTGCTGGCGCGCCACGTCGAGGCCGCCTCGCACATGGCCGAGGGCTACACCCGCGCCCGCGCCGGCAACATCGGCGTGTGCATCGGCACCTCCGGCCCCGCCGGCACGGACATGATCACGGGCCTGTATTCGGCCATCGCCGACAGCATCCCGATCCTGTGCATCACCGGCCAGGCGCCGCGCGCACGCCTGTACAAGGAAGACTTCCAGGCGGTGGACATCGAGTCGATCTCCAAGCCGGTCACCAAGTGGTCCGTCACCGTGCGCGAGCCGGCGCAGGTGCCGCGCGCCTTCCAGCAGGCCTTCCACCTGATGCGCTCGGGACGACCGGGCCCGGTGCTGATCGACCTGCCCTTCGACGTGCAGATGGCGGAGATCGAGTTCGACATCGACACCTACGAGCCGCTGCCGGCGTACAAACCCGCCGCCACGCGCCGCCAGATCGAGAAGGCGATCGACATGCTGCAGGCCGCCGAGAAGCCGCTCATCGTTGCCGGCGGCGGCATCGTCAACGCCGACGCGAGCGAGCTGCTGGTGGAGTTCGCCGAGCTGATCGGCGTGCCGGTCATCCCCACGCTGATGGGCTGGGGCACGATCCCCGACGATCACCCGCTGATGGCCGGCATGTGCGGCTTGCAAACCAGCCACCGCTACGGCAACGCGACCATGCTCGCGAGCGACTTCGTGCTCGGCATCGGCAACCGCTGGGCCAACCGCCACACGGGCTCCACCGAGGTCTACTGCAAGGGTCGCCAGTTCGTGCACGTGGACATCGAGCCCACGCAGATCGGCCGCGTGTTCGCGCCCGACTACGGCATCGTCTCGGATGCAAAGGCCGCACTGCAGCTCTTCGTCGAGGTGGCTCGCGAGCGACGTGCCGCCGGCACGCTGCGCGACTACGCCGACTGGGCCTTGCGCTGCGCCGAGCGCAAGCGCCTGATGCTGCGCAAGACTCACTACGAAGAGACGCCGATCAAGCCGCTGCGCGTGTACGAGGAGATGAACAAGGCCTTCGGCCGCGACACCATCTACGTGAGCACCATCGGCCTGAGCCAGATCGCGGCCGCGCAGTTCCTGCATGTCTACGGCCCGCGCCAGTGGATCAACTGCGGCCAGGCCGGCCCGCTCGGCTGGACCATCCCCGCTGCGCTCGGCGTCGTGGCGGCCGACCCGACGCGCACGGTCGTGGGCCTGTCGGGCGACTACGACTTCCAGTTCCTGATCGAGGAGCTGGCGGTGGGCGCGCAGTTCCGCCT
>DATKCI010000118.1:0-20975 GCA_035513255.1 Piscinibacter sp. | reverse complement strand
CCGACGTCGCGTCGTCAACGGTGAAAGTGCATGGTGTTGCATTCGAGGCCCTTTGCTTTGGTGACTTTCATTTGGGCCAGCAAATGAAAGTTACCCGCCCGCCGGGGCGGGACCCGGCCTGCAACACGAACAAATCAACCTGCTCGGAAGCAACCCACCCGTGGACCCCGGCTTTCGCCGGGGTGATGGCGCGGGGTGATGGCGCGGGGTGATGGCGCGGGGGGATGGCGCGGGGTGATGGCGCGGGGATGATGGCGCGGGGATGATGATTCGCGAATGACCGCTGTTTCCCGGATTGCATCCAGGCTACGAACTGCAAGCCGCGGGGCCGTTCAGCTCGTCGCCCGCGCCGGGGGCGCGGCGGGCAGCCAGCCGAGGCTTTGGCACAGATCGCGGGTGATCGCCAAGTGCCGTTCGAGCGACGCGAGCGCGGGTGCGAGGTCGGGCTCGGCCGGGTCGCCCGCCACGAGCTTGAGCGCTTCGGCACGTTCGACGACCGCGCGCAGGCCCAGGCTGAGCGCCGCCCCTTTGAGGGCATGGGCCTGGCTCCAGACGCCGCGGCGGTCGCCCGCGCCGGCCATGGCCTGCAGCGCGGTCGGCGTATCGGCGTGCGAGTCGAAGAAGCTCGCCAGCAGCGCGGCGTATTTCTGCGGCGACAAGGACGCATGGAACTGCTCGACGGTGGCCCGGTCGACGAGATCGCCCGCGTTGTCCGGCGGCGCGAGCGGCACGGCCGCCGGCACGCGCGTGCCGCCGCCGTAGCCGGCCAGCAGCTCGCGCAGCTGTGGCAGATGCGCCGGCTTGGTCAGCATGCCGTCCATGCCCGCCTGGCGCGCCTTCTCCTGCGAGTCCTGGAAGGCGTCGGCGGTCAGCGCGACGATCGGCATCGCGCCGCGCGGCAGCGGCAGCCCGCGGATCGCACGGGCCGCGGCAAAGCCGTCCATCACCGGCATGTGCAAGTCCATCAGCACGACGTCGAAGTCCCGCTCCTGCGCGGCACGAACTGCCTCCTCGCCGTTCTCCGCGAACACCGCCTCGTGCCCCAGCTTGTCGAGCACCGCTTCGAGGTAGATGCGGTTCACCGGGTGGTCTTCGGCGACCAGCACCGTGAGCGGGCGCGCCGGTGCGCCGGTGCCGGCAGCGGCCGAGGCGGCACCCGGTGCCGGCGGGCCGATCTTGGGCAGCGGCAACGTGAGCGTGAAGCGACTGCCGACGCCCGGCGTGCTTTCGACCCCGATGTCGCCGCCCATCAACTGCGCCAGGCTGCGCGAAATCTCGAGGCCGAGACCGGTGCCGCCGTGGCGGCGTGAGGTCGTTTCGTCGCCCTGCGCGAAGCGGCGGAACACGCGCACCTGCGTGGCCGCGTCCATACCGATGCCGGTGTCGATCACCACGAAGCGCACGCTGCCGGCGGCGCTGCCGCTGCCGGCCTCGACCTTCAGGTCGACGCTGCCGGCCGGCGTGAACTTCACCGCGTTGCTCAGCAGGTTGAACAGGATCTGCTTGAGCCGCGTCGCGTCGGCGCGCACCCAGCGCGGCACGTCGGTGTCCATCGCGACCTGCAGCGCGAGGCCCTTGGACTGCGCTTGCACCCGCATCAGCGCCTCGACCTCGCGTACCAGGCGTGCAAGGTCGACCGCTTCGGGCACGACCTGCAGCTTGCCGGACTCGAGCTTGGAGATGTCGAGAATGTCGTTGAGGATGGTCAGCAGGTGGTTGGCCGAGTCCTTGGCGGTGTGCAGGTAGCCGGCCTGCTGCGCCGACAGCGGCGTTTCCTGCAGCAGCGACATCATGCCGAGCAGCCCATGGAAGGGCGTGCGGATTTCGTGGCTCATGTTGGCGAGGAACACACTCTTCGCGCGGCTCGCCGCCTCCGCCTCCACGCGCGCGGCGCTCAGGCGGTCGGCCAGCAGCTCGAGCCGCAAGCGGCGATTCATCAGCGCACGGAACTGGCGCAGCACGACGAAGGCGAATCCGAGCAGCAGCACGCACTGGAACAGCGTCAGCGCGATGCCGTGCCGGCTTTGCAGGCGCACCGCCGCGTTGCGCTGCGTGGCGCGCTCGTACAGCAGATGCGACGCGCCGAGCGAGAGGTCGTGCAGCGGGGCGCTGAGCGAATCGGCCTCGGCCAGTAGCGCGTGCAGCGCTTCGCCGGTGACCTCCGTCTGCGGCTTCTCGCCAAAATAGCGGTCGGCCCGCGACACGAAGGCTCGCACGCGGTTCATCGTCGGCACATAGGCGGTCTGCAGCTCCATGATGCGTGCGGCGCGCTCGTGGTCCACGAGTCCGACGCGGCTCACGAAGATGTCGTAGCGCAGCTGAAGCTGTTCGCGGTTGAACGCGACCGGCTCGCCCACCGCGGCCTGCAGCTCGTTGCGCAGTCGCAAGTGCTCCGCCTCGAGCTGGAAAAAGCTCCAGCCGAGCGCGTCGTTCTGAAAATGCGTCGTGCTGTCGAGCAGCTGGTATTGGCGCCATTGAACGTAGGCGGTGCCGAGCAGCGCCATCGCGAGCGCCACGCCGGTCAACGTGATCCAAAGCCGCCGCGAACGATCGCGCCTGTCGTGCCGGGAAGCGGCGGCGGAGCTCACCGCAGCTCCAGCTGCCTGAGCTGCCACGCGGCGCGGCTGTAGTTTCGTGCCGAGCGCAGCGCCGGCTGGTCGTCGAACGGGTAGATGATCACCAGCGGACCCTTGTCGCGCACCAGCATCGGCTGGTCGTCGAGCCGGTAGGCGACGAGCAGGTCATGGCGCTGCGCCTCTTCGACCGGGATGTCGACCCGGTAGTCGTTGAGCGCGACCGCGCGCACGGTCTTGCCGCGTGCGCCGACGGCGGCCAGCAGGTCGCGCAGCAGCACGCCGGTGAACTTGCGCGGCGTGGGGTACCACGGTGTTTTCGTCGAGAAGCTGTGCTGCGCAAGCCGTTCGAGCATGGCCAGGTCGAAGTCGGCGCCGTCCGGGGTGTTGCGCGCCTCGATGTCGCCGGTCACGCTCAGCAGAACCTTGCCGGCCGGCGCCTCCAGTGCCCAGGCCGGAAGGGAAGCCCATGCGGCAATCGCACACAGGACGGTCCGGCGGTGCAGGGCGGGGGCATTCATGGGGCCGGATTTTCGCATCCCGCCCTGGCGGCGCGTGTCGCGGCGGCAACAGACGAAAAAAAGCCCGAGGCCGGAGATCGGCGGCCTCGGGCTTGAATGAACCGGCCGTCACGCCGGCGCGGGTGCCGGCGTGGGTCTATCGATCCAGTTCAGTGGGAGACGGGAAGGCGCTTGCCGATGACCATCACGCGCTCGAGCTGAACCACCTCGACCGGTGCGGCAGCAGCAGCGATCTGTTGCTGTTTGACCGTGGCGGCGACGGCCAGCGAGGCAGTGGTGACGACGGCGAAGATGGCGGCGAAGGCGGTGAGGCGGCTGAACATGGTGGGCTCCTGGGGGTTCGTTGCGTGTTGCGATGGAACGAACTCTAGGAGCCGAGGCCCTCGGCCGAAAGCGCACTGCGATGAACTGCGGGAAGCCGCGGACGAAGTGCGTCGGAGCCCGACGAATCGGGTCGTGGCCCGGATGAAATCCGGGGGCAGCGTCTCGCGGAACGCACAACCCCGGATTGCATCCGGGCTACGGGAGCGGTTCTGTCCGCTCGATCAGCCAGGCGAGCGCATCGCCGCTGACCAGCGGCGCGAGCCGCTCGCGCACGACGGCGTGATAGCGATCCAGCCACGCGAACTCGTCATCGCGCAACAGGCTGCGCTCGATGCCGCGCGTGTCGATCGGGCACAAGGTCAGCGTCTCGAACTCGAGGAAGTCGCCGAATGCGCCGTCTTCCGGCGTGGCGGCCGTGACATTCATCACGAGGTTTTCGATGCGCACGCCCCACTGATCGGCCCGGTACAGGCCGGGTTCGATGCTCGTGATCATGCCCGGCTCCATCGCCATCTGCGGCTCGGGGATCACCTTGCTGATGCTCTGCGGGCCTTCGTGCACGTTGAGGAAGTAGCCCACGCCATGGCCGGTGCCGTGGCCATAGTCGAGGCCGTGCTCCCACAGCGGCACGCGCGCGATCGCGTCGAGCATCGGCGACAGCGTGCCGCGCGGGAAACGGGTGCGGCTGAGCGCGATCGTGCCTTTGAGCACCAAGGTGTAGTCGCGCCGGTGCGCGGCCGTGATCTTGCCGATCGGCCACACGCGGGTGATGTCGGTGGTGCCGCCGAGGTACTGGCCGCCGGAGTCGATCAGCAGCAGGCCGTCGCCTTCGATCGCCGCGTGCGATTCGGATGTGGCGTGGTAGTGCGGCATCGCGCCGTTGGCGTTGAAGCCGGCGATGGTATTGAAGCTCAGGCCGACGAAGCCGGGCCGCTTCGCGCGCGCGGCGCTCAGCTTCTCGTCGATCGTCATCTCGGTGATCGGCTCCTTGCCGAGCGCCGATTCGAACCAGGCATAGAACTCGCACATCGCCGCGCCGTCCTGCACCATCGCCTCGCGCACATGGGTGGCTTCGGCGGCGCTCTTGCGGCTCTTGAACAAGGTGCTCGGGTTGATCGCCTCGACGACTTTCACGCCGGCCGGCACGTTCTGCCGGAGACCCAGCGTGACCCGGCGCGGGTCGATCGCCAACACGGCATCGGCCGGCAGCGCGGCGAGCGCCGCGGCGGCCTGTGCATAAGGCGCGAGGCGCACGCCGTCGGCGGCGAGCAGCGCGCGCAGGTCGGCGCCGACCTTGCCGTCACCGACGAACAGCGTCGACCCATGGACATCGAGCAGCGCGTGGGCGAGGAACACCGGGTTGAAATTCACATCGGAGCCGCGCAGGTTGAACAGCCACGCGATGTCGTCGACGGTGGATACGAAGTGATGCGTCGCGCCCTGGCGCAGGAAGGATTCGCGCACTTGCGCGAGCTTGGCGGCGCGCGACAGAGGCGCCTGCGGCGCGCGGTGTTCATAGACCGGGGCGGCCGGCAGGGCAGGCCGCTCGGGCCACACGTCGGCCAGCAGGTCGACCGCGGTGTCGAGCCGGATGCCGGCTCTTTCCAGCGAGGTGCGCAGGTGCTGCGCGGCGGCCAGGCCCAGCACGTCGCCGTCGACGCCGACCGTCTCGCCTGCTTTCAGGTGCTCCACCAGCCAGTCCACGTGGTGGGTGGCGGTGCCGGTGGGGATCTTCACGAGCTCGATGCCGCTGCCCGCCAGCTCGTGCTCGGCCTGGGTCCAGTAGCGGCTGTCGGCGAACACGGCCGCGGTGTCGCGCGCGACGACCAGCGTGCCCATCGATCCGGTGAACCCTGACAGCCATTGCCGCCCCTGCCAGCGCTCCGGCAGGTACTCCGACAAATGCGGATCGGACGACGGCACCAGCACCGCGGCGAGTCCGCGTTGGTTCAGGGCCTGCTGGGCGTGTTCGATGCGTAGGCGAAAGGGCGACGTGCGGGTGTCCATGGTGTGGGTCCGGTAAGGCGGCGGGCCTCGTGGGCGCGCCGCAGCCAATAGGTCCGGGGATTCTAGGAGTCCACGAGCTCCTGCGCTCGCGGCGGCTGGGCGACCACGCGCGACGAGCGCTCGTAGGTCCAGTAGGCCCAGGCCCAGTCGATCATCACGATCAGCCGGTTGCGAAAGCCGATCAGGAAGTAGATGTGGGCGAACAGCCAGAACAGCCAGGCGAAGTACCCGGAGAAGCGCAGCGCGCCGACGGCCGGAACCGTGAGGTCGACGACGGCGGAATTGCGTCCGATCGTCGCGAGGTTGCCGTAGTCGATGTAGTGGAACGGTTTGGCCGGTTGTCCGCTCAGGCGGTGCAGCAGGTTGGCGGCTGCCGTGCGGCCCATCTGCTTCGCGGCGGGACTGACACCCGGTACCGGCTTGGGCTCGCCCCGGCCGTGGCTTCTGGCCGCCGCCAGGTCGCCGATCACGGCAATCTCCGGGTGCCCGGGCAGGCTCAGGTCCGGCTCGACGATCACGCGGCCGGCACGGTCCAGCGCCACGCCGGTGCTGCGCGCCAGCGCGCGCCCGAGCGGCGAGCCGGCGACGCCGGCCGCCCAGATGACGGTCCTGCTCGGCAGCCGGTGGGTGCGCGCCACGTCGCCGTCGCGGCTTTCGTAGGTCACGCCGCCGGCGTCGATGCCGGTCACTTTGCAGCCGGTGAACACCTCGACGCCGAGGCGCATCAGCTGCTGCCGCGCCTTCGTCGAGAGCGACGGCACGAAACTGCCCAGCACCCGGTCGGAGCCTTCGAGCAGCACGATCCTCGCCTGCTTCGAATCGATGCGGCGAAATTCGTCCGGCAAGGTATGCCGCGCGATTTCGCTCATCGTGCCGGCCATCTCGACACCGGTGGGCCCCGCGCCGATCACGACGAAGGTCATCCACGGCTCGCGTTCCACCGGGTCGACGGCGCGCTCGGCCCGCTCGAAGGCGCCGATCACTCGCGCGCGGATGGCGAAGGCATCGGCCAGCGTCTTCAGGCCGGGTGCATGGACGGACCATTCGTCGCGGCCGAAGTAGCTGTGCGTCGCGCCGGCAGCGACGATCAGGTGGTCGTAGGCCAGTGTTTCGGCGCCGTCCAGCGCGACGCGGCGCGCCGCCGCGTCGATGTCGGTCACCTCGGCCTGCAGGATCGTCAGGTTGCCGCGTTTCATTTCGCGGCGCAGCGTGTGGCGGATCGGCGCGCTGACGGCTGGCGCGCTGAGGCCGGCGGTGGCCACCTGGTACAGCAGCGGCTGGAACAGGTGGTGGTTGGTGCGGTCCACCAGCGTGATCTCGACGTCCGCGCGCGACAGCGCGCGCACCGCCTCCAGGCCGCCGAAGCCGCAGCCGATCACCAGCACGCGGGGTTTGCTCGAAGTCATCCGTTTCCTTTTTCCTGGGGGGTCGGTGTGCGCAGCCTGAGGCGCACCATCTCGATGTGGCCGCGCAGCGCGTACAGCTCGTCGGCGTAGCTGAGCGGCACGGTCACGCGTTCCACGCGTGTCTCGATGCCGTCCAGCTCCTTCATCAACTCGTCGGCCGGCCGCTCGCCGTGCGCGTTCTCGACCGCGCGCAACTGCCCGTACCAGCGGAAGATGCGCGAGCGGATGCGGAACTCGTACAACGGCGGCACCACGCGCGACAGCGGAATCAGGATCGCGATGATCGAGACCAGCGCCACCCACATCCGGTCGATGAGGTTGGCGAGCCAGAACGGCAGGTAGTGCTGCAGCAGCGGCGGGCCGCTGCGGTAGAAGCGCTCGGCTTCCTTCGCGAGCGCAAACTCGGTGTTCTTCGGGCTCGGGAACTCGCCCTTGCGCTGGAACCAGCCGGCCTCGCCGTGGATGTCCTGGGCCGCCTGCACGAAGAGCTGGATCAGCGCCGCGTGGGTGTCGTTCTTCGCGACCAGCGAGGCAGTCGGCGCGATCAGCCGCACGTCGGCGGGCGGCACGTCCTTCGCGAGGTCGACGACGCCGCGCGGCAGGATCACCGGGCTCATGAACCCGAAGCGGCGCGAGTAGGCCTCGGCCTGCGCGAAGTCGAACAGCCGGATGCCGGGCGTCTGCAGCAGCATCTGCACCATCAGCGACTCCGGGGCCGACGCGAACACCAGCGCGTCGCTTTCGCCCCCCAACAGGTCGACGACCGCGGGCGTCTGCGGCTGCTCGAGCAGGGTGATCGCGCCGGCGTCGATGCGGTTGGCCTCCAGCACCTTCTTCATCATGTTCGGCACGCCGCTGCCGGGCGCGCCGATGTTCAGCTTCCAGCCGGGCAGTTGCGTGAGACTGTCGAGCGTGCCGCTCTTCAGCAGGCGGCGCGCGGCGTCCTCGCGGTAGAACAGCCACACCGGTTCGTAGAACAGGCTGCCGAGCGAGACCAGTTCGGCAACGCCGTCGCGGTCGTCGTCGGCGCCGTCGCCCGGCGTGCGTGCGTCATCGGCGCCGCCTTGCACGAAAGCGAGGTCCACGCCCGACGCCGGATCGCGCAGCAGCGCGAGGTTCTCCGCGGCGCCGTGGGTGTTGCGCAGCTCCACGCGGATGCCGTGCTGCTTCAGCCGGGCGGCGTAGCGCTTGCCGAATTCGGCATAGGCGCCTTGTTCGGCGCCGGTGGCGAGTACGACGGTCTTCGGCGGTGTCGGGTCCAGCGCCCAGTAGGCCAGCGCCAGCAGCGCCAGCGCGGTCGCGATGAACGGACCCGCGGTGACCAGCAGGTCGCGGGCGGACAGCAGCGTGTGGCGCAGGACTTGGGGCATGGCGAGGGTGAAGCGTGGCATCAGCGCGCACGATACCTCGCTTGCGGACCGGCCTTGCCGTGTCACCCGGACGAGGTCCGGGCGACACGGTTCTCAAAGCGTCGCAGGCTCGTGGCCGAGCTTGAACACCGCCACCGCATCGACCAGCTGGGTGGCCTGGTGCTTGAGGCTTTCCGCCGCCGCGGCCGACTCTTCCACCAGCGCGGCGTTCTGCTGCGTCACCTGGTCGAGCTGCGTCACCGCGTCGCTCACCTGGCCGATGCCGCCGGTCTGCTCCAGCGTGGCGGCGCTGATCTCGCTGATCATCGCGGTCACGCTTCGCACCTGCGCCACGATGTCGTCCATCGTGCTGCCCGCGGTGCCGACAAGCTTGCTGCCCGCCTCGACCTTTTCGACGCTGTCACCGATCAGGCCCTTGATTTCCTTGGCCGCCAGCGCGCTGCGCTGCGCGAGGCTGCGCACCTCCGCCGCCACGACAGCGAAGCCGCGGCCTTGTTCGCCGGCGCGGGCGGCTTCCACCGCCGCGTTCAGCGCGAGGATGTTGGTCTGGAACGAGATGCCGTCGATCACGCCGATGATGTCGGCGATCTTCTTGCTCGCCGCGCTGATGCCTTCCATCGTCTGCACGACCTGGCCCACCGCCGCGCCGCCTCGGGCGGCGACGTCGCTGGCCGAGCCGGCCAGCTCGGCGGCCCGGCGGGCCGTGTCGGCGTTGTGTTTCACCGTGCTGCTCAGCTGCTCCATCGATGCTGCCGTCTGCTGCAGGTTCGATGCCTGCTCTTCGGTGCGCTGCGACAGGTCCTGGCTGCCGGTGGCGACCTGGCTCGAACCGGTGGCAATGCTGTCGCTGCTTTGACGCACCTTGTCGACCACGACGCGCAGCGAGTCGCGCATCCTGGCCATGGCCGCCACGATGCTGCCTTCGGTTCCGGGCTTGACCGCGATGGTCGACGCGAGATCGCCCTCGGCGATCGCGTTTGCGATGGCCACGACGTCGCCCGGTTCGCCGCCCAGCTGGCGCATGATCGAGCGCGCCGCCGCCACGCCGAACCAGGTGCCCAGTGCGGCCAGGGCCAGCAGCATGCCGAGCAGACCGACCAGGCGGCGCTGCAGCGCGCTCGCGTGGTCGCCGAGCTGGGAGTCGAGCAGGTCCATCGATGCGGTGTTCACCTCGACCAGCGCGTCGATGGTGTTCGTGAACAGGCCGAAGTGCTCGGAGGCCGCGTGCGTGAGCGTTTCAGCCTTGACCACGTGATCGGTGCCGAAGCGCAGCGCATGGCGAGTCCGCTGCGCCGCCTCGTCCATTCTGGTACGCAGCGTGGCGTCGATCTCGGCGTTGGCCGCGGCGGCATGGCCGAAGTCGGCCATCATCTGCGACAGCGTGGCTTCGGCGCCGGCCAGGTGCATGGCGAGCGCCTGCCGTTCCGCCTCGCTGGCGGCACCGGCGGCGAGCAGGCCGGCGCCCTTCGCGCGGGCCTTGCCGAGTTCTTCCGTCAGCGCGGGCAGCCCCTGCATGACGGCTCGGATCAACTTCGACCGGCTCGGGTCGGCGTCGCGGGACAGCCCGAATTCGTCCATCAACATGCCGGTCGTCGCCATCAGCTGGGAGATCAACGCGGTGTGCCCGGAAAAACTCTCCGGCCGGGACAGGCTGCCGGCGGCAAGCCGCCCGCGCAGCGCGGCCCAGTCGGCCGTTGCCTGGCGCCACGCCGTGTTGGCATGGGCGGCCCTCACCGTCGACTCGACGAGCGCGGACAGCGCCTGGTGGGCCGCGTCGACCTCCTGCTGCTTCTGCGCACGCCGCGCCTCCATCGCCTTGTCGCCGCCGAGCGCCAGCGCGGACATGCCGCGGTGCTCCTGCGTCAGCTGGATGACCTGCAGGATCGCCTTGGCGGGGGCAACGCCCCGCGCTTCGTGCTGTGCGGCCTGCATGGACCGGTAGTCGCCGGCGACGAACAACGCGGTCGGTATGGCGGTCAGCACGCCGGCGATGGCGCCGAGCAGGGCGAACCGCACTCCGACCTTGAGACGAGCGATGAAATGCATTTCCAACTCCTTGCCGAAGCAAAGGTGGATGCGGCACGGCTGCACAACGGAAGCCCCGGCAGCTCGACCGATCCCGAAGAACACGTCCCTGACTGTTGTCGTCCATCGACCGCCTCGAAAAGGGGCGAGGCACGGCAGGGGGAGTCCTGGGTGACCCAACGGCTCGCCGCGCTGCGCTCTCGTTGGAAGCTGTCTTGCCCGCACTATCGGCGCGCCGGACCCGAACTGGACACCTTCCGCGCACGGCAGGTCGACGGTTTCGTGCAATGTGATACGGTCGGCGCCGAAATCCGAACCCCTGTCACGATGCGCCTGCTCCTCGTCGAAGACGACCGCATGATCGGCGACAGCCTGCGCGGCGCGCTGCGCCTGGAAGGCCACGCCGTCGATTGGGTGCGCGACGCGGCTGCCGCGCAGTCCACACTGGCCAGCGAGCGCTTCGATCTGGTGCTGCTCGATCTCGGCCTGCCGCGCGGCGACGGTCTCGACGTTCTGCGCGAACTGCGCGCCCGTCACGACGCCACGCCGGTGATCGTGCTGACCGCACGCGACGGCGTCGGCGACCGGGTCGCGGGGCTGGACGCCGGCGCCGACGACTATCTCGTGAAGCCGTTCGAGCTCGACGAGCTCCATGCGCGCATGCGCGCCGTGCTGCGGCGTCACAGCGGGCGTGCGCAGCCGGTGCTGTCGCTGGGCGGCGTGACGCTCGATCCAGCCACGCACCAGGTCACGCGCGACGGCGTGCCGGTGCTGTTGTCGGCACGCGAGTTCGCGGTGCTCGAAGCACTGATGGCGCGGCCCGGTGCCTTGCTGTCGCGTGCGCAGCTCGAGGACCGCCTGTACGGCTGGGGCGAGGAGATCGAGAGCAACGCGGTCTCGGTCTACATCCACCAGCTGCGCCGCAAGCTCGGCGCGGACTTCATCCGCAACGTGCGCGGCGTCGGCTATTTCGTCAGCGCCGACGCGGCCGCGCCGGGAGAGGGCGGTTGAAGTCGCTACGGGTTCGGCTGCTGCTCGCGCTGTTGGCGATGTTCGTCGCCGCCGCGCTGGTGATGGGCACCGTGACCTACCGCAACGTCTACAGCCAGACCCAGGTGCTGTTCGACTACCAGCTGCGCCAGATGGCGCTGTCGCTGCGCGACCAGGGCGAGATCGCGCCGGACGATGCGCGCGCGTTCGCCGACGGGCAGCTCGATTTCGTGGTCCAGATCTGGACGGTCGACGGCCGCAGCATCTACGCGACGCGGCCGCACGAGAACCTGCCGGCGCGTGCGCTGCTGGGTTTCGCCGAGGAGTCGGTCAACGGCCAGACCTGGCGCACCTTCAGCGTGGCCACGCCGACGCGTGTGATCCAGGTGGCGCAGCCGCTGCAGATCCGCCAGCGCCTGGCCGCCAATGCAGCGCTGCAAAGCGTGGCGCCGCTGCTGCTGATGGCGCCGGTGATGGCGCTGGTGGTCTGGTGGGCGGCGGCGCTCACGCTGCGACCGCTGCGCACGCTCGCGGCCGACGTGCGGCGGCGCGACGAACAGTCGTTCGAGCCGCTGCCGACCGATGCACTGCCGCAGGAGGTGGCGCCGCTCGTCGCGGCGCTGAACGGCCTGCTGCAGCGTCTGGCGCTGTCGTTCGACACGCAGCGCGCGTTCGTGTCCGATGCGGCGCACGAGCTGCGTTCGCCGCTGACGGCACTGAAGCTCCAGCTTCAACTGCTCAGGCGCGCGCCCGACGAGGCGACGCGCGCCGCCGCGATCGACGCGCTGGCGGCGGGTATCGAACGCGCGGTGCGCATGGTCGAGCAACTGCTCGCGCTGGCCCGCAGCGAGCCCGGCGCACCGGCCACGCCCGAGCCGCTCGACCTGAGCGAAGTCGTCCGCCGGGCAGTCGCCGACACGGTGCCCTTCGCGGTGTCGCGCGGCACCGAGATCGAGCTCCATGCCGACGCGCCGGTGCGCCTCGCCGGCGACGCCGACGCGCTCGCGGTGCTCGCCCGCAACCTGGTCGACAACGCCGTGCGCCACACCCCGAGAGGCTCGCGCGTCGAGGTGCGGGTGGCCAACGACGGGGCGCCGGCATTGCAGGTCGACGACGCCGGCCCCGGCATCCCGGCCGACGAGCATGAGCGGGTGTTCGACCGCTTCTACCGCCGCGCCGACGGTGGCGAAGGCGGCACCGGCCTCGGCCTGGCGATCGTGCGCAGCATCGCGCAGCGGCATGGCGGCACCGTGTCGCTGGCGCAGTCGCCGCTCGGCGGGTTGCGGGTGCAGGTGCGGTTTGCGTCCTGAGGGCCCGTTGGGAAACAAGTTGCACATTTGGCTCGCCGGCTTCGGGCGCGCTGCGGCGTTGCAAATGCTCGCGATACCCATGGGTATCGCAGTGCTTTGCGCCTTGCATCGCATCCCGAATCCGGCGGCCAAATGCACAACTTGTTCCCCAACGGACCCTAATCTTCGCTTAACGCGCCGCTAACCGATCCCTAATTCACGGTCCTTATCTTTCGCGGTGTGCGGAATGTTCCGCGGCTCCTGTTCGGAAGAAGGAAACGGCCATGAACCTGAAATCCCTGTGTGCGGCCTTGTTGGCCGGCGGCGTGCTGGTGAGCACGGCCGGCGCGTTCGATCTCCCCGACTGGTTGAAGGGCGATAAGAAGGACCAGAAGGTGGCAGCGGCCCCGGTCGCCCAGACCGCCGCGGCCGCCGTGGTGCCCGCGGCACCCGTGCCCCGCGCGCCGTCGGTGCCCGACTACCGCGCGATCGTCAAGCAGGCGGGTCCGGCGGTCGTCGGTGTGACGGTCGAGGGCACGCAGCCGGGCCAGGCCGAGATGTCCGGAGGCCTGCCGCCGGGGATGGAGAACGACCCGTTCTTCCGGTTCTTCCGCGGCTTGCCGGGCTTCCCGCAGCGCGGTCCGCAGGGGGCCCCGCCGTCGGTCCCGTTTCGCGGCCAGGGCTCCGGCTTCATCATCAGCGCCGACGGCCTGATCCTCACCAACGCCCACGTCGTACGCGGCGCGAAAGAGGTGACCGTCACCTTGAGCGACCGCCGTGAGTACAACGCCAAGGTGCTGGGCACGGACCCGGCGACCGACATCGCGGTGCTGCGCATCGACGCGAAGAACCTGCCGGCCGTGCGCCTGGGCGACCCGAAACAGCTCGAGGTCGGCGACCCGGTGCTCGCGATCGGCTCGCCGTTCGGCCTGGAGCAGACGGCCACGCAAGGCATCGTCAGCGCCAAGGGCCGGTCGCTGCCGGGCGACGCGGTCGTGCCGTTCATCCAGACCGACGCGGCGGTGAACCCCGGCAACTCCGGCGGCCCGCTGATCGATGGCAACGGCGCCGTGGTCGGCATCAATGCGCAGATCTACTCGCGCACCGGCGGCTACCAGGGCCTGGCGTTTGCGATCCCGATCGACGTGGCGCTGAAGGTCAAGGACCAGATCGTCGCCACCGGCCGCGCGCAGCATGCGCGCCTGGGCGTGACGGTGCAGCAGCTGAACCAGACGCTGGCCGAGTCGTTCGGCCTGAAGCGCCCGGACGGCGCACTGGTGGCCAACGTGGCGCCGAACAGCGCGGCGGCCGCCGCAGGCCTCAAGTCGGGCGACGTGATCGCCGAGGTGAACGGCCAGACTATCGGCCGTTCCGCCGAGTTGTCGACCCTCATCGGCATGTCGTCGCCGGGCGAGAAGGTCAAGCTGAAGGTCTGGCGCGACCGTGCGTGGCGCGACATCGAAGCCAAGCTCGGCGCCGCCGAAGACACGGCGGTCGCCTCGGTCGACGAGGGTGCGGCCCAAGGCGGCCAGCTCGGGCTCGCGCTGCGCCCGCTGAGCCCGCAGGAGCGACAGCAGGCGCGCCTGGAGCACGGCATGGTGGTGGAGAACGTGATGGGCGCGTCGGCGCGCGCCGGCGTCGCCCGCGGCGACGTCCTGCTTGCGATCAACGGCAAGCCGGTGAAGTCGCTCGACGAGGTGAAGAGTGTGCTGCAAGGCAAGCCGAAGAGCGTCGCGCTGCTGGTGCAGCGCGACGGCGAGCGCATCTTCGTGCCGGTCAACCTCGGCTGACGACAGGCTTGCCCCCGGTTCAGCGGCGCAGGAACCGGGTCGCGAGCGCGAGGATCGCCTTCGAGCGGTAGCCGTCGGCCAGCTGCTTGAACCGTTCGGTCACCGGGCGCAGGCGTGGGTCGCCGGCGGCGACCCGGTCCGCCCACTGGCGGATCTCGCGCATGTTGCCCATCTGGGCGAGGTGGTGCAGCTGCGCGAGCTCGTCTGCGGGCGGCAGCACCACGTCGCCGATGTCGTCGGTGTCCGCGGTCGCGGACGGCGCGTCGGCGAGCCAGCGCAGGCCGAGCTTCGCCCTCAGCTCGTGCAACAGGATCCCGTGATCGATGGGCTTGCTCAGAAAGGCGCTCGCGCCGGCCGCCAGACAGTCCGCGCGGTTGGCAGGCGAGGCGTTGGCCGAGAGCGCCACGATCGGCAGCCGCTCCAGGCCGGCGATGCCGCGCAGCCGGCGCGTGGCTTCCAGGCCGTCCATCACCGGCATCACCACGTCCATCAGCACGAGGTCCGGCGAGGTGGCCCGCACCCGCTCCAGCGCCTGCTCACCGTCGGCGGCATCGCTGACGTCGAAGCCCAGCGGAGCCAGCAGGTCCACGAGCATCGTTCGGTTCGTGTCCACGTCGTCGACCACCAGCACGCGGCGCCGCGGGCCTTCGTAGCCCCGGATCGTGCCCTGGGGCGCGAACTGCTCTTCCTTCAACGTCACTGTCGGCACCGTCAGCTCGAACGAGAACGCGCTGCCCGCGCCGATCCGGCTGTCGACGTGGATGTCCGCGCCCATCAGGCGCACGAGCTGCCGGCTGATTGCCAGGCCCAGCCCGCTGCCGGACACGCGGCGCCCGACATCGCCGACCTGCTCGAAGGCGTGGAAGATGAGTTCGAGGTCGCCGGGTGCGAGGCCGATCCCGGTGTCGGCCACGACGAAGCGCAGCCGGCACAGGCCGTGGGGTCCCGGCGTGCCCGCGATGCGCAGGCTCACCGTGCCCGCGTCGGTGAACTTCACCGCGTTGCCCAGCAGGTTGAGCAGCACCTGCCGCAGCCGCCGTTCGTCAGCCAGCACGACCTGCGGCAGGCCGGCCATGTCGAGCTCGAAGAGGATGTCCTTCTCTTCGGTCTTGACGCGAATGATGTCCGCGATGACGCGGATGAAAGCCGGCAGCTCCACCAGTGACGGCGCAAGCTCGAGCTTGGCGGCGTCGATCTTGGACAGGTCGAGGATGTCGTTGATCAGCGCGAGCAGGTGTTCGCCGCTCAGTTGGATGGTCCGCAGGCCATTGGCCTGCAGCGGCGTGAGGCCGCCCGCGTTCTGCAGGATTTTCGCGTAGCCGAGGATGCCGTTGAGCGGCGTGCGCAGCTCATGGCTCATCGTCGCGAGGAAGGTGCTCTTGGCCTGATTGGCTTCTTCGGCGCGGGCACGTGCCTTGTCCACTTCGATCAGCGCGCGTTTCTCGCGCTCGACCAACAGTGCGCCTTGCACGGCGCTGCTCAGCTGCGCGCGCAGCGCCTCGTAGATCCAGCCTTCGCGAACCCAGCCTTCCATCACGACGAAGCCGAGCTGCTTGTCCTGGAAGTACAGCGGGAGGACCACGAGACTGCGTGCGGCATCGCGTTTCGCGAGGCCACCGGGCACCAGCTCGTGCGACGGAAAGAGCGCGGCGTCGGGCGCGAGTTCGATGCGCCGCCCGCGCTCGTAGACGAGGATCGCGCGCGACCGGGGCGTGGGGTACGCCGCCTCGCCGGTCGCGTCCGGGCCGGGCTCGTACAGCGCCATGTAGCAGCTCGTGACGCCGATCGTCGGCAGTTCCTCGACGAGCACGGCCGTGAGCTGGCCGATGTCCAGCGTCGTGATGAGCTTCTGACCGACGTGGCGCACGATCTGGTCTCGCTTCTCGGCGACGGCTTGCTCGTAGGCGTGGAAGCGCTCCGACCACTCCCACATCAGGCGCTGCACGTCCTGCCAGAGCTCGTCGATGTTCGGCGGCACCGGTCCGCCGACCAGGGCCTCGGCGGCGTGCCGGCGCAGCCCGAACAGCACCGACCACCAGTGCGAGAGGTCGGCAGCGCTGCGGGCGCTCGCATGGACCAGTTCATCCAGCACGAACAGGAAGCGGCGTGCCGGGTCGCCCCGCGCGGACTCGACGAAGCTGTCCACGAGGCGCTCGGCCCAGCCGCCGGGCGGCGACGCCGCCGAAGGCGCCAGCGCCTGCCGCAGCGCGGCGGCCAGCCGGTCGCGCGGCGAGGCCTCGGGCGCAGCACCTTCCGACGGTGCCGCCTCGGCCGGGACCGCGGGCCGCGGCAAGGTCACCGCCTCGGTCGACGGCGGCAGGCAGCCGCACGAGCGTCGCAGCACCAGCTGGGTCGGAATGCTGGTTTCCAGCGGTGTGGGCTCGCCGCGCAGCCGCGACAGCATCACTTCCACCGCGCGCCAGGCCAGCTGGTAGATGGGAGAGCGCACCGTCGTCAACGGCAGCGTGGCGGTGATGCTGTTGACCAGGCGCGGCCGTTCGTCGCCGGCGGCCTCGTCGCCGACCGTGTCCATGCCGAGGTCCGGCCGGCCGATGTTCACCGCATCGTCGAAACCGACGACGGCAATGTCGGCCGGCACGCGGATGCGGCGGTTCTGCAGCGCCCACGCCGCTCCGAGCGCCAGGTCGTCGTTGGCGGTGGCGATTGCGTCGATGCCGCCGTCGAGCCTGTCGAGCAGCGTCTCGACCATCGCGGCCGATTCCTCGGGCCGCCAGAAGCGCAGCGGCGGCGACACCAGCGCCGGATCGTGCGCGATGCCGTGCCGCGCCAGTGCCTCCACGTAGCCGAGATAGCGCTGCTGCGCGCCGGGATGGTTGACGGGGCCGCGGATGAACGCGATGCGCCGGTGGCCGTGCACCTCGATGAGATGGTTCACGACTTCGCGCATGCCTTGCTTCTCGTCGACGAGCACGCTGGGCACACCCGGCATCGTCTGCTCCACGCTGACCATCGGCAGCGGGTCGAAGCGGTGGCAGAAGGCCTCCATCGCCTTGCGTCCGACGAAGGGCTGCAAGGTCGTGGTCCACACGATGAGGCCGTCCACGTGCTCGGGCTTCACGAGATCGAAGACCACGCTCGCATGCGAGTAGAAGCCGTCCGGGTGGCCGAGCTCCTTGCCCGAGAAGCAGATCAGGT
Source organism: Piscinibacter sp. (assembly GCA_035513255.1). Classification (GTDB taxonomy): domain Bacteria; phylum Pseudomonadota; class Gammaproteobacteria; order Burkholderiales; family Burkholderiaceae_C; genus Albitalea. The sequence goes on along the minus strand of DATKCI010000118.1, from coordinate 3,524 downwards.
TGGCGCCGTGCGCCCGCGCCGAATCCGCCGCGCCCAGCCATTGCCAGCGGTGCAGCCCGGTGAGCCAATTGATGAACATGCCGATGGTCGGGCGCGCGGCCGACCCCGCCGCGCCGGCCGCGCGATGTCGCGCCTGCGGTTCTTCCTTCCGGCTCGTTCCTGCGTCCATGCGTGTTCCCGGGCGCTCAGCGCTTGGCGATCTCGTTGGCGCGGGTGTTGGCCTGGCGCATCAGCGTGGCGGGGTCGCCGGTGCCGATCCAGATCGCCTCCAGCGCGGTGCTGATCACGTGGTCCACTTCGCCGCCGTTGTCGGCGATCGGTGCGAGAAAGGTCTTGGCGCGCGCCATCGTGAAGAAGGCCGAGGAGTCGAGGCCGCGCGCCTGGTGCGCCGCGATGGTCCGCTCGGTCATGCCCTTGATCGCCGGGAAGACCACGCCGTGCGAGGCCACGACCTGCTGGCACGCGGCCGAGCCGAGGTACTTGACCCACTGCCACGCTTCTTCCTTCACCTTGGAGCCGCTCCAGATCGAATCGGCCAGCCCGTTGAACATCGTCGCGCGTGTGCCGGTGGGCCCCACCGGCAGCGGCACCCAGGCATGCTGGAACTTCGCGTTGTCGCGGAAGAACGTGATCATCCACGAGCCCTCGGGCACCATCGCCACCTTCGCGGCCGTGAACATCGCGTTCGACCCCATCGGCTTCGCGTGTTCGTACGGTGCCGACAGGCCCTTGCGCGACAGGCCGGCGATGTAGGCGAGCGTCTCGACGAGCTTCGGGTCGTCATAGTAGAAGGTCGGCTCCCACGGCCTGTCCTGGAAGCGAAAGCCGTTCGACACGGCGAAGTGGCTCCAGTCGGTCTGCCCCATCATGCCGCCGTGGCCCGGGTTCTGATAGCCGTAGGTCGCGACCCGGCGCTTGTCGAAGCGCGGGCTGAGCGCGTTGTTGCCGTCGGCGTCGAAGGTGAGCCGGCGCACCACGTTCTCGAAGCTGCCGCCATCGCGCGGGTTCCAGTCCATGTTCTGCAGCTCCGCCAGCGTGACGCCGGCCTTGCGCGCGTGGTCGAGGTTCACGACCATCGCGACCGTGTCCCAGTCCTTGGGCAGGCCGTACTGCTTGCCATCGCGGCCCCACAGTTCGTACAGGCCCGGCGCGTAGACGCTCGGGTCGATCTTGTCGCGGCGGATGTAGGGCGAGAGGTCGACGATCAGCCCGTTCTTCGCGTACTCGGGGTACTTCATCAGGTGATTGGCGAGCACGTCGGGCGCCGTTCCCGACACGAAGCTCGTCGCCATCAGCGTCCAGTAGTCGGCCCAGCCGGTCTGCAAGATCCTGATCGTGATGCCGGGGTTCGCCTTCTCGAAGTCGGCCGCGCATTGGCGGTAGGCGGGAAGCTGGTTGGTGTCCCACAGCGAATACTTCACCTCGACCGCGCTCGCGGCGCCGGCGCACGCCGCGACCGCGGCGGCAAGAAACCTTGCCATGCGGGCCGGGAACTGCTTGTGCGATGCCATGGCTGTCTCCTGCTAGAAAGTCACTTGCCCGCTGTGAACTGGATCGAATCGACGACGCGCCGGCCGAAGGCGAGCAGCAGCAGCACCGCCGGCAGGGCCGCCAGCGTGGCCGCGGCCATCAGGCCCGTCCAGTCGGGCTGGCCCTGGGGCCGCTGCGTGCGGAACGACTGCAGTACCACCGGCAACACCGGGTGTTCGTCGCCGCGCGCCACGAGATAGGGCCAGAAAAACTCGTTCCACATGTTGATCGCGGTCAACGTGGCGATCGTGGCCAGCGGCGTGACGGAAAGCGGCAGCGCGATGTGCCAGAAGATGCGCCAGTGCGACGCGCCTTCGAGCAGCGCCGCTTCCTCGAGGTCGCGCGGCAGCGACAGGAAGAACTGGCGCAGAAAGAACACCGAGAAACCCTGCATCAGCGCGAAGGGTGCCGCCATGCCGGCCATCGTGTCCAGCCAGCCCAGTTCCTTCACCAGGATGAAGTTGGGGATGAAGGTCACGACGGACGGCAACATCATCGACCCGACGAACAGCATGAACAGCAGATCGCGCCCCCGAAATCGCAGGCGGGCGAACGCATAGGCCGACATCGCGGCGCAGGCCGTCTGCATGAGGACGACGGTGCCGGTGAAGACGAACGAGCGCGCGAAGCTGCGCACCAGGTCGATCTCGGCGGCCGAGCCGACCAGCGCCAGGGTCTCGTCGGGGCTCATCAGGCCGAGCACGCGCCTGAAGTTCACGAGCGTGGGATCGACCGGCAGCAGGTCGGCGGCGTGCGAGAACACGTCGGCGGGGTGTACGAGGGCGGTCTTCAGCGCCAGCCACAGCGGCATCAGCGTGACGGCGAGGATCAACAGCAGCGCGGCCCAGGCCAGCAGCCGGCCGGGCGACATCGTGCGAAGAAGCGTCGGCTGCGGCATCGCTCAACCCAGGTCGCTCTCGGAGGCGCGCAGCATGCGCATCTGCAGCACGGTGTAGGCCACCATCACGAGGCACAGCGCCATCGACATCGCCGACGCGTAGCCCATGCGGTAGAAGGTGAAGGCGTTCTGAACGATGTAGTGCACGATCACGCGGGTGTGGTCCAGCGGCCCGCCTTGCGTGGTCACGACGATGGTGTCGAACACCTGGAACGAACCCGTCACGCTGGTCACGAGCACGAAGACCATCACCGGCCGCAGCAGCGGCAGCGTGACGCGGCGAAACAGCTGCCACTCGGTGGCGCCTTCGAGCCGCGCCGCCTCGATGATGTCGCGCGGGATGCTTTGCAGGCCGGCGAGGAACAGCATCGCCACCATGCCCATGTGGCGCCACGTGTTGACCGCCGCCACGGTGGCGAGCGCCTGGCCGGTGCCGCCGAAGAAGGGCTGGCGGTCGAAGCCCATCCACATCAGCGCATGGTTCACCCAGCCGAGCAGCGGATCGAGCAGCCACAGCCACACCAGCGCGACGAGAACGTTGGACAGCAGGAACGGCAGCAGCACCACCGACTTCACGAACAGCGACTGCGTGAGGCGGTGCATTGCGACCGCGAGGAACAGCCCGAGCACCGTCTGCAGCGGGATGTTCAGCAGCACGTAACAGGCCGACAGCCGCATTGCGTTCCAGAACTGGCCGTCTTGCAGCATCTGAGCGTAGTTCGCCCAGCCGACGAAGCGCGCCTCGCGCAGCAGCGTCCAGTCGGTGAAGCTGATCTGCACCGCGCGCAGCGCGGGCCAGGCGTGGAACAGCGCGAAGCCGATCAACGCGGGCGTGACGAGCGCCCAGGCGGTGAGGGCCTCCTTGCCGCCCATGCCCGGCGCGGTCGAGCCAAAGCCATGCCATCCGGTGACGCTCGTCGACACGCGGGCCGCAGCATTCACCGGCGCATTCATCGGTTCGTCCCCGTGGTCTGAGAGTCTGAGAGTCTTTCGATCATGCCCGCTCATCACGCCAGAAGGCGCCCGCTCGTCGTTGCAAATGCTCGCCATAGCCCGAGCTATGGCTGTGCTTTGCGCCTAGATCGGTCACCTTCTG
>DATKCI010000117.1:0-9061 GCA_035513255.1 Piscinibacter sp. | reverse complement strand
ACAATCGTCTAGACTTAGGGTTAACCCTGAACACGGAGCACCTCATCATGAGCGATCCAGTCACCTTGCACCCGCCGCCGGCCCCGTCCTCGGCGCCCGTGCCCACCGCTTTCGACCGCTGGGCGTGGGTGCCGATCCGCTCGCTCGCGGCTCGCCATCGGCCGCGCATCGCGGCCCACTTGACGGCGCTGGATGAACACGATCGTTACCTGCGGTTCGGGTACCCGGCCGCCGACGAGCAGATCGCGCGCTACGTCGACGCGCTGGATTTCGAGCGCGACGAGCTGTTCGGCATCTTCAACCGCCGTCTCGAGCTGATTGCGATGGCCCACTTGGCCAACAGCCCAGCGCCGGGTCCCGACAACCCCCGGGCGATGGCCGAGTTCGGCGTCTCGGTGCTCGCACTGGCCCGCGGGCGCGGTTACGGCGGCCGGCTTTTCGAACATGCCGTGCTGCATGCACGCAACCGCGGCGTGCAGACGTTGTTCATCCATGCCCTGAGCGAGAACACCGCGATGCTGAGGATCGCGCGCAAGGCCGGTGCACTGGTCGAGCGCGACGGACCCGAAACCGAGGCATGGTTGAAGCTGCCGCCCGACAGTCTGGCCACCCGCGTCGGCGAGCTGATGGAACAGCAAGCGGCCGATTTCGACTATCGCTTGAAGGTGCAGGCCAGGCGTGTCAACGACATTCTGGAGGCCATCTCAGAAGTAAAGGCCAACATCGGCGGGAAAACGCCGATCGCCTCCGAGTGAAGTGCCCACCCTATGTTGGGGATGCGGAGGGGTGAACGTTGTGCGTAACATCCAAGATACATTTTCAGCTTCCGCACACATTGGGCCATCGCGTCACCGAGGGCCGGCTGTCGAGACCTTGCCGTGACCATGCAAACCCTTCCGTGGATCGTCATGTTGGCCATGCTGTTCGCACTGGCCGCGGCGGCCGTGGCCTGGGCGCTGCGGCCGCGCAGACAGGCACCCGCGCGCCCGCTGCCGACCGAATGGGCGCTGACCGCCCGGCCGGTTTTCAGCGTCGACGAGCGCCGGGTCTATCGCCTGCTTCGCGAAGCGCTGCCGCACCACATCGTGCTGTCCAAGCTGCCTCTGGTTCGCTTTTGTCAGCCCACCGATCCGACCGAAGTGCGCTACTGGTACGACTTGCTCGGCACCAACCATGTCGCTTTCGCCGTTTGCAGCGCCAACGGGCGCGTGCTGGCCGCCATCGATCTCGACAACGAGCGCGGCCACTCGCGGCGCATCATGCAGATCAAGCAGTCGGTGCTGGCCGCGTGCCGCGTGCGCTACCTTCGCTGCCCGCTGGACCGCCTGCCAACGGTGGCTGAGCTGCAACTGCTGCTGCCCCAGAACGGGAACGCGGCGCGCGGGCCGCAACCGGCGCCCACACCTCCCCACACGCTGCACGAGGCACGCGACTCGCTGGCCAGCACGGTGGCCAACCGGCGCGCCGAGCGCACGGCCCTGTGGCAGGACTCGACCTTTTTCCAGGACTCGTTCTTTGCCCCCGACAATCGGCTCGACGCCATTGGCGCTTCCGACTTCGGTCCCCTCCCGGGAACCAACGGCCGCACACCCGCGTCCGAACCGCGCGATCTGGCCCCTGCCCCGGACGACCTCGGCGGCACTGTGGTCGATGCGCCGCGCCAGTCGAATCCGATTCGGCATTGAAGGGGACCGCCGCGCCTGCGGCCCGGGTCGGCATTGAGGCGACGCGTACGATGCACGCATGACCGCCGCGCCCGAGAATTCGTCCAGCCCACAGACGCCCTACGCCGGCCTGACGCCGAACCTGGTCCTCGACGCTCTCGACAGCGTGGGGCTGCGCGGCGACGGTCGACTGCTCCAGCTCAATTCCTACGAGAACCGCGTGTTCCAGGTCTTCCTGGAGGACGGCGACGTTGTCGTCGCGAAGTTCTATCGACCGGGCCGCTGGAGCGACGAGCAGATCCTGGAAGAGCACCGGTTCAGCGCCGAATTGGCCGCCGAAGAGATTCCGGTGGTCGCGCCGCTGACCCTGTCGGCGATCGACGCCTCGGCGCTCGCGCCGAGGCTGGCAGGCGAGCCGCCGACGCTTGCCTGCATCGCTGCCCCCCAGGGCAACTTCCGCTTTGCCGTGACCCCGCGCCGGGCCGGACGCGCTCCGATGCTCGAGGCGCCGGCCGAACTCGAGTGGCTGGGCCGCTTCATCGGGCGCATGCACGCTGTCGGCGCAAGGGCCGCGTTCTCCTGCCGCCGAACCCTCGACGTCGCCGATTTCGGCTGGGGCTCGCGCGACTGGTTGCTGGAGAGCGGGATGGTCCCGGACGATGCACTGCCGGGGTGGAAGCAAGCGGTGGACGAGGCGCTCACTGTGGTCGAATCGGCCTTCGACCGCGCCGGCACGCTGCAGGCCATTCGTCTGCACGGCGACTGCCATGCCGGCAACGTGCTCTGGACGGACGCCGGTCCGCACTTCGTCGACCTGGACGACGCATTGAATGGTCCGGCGATGCAGGACCTGTGGATGCTGCTGCCCGGCGACCTTGCCTCGTCGCGTCCCCAGTTGCGGGCCCTCCTCGCCGGCTACGAGGCGTTCATGGACTTCGACGACCGCGAGCTGGCGCTGGTGGAGCCGCTGCGCACGCTGCGGCTCGTTCACTACAGCGCATGGCTCGCCAGGCGATGGAACGACCCGGCATTCCCCGCCGCGTTCCCGTGGTTCTCGGGTGTCGCCTACTGGCATCAGCAGACGCAGCAGTTGCAAGAGCAGTTGTCAGCCATGAAGTTGCGCTAGGCGCACATTGCTCCCGCTTGCGAGGGAGACCGGGCGTCAAAACCCCCCGAACACGGGATGTGCGAGCAAAACTTCACATCTACTATTCGCGGCTATCGCAGAGGGGGATCCTTTGCGAGTCATGTAACTCACGAGGGATCAATTAATGAAGAAACTTATCGTAGCGGGAGCGATCTTTGCGGCGACGACGGCTGCCAATGCCGTCGTCACGCTGTCGGGCGGAACGTACGTGACCTTTGACGGCTACGACGCTCCTCCGGTGCTGACCGACGTGCAGACCAGCGGTCTCGAGAACACTGTGCTGTCCGGCGGAAAGGACGACCAGTTCACCGCCACCTTCCTCGGCAAGGAAGCCGCGCACAAGAACGAGTTCTGGGTCAACAACACGTTGGTCTTCAACAACCTGGCCAGCGCACCGACGACCTACGGCCCGTTCACCGCCGGCAACCCGATGGTCTTCTCCTTCAGGGACGCCATCGACGGTGAGGACGTTCCGAACGGCGGCAACCCGATCGTGTTCGCCAGCTATGTCGTGTTCGGCACGATGGACGGCGACGTGTTCAATCCCTACACGAAGAACGGCGAGTACGACTTCGTTCTGGGCTTCAACGACGGTTCGGTCAACGATGCCGACTACGACGACCTCGTCGTGGGCTTCAACGTGACGACCGTCCCGGAACCCGAGACATACGCGCTGATGCTGGCCGGCCTGGGCGTGGTGGGCTTCGTGGCGCGTCGCCGCCGCGCTGCCTGATCCAGCTTCTCCAGGTGGACGAAAAGCCGACCTTCGGGTCGGCTTTTTTCATGGGGCTTAGGCCGTCAGCAGCGCATTGACCCGCCGCACGTAGGCGGCAGGATCCTCCAGGTGGCCACCCTCGGCCAAAAGCGCCTGGTCGAACAAGATGTGCGCCAGATCGTCGAATTGGGCATTGCCGCCCAGGCGCTTCACCAGCGCATGTTCGGTGTTCACTTCCAGGATCGGACGCGACTCCGGCGCGGTCTGCCCAGCCTGCTTCAGCAGCCGCGCGAGATGACCACTCATGTCGCCTTCCTCGACGACGAGGCAGGCCGGTGAATCGACGAGCCGTGTCGTCACGCGCACGTCCTTCGCGCGGTCCTTCAGCGTCTCCTTCAGCCGATCGAGCACCGGCTTGAACGCCTCGGCCGCCTCTTCGGCCTGCTTCTTCTCTGCCTCGTCCTGCAGCTTGCCGAGGTCCACCGACCCCTTGGCCACGCTTTGCAGCGGCTTGCCGTCGAATTCGTACAAGTGGCTCAGCATCCACTCGTCGACGCGGTCGACCAGCAACAGCACCTCAATGCCCTTCTTGCGAAAGATCTCGAGCTGCGGGCTGCTCTTCGCGGCCGCCAGCGAATCCGCCGTCACGTAGTAGATCGCCTCCTGGCCTTCCTTCATGCGGCCCACGTAGTCGGCGAAGCTCGCGCCTTCGTCGGCATGCGTCGAGGCGAAGCGCAGCAGCTTGGCGAGCCGCTCCTGGTTGGCGTGGTCCTCGCCGACGCCTTCCTTCAGCACGACGCCGAAGTCCTTCCAGAACGCCGCGTACTTGGCGCGCTCGGCGGCGTCCTCGTTGTCGGCCAGCGCCTCCAGCATCGAGAGCACCCGTTTGGTCGAGCCTTCGCGGATCGCCTTCACGTCGCGGCTTTCCTGCAGCAGCTCGCGCGAGACATTCAGCGGCAGGTCGTTGCTGTCGATGACGCCCTTGACGAAGCGCAGGTACACCGGCATCAGCGCCTCGGCGTCGTCCATGATGAACACACGCTTCACGTACAGCTTCACGCCGCCGCGCTTGTCGCGGTTCCACAGGTCGAACGGTGCCTTCGAAGGAACGAACAGCAGCTGCGTGTACTCGCTGCGGCCTTCGACGCGGTTGTGCGTGTAGGCCAGTGGCGGCTCGGTGTCGTAGCTCAGCTGCTTGTAGAACTCGGTGTATTGCTCGGGCGTGATGTCGTTCTTGTTGCGCGTCCACAGCGCAGCGGCCTTGTTGACCGGCGCCCATTCTTCGCGCGTGACCTGCTTCTGCGCCTCGGCGTCCCACTCCTCCTTCTGCATCAGGATCGGCAGCGAGATGTGATCCGAGTACTTCCCGATGATGGACTTGAGCTTCCAGCCGCTCAGGAACTCCTCTTCACCGTCGCGCAGGTGCAGGGTCACCGCCGTGCCGCGCTCCGGCCGGTCGATGTTCTCGACCTCGAAGTCGCCACTGCCTTCGGAACTCCATCGCACGCCCTCCTCGGGCTTCAGCCCGGCGCGGCGTGATTCGACGGTGATGCGGTCGGCCACGATGAAGCCGCTGTAGAAGCCGACGCCGAACTGGCCGATCAGCTGCGCGTCCTTCTTCTGGTCGCCTTCGAGCGCCGCCATGAACTCGCGCGTGCCGCTCTTGGCAATCGTGCCGAGGTTGGACACCGCCTCGTCGAGCGACAGGCCGATGCCGTTGTCGCGGATGGTGATCGTCTTGGCCTGCGCATCGAAACTCACGCGCACCTCGAGGTTGGGCGCGTCTTCGAACAGCTCGGGCTTGTTCAGCGCCTCGAAGCGCAGCTTGTCGCAGGCGTCGGACGCATTCGAGATCAGCTCGCGAAGGAAGATCTCCTTGTTCGAATAGAGCGAATGGGTGACGAGGTGCAGGATCTGCTTGACCTCGGCCTGGAAGGAGAGTGTTTGTTTGTCCATGGTCTTCGGAGGGTGAGAAGGGACCGGCCACGCCCGGCGGCAATCCAAATAGGGGCGGGATGCCCCGATTCAAGAGGCGGTCCGTGACAGGGTTCGGCCGATTATCGGCGCCGCCTCGCCGCCGATCGAAGCGACATCTGCCGTCGTTAAACTGGCCCCCCGCCAAATCCAACCAACAATGACCGAACTGACTTCATTCGCGGCGCCCGCGAGCGCGCCGCTGTGGACGCTGGAGGGATTCCGCGGAGCCGATCCGGTGCTCGGCCTGGCGTTCCTGATGCTGATGGCCGTCGTGCTGGCGGACCTGCTGCATCGCTACACGCGGCTGCCGCGTGCCGCCGGTCACATCCTGACCGGCGCGCTGGCCAGCCCGCTGGTGCTTCGCCTCATCGAGCGCAACGACCTCGATACGTGGAAGCCGCTCGTCGACCTCGCGATCGCGGTGCTGGTGTTCGAACTCGGCACCCGCATCCGGCCACGTTGGCTCATCGACAACCCGGCGCTGGCCGTCACCTGCCTGCTCGAAGGCCTGCTGGCCGGCTTGGCCGTGACCGGCGCGCTGCTGCTGCTGGGCGCGCCTTTGCTGTCGGCCTCCATCGCGGGCACGGTCGCGATGTCGACCTCGCCGGCGATCACGCTCGTCGTGCTGCACGACCTGCGGCCGCGCGGCCAAGTCACGGAGCGGTTGCTGCTGATGACCGCCGTCAACAGCGTGCTGGCGATCCTGCTGCTGAAGGTGCTGAACGTCATCGGCGAGTCGGCCGCGCGCGACATCGTGACGACTGCAACCGGCGCGCTGTACGTCATCAGCGGCTCCTTCCTGCTCGGCACCGCCTGCGGCCTGCTGCTCGTGTTTCTCAGCGGGCGCATGCGCGGCACCAGCGCGACACCGGTGCTCCAGATCGGCCTCGTCATCATCGCGAGCATGCTGGCCGCGCAGTGGACGCTGTCGCCGCTGCTCGCGCTGCTGGTGGCCGGCATCGTCGCACGGGCGCGCATGCGGCACGGCCTGACGGTGGAACCGCAGCTCGGCTCCGCGGGTGCAGCATTGAGCGTCGTGCTGTTCATCTTCCTCGGCCTGCTGCTGACGCTGGACAACTTCGGCACTGTGTGGCCGTGGGTGCTCGCAATCATCGTCGCGCGCGCGCTCGGCAAAGGCGCGGCCGTGGCGCTGCTCGCGCGTGCCAGCGGCCTCGGCTGGCGGCAGGCGGCGGCGCTGACGCTGGCGCTGCAGCCGATGACCAGCCTCGCGGTGCTGCTCGCCGCCGACACCTTCGCGTGGGGCTCGCAGCTGCCCGGCATGGCGCTGCCCGTGTTGCACGCGCTGCTCGCCGCGAGCACGCTGATGCAACTGACCGGCCCCTTGTGGACCACGCTCGCTCTGCAACGTGTGGCCGGCGAAACCAGCGGGGAGACTGCCGCATGAGCTTGACCGCCTTCACGCCGTCAGAAGCCTTGACCATTGGGGTCGAGCTCGAGCTGCAGCTCGTCAGCACGCACGACTTCGATCTTGCACCGCAGGCCGACGACCTCTTGCGCGTGTTGAAGAACCACAGCGGCGCCTGGGACGTGAAGCCCGAGATCACACGCAGCATGATCGAGATCGGCACCTCGATCCAGCGTGAGTACGGCCCGCTGCGCGACGAGCTGCACGACCTGCGCCGCCAGCTCGCCGCCGGCGCGCGACGCCTCAACATCGCGATCGGCGGCGGCGGCACGCACCCGTTCCAACACTGGAGCGCGCAGCAGATCTACCCGACCGAGCGCTTCCACTACATCAGCGAGCTGTACGGCTACCTCGCGAAACAGTTCACCGTGTTCGGCCAGCACGTGCATGTGGGCTGCGAGAACGGCGACACGGCCTTGTGGCTGCTGCATGCGCTCTCGCGCTACGTGCCGCACTTCATCGCGCTGTCCGCGTCGTCGCCGTTCGTGCAGGGCGTGGACACCGGCTTCGATTCCGCGCGCCTGAACTCGGTCTTCGCCTTTCCGCTGTCCGGCCGCGCGCCGTTCGCGCTCGGCTGGGACGAGTTCGGCACCTACTTCGACAAGATGGCCAGTACCGGCGTCGTGCAGTCGATGAAAGACTTTTACTGGGACATCCGGCCGAAGCCGGAATACGGAACGATCGAGCTGCGCGTGTGCGACACGCCGCTGTCCGTCGACAAGGCCGCCGCCCTCGCCTGCTACCTGCAGTGCCTGTGCCGCTACCTGCGCGAGGACCGGCCCTTCGAGCCGACCGAGGACGACTACCTCGTCTACACCTTCAACCGATTCCAGGCCTGCCGCTTCGGGCTCGACGGCGAGATCGTCGACCCGAAGACCAAGCAGCGCCACAAGCTGCGCGACGACATCCTGCGCACGCTCGCGCGCATCGACGAACATGCGCTGGACCTGCGCGCGCTCGACGCGAGCAACCTGCTGCGCGACAGCCTGTTCGACGGCAATGACGCACGCGCGTTGCGCCAGCAGCGGTCCGCCGGATCGACGCTGCCGGCGGTCGTCGAGTGGTCCGCGCAGCGCTGGATGAACGCCCCCGAGGAGAGTGCGAAATGAAGATCTGCATCGTTGGGGCCGGCGCGATCGGCGGATTGTGCGCCGGCTGGCTGGGGAGCCGGCTGCCTCCAGGTGACGTCGAGCTCAGCGCACTCGCGCGCGGCGCCACGCTTGCCGCATTGCGCAGCGACGGCCTGCAGCTGCACAGCGGCAGCGACACCGCGCGGGTGTCGCTGCACGCCAGCGACGACCCGCGCACACTCGGCCCGCAGGACCTCGTGGTCGTCGCCGTGAAGGGTCCAGCGCTCGCCGGCGTGGCGCCGGCGGTGTCGCAACTGCTCGGCCCGAATACCGTCGTGCTCGTCACGATGAACGGCGTGCCGTGGTGGTTCTTCGACGGGCTGGGCGGCGTCTGCGACGGCCTGCGGCTCGAGTCGGTGGACCCCGGCGGTGTCGTGCGCGACGCCATCCCGCTGCGGCACGTGATCGGCTGCGTCGTGCATGCCAGCAGCGCCGTCGAGCGGCCGGGCGTCGTGCGCCATGTGATGGGGAACGGGCTGATCATCGGTGAGCCGGTCGGCGGCGCCTCCGAGCGGGTCGCTGGCCTCGCCGGTCTGCTGACCCGCGCCGGCTTCGCCGTCACCGTCAGCGAGCGCATCCAGCGCGACATCTGGTTCAAGCTGTGGGGCAACATGACGATGAACCCGGTGTCGGCGCTCACCGGCGCCACCGCCGACCGCGTGCTCGACGACCCTCTTGTGCGCGGCTTCTGCTGCGCGGTGATGGAAGAAGCCAAAGTCATCGGCGAGCGCATCGGCTGCGCGATCGACCAGACGCCGCAGCAGCGCCACGAGATCACGCGCAAACTCGGGGCGTTCAAGACCTCGATGCTGCAGGACGTCGAAGCGGGCCGGCCGCTGGAGATCGATGCGCTGGTCGGTGCGGTGCGCGAAATCGGCCTGCACCTGCAGCTGGCCACGCCGAACATCGATGCGCTGCTCGGTCTCGTGCGGCTGATGGCCCGCATGCGCGGATTGGCGTGAACCGAAGCGCCTGCGGCGCAGTCACAGCGAAGTCGCCACA
>DATKCI010000116.1:0-28308 GCA_035513255.1 Piscinibacter sp. | reverse complement strand
TTCGGCGTGCACGAACACATCGCCGACGTCGCGAGGCGCTTCGCCAAGCTCGGCTACCTCGCGATCGCGCCGGAACTGTTCGTGCGCCAGGGCGACGCCCAGTCCTACGGCGAAATTTCCAAGCTCATGGCCGAGGTGGTCAGCAAGGTGCCCGACGAGCAGGTGATGCGCGACCTCGATGCAAGCGTGGCCTGGGCCCGCGCCAACGGCGGCGACGCGTCTCGCTTGGGGATCACCGGTTTTTGCTGGGGCGGGCGCATCACCTGGCTGTACGGCGCGCACAGTCCGGCGGTCAAGGCCGGGGTGGCGTGGTATGGCCGCCTGGTCGGCGACGGCACGGCGCTCGCGCCCAAGCACCCGCTGGACGTCGCGGCGCAACTGCACGGGCCGGTGCTCGGCTTGTACGGCGGCGCCGACCAGGGCATTCCGCTGGACACCATCGAGAAGATGAAGTCGGCGCTGGCGCAGGGCGGCGCGGCCGCGAAGAAGTCGCAGTTCGTCGTCTATCCGGAGGCGCCGCATGCCTTCCATGCCGACTACCGCCCCAGCTACCGCAAGGAAGCCGCTGAAGACGGCTGGAAGCGCTGCGTCGCCTGGTTCAAGGCCCACGGCGTCGCCTAAGATAGCCGGCTTCGTGCCCCCAACCGCCCACAGGCCGCGCACTGCGCGGCCTGTTGCTTGACAGCCCGCCCATGACGCTTGCCTACATCCTTTTCGCCACGGTGGCCGGCGGTCTGCTGTCGGTGCTGATCGCCGCGAGCCTCACGGTCGGCGTGCTGAGCCGCATCGTGCGCGACCTCGTGAGCCTGTCGGCGGGCGTGCTGCTCGGCACCGCGCTGCTGCACGTGATGCCGGAGGCCTTCGAGGGCGACGCGAGCCCGCATGCGCTGTTCGCGACGCTGCTGGGCGGCCTGCTGTTCTTCTTCATGCTCGAAAAGGCCGAGCTGTACCGCCACCAGCACCACCACGAGGGCGACGAACACCATCATCACCACGGCTTCGACCGCCAGCAGGCGGGCCGCGGCGGCTGGAGCGTGCTGATGGGCGACAGCATCCACAACTTCTGCGACGGCCTGATCATCGCGGCGGCGTTTCTCACCGACACCGAGCTCGGGATCATCACGTCGGTGGCCGTCATTGCGCACGAGATCCCGCAGGAGGTCGGCGACTACATCGTGCTGCTCAACGCCGGCTTCAAGCGGGGCAAGGCGTTGCTGTACAACGCGTTGTCGGGGCTGGCCGCGGTGCTGGGTGGGGTCGTCGGCTACTTCCTCGTCGGACCGTGGCAGGAGCTGTTCCCGTACTTGCTGGTCATTGCGGCCAGCAGCTTCATCTACGTGGCGGTGGCCGACCTGATCCCGCAGCTGCAGCACCGCCTGTCGTGGCGCGACACGGCGGCGCAACTCGCCTGGCTGGGCGGCGGCCTGCTGGTCGTCGTGCTCGCGACGAATTCACTGCACGTGCACTGACCCGTAGCCCGCGTTCAACGCACGATCAGCACCGGGATCTTGCTGTGCGTCAGCACCTTCTGGGTTTCGCTGCCCAGGATCAGCGCGGTGACGCCCCGGCGGCCGTGCGACGCCATCACGACGAGGTCGCAGCCCATGCGCTGGGCATGTTCGATGATGGCTTCCCACGGGTGCAGCGCTTCGACGGTGTGCGCTTCGCACGGCACCGAGGCCGCCTCGCAGGCCTCACGCACCCCTTGCACGCGCTGGCTCGCGATGCGCTCCTGCGCGTCGAAGAACTCCTGCGGCGGTGTCGGCTGCATTTCGGAGATCGCGCTGTAGGGGAAGGGTTCCTTCACGCTGATCGTGTAGACCCGCGCACCGATGGATTTCGCCAGGGCGATCGTCGTGTCGACGGCCTTTTGCGTGATGTCCGAACCGTCGGTCGGGACGAGGATGCGCTGAAACATGGTGACCTCCGTGGGCTGTCCTGAGTCTCGGAATCCCGGCCCGCTCGGCCGTTGCGCCCAAGATTCCTCCGATCATGTCCCGGCGTCAAGCGGCCGCTGTTGTCGCTCGTCAAAGTCGAGGCGTCAGCCCTGTGCGATCGGACGCGACGGATCGGCCGACCACTCGCTCCACGAGCCGGGGTACAGGACCGACCCGTCGAGGCCCGCGACCTCCATCGCGAGCAGGTTGTGGCAGGCGGTGGCGCCCGATCCGCATTGGTGGATGACGGCGCGCCGGTCGGAGTTCGCGGCGAGCGATTCGAACGCTGCGCGCAGCTCCGACGGCGGCTTGAAGCGCCCGTCCGGCGCGAGGTTGTCGCGAAAGAAGCGGTTCAGGGCGCCGGGGATGTGGCCGGCCTGCGCATCCAACGGTTCGACCTCGCCGCGGAAGCGCTCCGGTGCGCGGGCATCGATCAATCGCACGCGGCCGAGTTGCGCTGCGAGGGTGGCGGAATCGATCACGGCCACGAGCGACGGCTGCGTCGGATAGGGCGCAGCCGGGTCGAGGCGGGGGGGAACGGCCGTTTCCAGCGCACCGCCGGCCGCTTGCCACGCCTGCAGTCCGCCGTCCAGCACGGCGACCGCGGCGTGACCGAGCCAGCGCAGCATCCACCAGGCGCGTGCGGCGAACATCGCCTGCTGGCGGTCGTAGACGACAACCTGCGTCTCGGGAGTCACGTCGAGCGCACCCACCGTCGCGGCGAAGGCCTCGCGGCTCGGCAACGGATGGCGACCGTTGCGGCCGGTCTTCGGGCCGGAGAGGTCGGTCTCCAGGTGCAGGAAGTGCGCGCCGGGCAAATGCCCTTCACGGTAGCTTCGTTCGCCGGCCGCCGTGTCGGCGAGGTCGAAGCTCGTGTCGATGACGACGAGCGGCGCGTCGGCTGCGAGTCGCCGCAGTTGCTCGGCGTCGATGAGGGCGTTGTGTTTCATGGGAGGCTCCAGTGTCAGGCGTCGTTGGCCCCTTTGACGGCTGCAGGGGCGGCGCGCAGCAGGGCGGCCAGCAGGCCCGCAGCGACGACCAGCAGCATGCCGGCCACCGCCGTCCACGTGACGCGGTCGCCGAACAGCAGCACGCCGAACAGGAACGAGTAGGCGATGCCGAGGTACTGCAGGCTCGCATTGACCAGCGTTCGGCCGGTCGCGTAGGCCCGCGTCATCATCAGCTGTGCGATGGTGGCGAGCACGCCGACGCCGAGCAGCAACGCCAGGCCATACGGCGTGTGGTCGTGCCAGGTGGAACCGAACGTGATCAGCGCCCCGCCGGCGATGCCGCCGACCGAAAAGTAGAAGACGACGCGGATCTCCGGTTCACCGGCCCGGCCGAGCGACGTGACCTGAAGGTAGGCGGTGGCCGACACCATGCCCGACAACAGCCCGATCAGCCCGTACCACAGCTGGTCCTGGTCGACCGTCGGGCGCAGGATCAGCGCCACGCCGGCAAAGCCGATCAGCACGGTCGTGAGCAAGCGGCCATCGACGGACCGTCGGCCGAACATCGCGGCACCGCCGAGCAGGAACAACGCCATCCACACCGACGACGAGTAGTTGAGCGTCATCGCGGTCGCGATGGGCAGGTGCGCGATCGCGACGAACCACAGGCACAGCGCCGTCACGCCGGACAGGCTGCGCCAGAAATGCTTCGCCGGGATGGCGGTGCGCAGGCTCACGCCGCGCCATCGGCTCAAGGCCGCCACCATCAACGCGCCGGTCAGGCTGCGGTAGAAAACGATCTCGCCGCTGCCGTAAAGGGCCGATGCGAGCTTCACGCACACGCCCATCAGCGCGAACAGGAACGAGGCGAGGACCATCAACCAGGGGGCGGACATCCGTGCGATTCTGCCCCGTCCTCGCGGATGAGCGCTTCAGCGGCGCCTTTTGATCGCCCGCCGGTACCACTCGTGGAACTGCTGCATGCCGTCTTCCATCGGGCTCTGGTAGGGCCCGATCTCGTCGTCGCCGCGCTCCATCAGCGCGCGCCGTCCGGCGTCCATCCGCAGCGCGATCTCGTCGTCCTCGACGCAGGTTTCCCAGTAGGCCGCCTGTTGCGCTTCGACGAACTCGCGCTCGAATGCGGCGATCTCCTCGGGGTAGTAGAACTCCACGATATTCAGCGTCTTTTGCGGCCCTTTCGGATACAGCGTCGACACCACCAATACATGCGGATACCACTCCACCATGATGTTGGGGTAATAGGTCAGCCAGATCGCCCCGTGTTTCGGCGGTGCACCGTTGCGATAAGACAACAGTGCGTCGTGCCATTTGCGGTAGGTCGCCGAGCCGGCTTTCGCCAGTGCGTTGTTCGCGCCGACGGTCTGTACCGAGTACTGCGGACCGAACTCCCAGCGCAGGTCCTCGCAGGTCACGAACTGGCCGAGGCCGGGATGGAAGGGCCCGACGTGGTAGTCCTCGAGGTAGACCTCGATGAAGGTCTTCCAGTTGTAGTCGCACTCGTGCAGTTGCACCTTGTCGAGCACGTAGCCACCGAAATCCAGGTCGGCCTTCGGGCCCAGGCCGGCCAAGTCGGCCGCGATGTCGCGCCCGTTGTCCTCGAACACCATGCCGTTCCAGGTGCGCGTCTTGTAATTGTTCAGGTTCAGGCAGGGGTCGTCGGCGAAATGCGGTGCCCCGATCAGCCGGCCCTGCAGGTCGTAGGTCCAGCGGTGCAGCGGGCAGACGATGTTGCCGGGCGTGTTGCCCCGCCCGCGCAGCATCACCGCCTGACGATGCCGGCAGACGTTGGAGATGAGCTCCACGCCGCGCGACGTGCGCACCAGCGCACGGCCTTCGCCTTCTTGCGGCAGCGCGTGGTAGTCGCCGACTTCCGGGACCGACAACTCGTGCCCCAGGTAGCGCGGGCCATGCTGGAATACGAGCTCCATCTCGCGGCGAAACAGGTCGTCGTCGAAATAGCTGGCTACCGAGAGTTGCGAGCGGCTGCGCTCGAGAGCTTCAAGAATGATGCTCAGGTCGGACATGATCCCCAGGATCTCCAAAAGCCGATGTCGAACCGCCCCGCCGGTCCCGTCAGCACCCCTGGAACCGAACGTGGGGAAGAGGAGGCGTATCAATGGCGGGCAGGGCCGGGGATTGTACCCGGGGGGTACAAAACTGACCCCGACAGGCGGTCGTTCATGCTGCCGGTCACGTTCGGGTGGTCTCCTTTGAGGGTTCCCGCCGCAGCGAGGCTGACTACAATCGAGGTTTCACCAAGCGAAAATGGCACGAGCATCCTCGTCTGCGGACCCAGCCGACACCCCGGCAACCTATGAAGACGCGCTGAGCGAGCTGGAGCGTCTCGTGACGGCGATGGAAAGTGGCCAGCTGCCGTTGGACCAGCTGCTGCAAAGCTACCGGCGCGGCGCCGAATTGCTTGCGTTCTGCCGCGCGCGGCTCGAAGCCGTGGAGCAACAGGTGAAGGTTCTCGAAGAAGGGCAGCTCAAGCCCTGGACTCCCGCATGAAGCGTGCTGAATTCGATCTCTGGGCCCGTGCCGAACAGGACGCCGTCGAGGTCGCCCTCGAAGCCTGGGTGCCGGCCGACGCGCCGGCCGGTCTCGGGCTGGCGATGCGTTACGGCGTGCTCGACGGCGGCAAGCGGGTGCGTCCGCTGCTGGTGCTGGCGGCGTGTCAGGCGGTCCACGGCCTGCGCGACGCCGCGCTGCGCGCTGCCTGTGCGGTGGAACTGATCCACGCCTACTCGCTGGTGCACGACGACATGCCGTGCATGGACAACGACATCCTGCGCCGCGGCAAGCCGACCGTGCACGTGCAGTTCGGCGAAGCCCAGGCCATGCTCGCGGGCGACGCGATGCAGGCGCTGGCCTTCGAGGTGCTGACGCCCGACACCGGCGTGCCGCCGTTGCTGCAGGCGCGCCTGTGTTCGCTGCTCGCGCGCGCCGCCGGCCATGCCGGCATGGCCGGCGGCCAGGCGATCGACCTCGCGAGCATCGGTCTCCCGCTGGACGAACACGTGCTGCGCGACATGCACCACCGCAAGACTGGTGCGCTGCTGCAGACCAGTGTGCTGATGGGGGCGGCTTGCGGGGAGACGACGGCCGATCAGTGGGATGCGCTGGCCGCCTTCGGCGATGCGCTGGGCCTCGCGTTCCAGGTCGTCGACGACATTCTCGACGTGACCCAGGCCTCGGAAACGCTCGGCAAGACGGCCGGCAAGGACGTCGACAACAACAAGCCGACCTACGTGACCGTGCTGGGCCTGCAGGCCGCACGGCGCCACGCCGCCGATTTGCGCGACCAGGCGCAGGCGGCGCTCGCTCGAAGCGGTTTGACGGATGCGGCCTGGCTCAGCCTGCTGGCCGACAAGGTCGTCGAACGCGACAACTGACGCTGCGCAATGAATCACTCCCTGCTGAAAACCGTCAACAGCCCCGCCGACGTGCGCCGCATGTCGCGGCACGAACTCCAGCAGCTCGCCGTCGAGCTGCGCGACTTCGTGCTGCACAGCGTGTCTCAGACCGGAGGGCATTTGTCGTCCAACCTCGGCACGGTGGAGCTCACGGTGGCGTTGCACCACGTGTTCAACACCCCCCACGATCGCCTGGTCTGGGACGTGGGCCATCAGACCTACCCGCACAAAATCCTCACCGGGCGCCGCGACCGCATGCCCACGCTGCGCCAGCTCGGCGGCATCAGCGGTTTTCCGCGCCGCGACGAGAGCGAGTACGACACCTTCGGCACGGCGCATTCGTCGACGTCGATCTCGGCCGCGCTGGGCATGGCGATGGCAGCCAAGCTGAAGGGCGAGAACCGCAAGACGGTCGCGATCATCGGTGACGGTGCGATGACCGCCGGCATGGCTTTCGAGGCGCTGAACAACGGCGGCATGCCGCACGCCTGCGGCCACGCCGACATGCTCGTGATCCTGAACGACAACGACATGTCGATCTCGCCGCCGGTCGGCGCGTTGAACCGCTACCTGGCACGGCTGATGAGCGGCAAGTTCTATTCGGCGGCGCGCGAGGGCGCAAAGCAGGTGCTGAAGAACGCACCGCCGCTGTTCGAGCTGGCGCGCCGGCTCGAGGAGCACGCGAAGGGCATGGTCGTGCCCGGCACGATCTTCGAGGAGTTCGGCTTCAACTATGTCGGCCCGATCGACGGCCACGACCTCGACTCGCTGATCCCCACGCTCGAGAACCTGCGTGACAAACCGGGTGCACAGTTCCTGCACGTGGTCACGAAAAAGGGCTACGGCTACAAGCTGGCCGAGGCGGATCCGGTGAAGTACCACGCGGCCTCCGGCAAATTCGATCCGGCCGAAGGCTTCAAGAAATCGGCACCGGGCAAGCCGACGTACACCCAGGTGTTCGGCCAATGGCTGTGCGACATGGCCGAGAAGGACAAGCGCCTGGTCGGCATCACGCCGGCAATGCGCGAAGGCTCCGGCATGGTCGAGTTCGAGACGCGTTTTCCGAGCCGCTACCACGACGTCGGCATCGCCGAGCAGCATGCGGTCACCTTCGCCGCGGGCCTCGCCTGCGAAGGGCTGAAACCCGTCGTCGCGATCTACTCGACCTTCCTTCAGCGTGCCTACGACCAACTGATCCACGACGTGGCGATCCAGAACCTGCCCGTGGTATTCGCGCTCGACCGCGGCGGCCTCGTCGGCGCCGACGGCGCGACGCACGCCGGTGCCTACGACATCGCCTACCTGCGCTGCATTCCGAACATGAGCGTGCTGACGCCGTCCGACGAGAACGAGTGCCGACAGCTGCTGTACACCGCGTTTCTGCAGGACCATCCGACGGCGGTGCGCTATCCGCGCGGCAGCGGTGTCGGCGCGGAGATCCAGCGCGAGATGACGCCGATCCCGTTCGGCACCGGCGAAATCCGCCGCGAAGCGTCCCGTTCTCCGGGCCAGCCGGGCAAGCGCGTTGCGATCCTCGCGTTCGGCACCTTGCTCCATCAGGCACTGGAAGCCGCCGAGCGGCTGGACGCGACGGTCGCGAACATGCGCTTCGTGAAGCCGCTCGATGTCGCGCTGGTGACTGAACTTGCGCGCAGCCATGATGCAATCGTCACCGTGGAAGAGGGCTGCACGATGGGCGGCGCCGGCAGCGCGGTGATGGAGGCCTTGCACGCCGCCGGCATCCACACGCCGGTGCTGGCGCTGGGCCTGCCCGACGAGTTCATCGAGCACGGCGATCACGGCAAGCTGTTGTCGCTGTGCGGGCTGGACGCCGCCGGCATCGAACAGTCGGTGCTGAAGCGCTTCGGCGCCCGGCCGGCGCTGGTGAGGCCGGCAGTCAATCACTAGAGACTAGAGGCGGGAGCGCCGCCGCCCGGATGTCCTTCGGGCCGCAAGGTCGGCCGATTGGTGAGATGCTTGCCGTCTCCGTACGGGCGGACTTGAATGAATCACATGAGCAATCTGAAGGAAGCGCTGCACATCCCGGACACGCAAAGCGAGCGCGACGAGCGTCATCTCGCGATCCAGCGTGTCGGAGTGAAGGACGTGCGCTATCCGATGGAGCTGCGCATCGGCCAGGCGACGCTGCCGACCGTGGCCCAGTGGGACCTCGACGTGGCGCTGCCGGCCGAGCAGAAGGGCACGCACATGTCGCGCTTCGTCGCGTGGCTGAATGCCATTGACGGCCCGATGGACGCCGCCACCCTGCGCGCCGGCCTGGTCGTGATGCTCGACAAGCTGCATGCGAGCGAGGGCCGCATCGAGGCCCGCTTTCCGTTCTTCCTGCGCAAGCGCGCGCCGGTGTCGGGTGTGGAGAGCCTGCTCGAGTACCAGGGCCGATGGATCGCCGAAACGCGGGGCGGCGCGAGCGCCGTGTGGGCCGAGGTCGTCGTGCCGGTGAAGTCGCTGTGCCCGTGCTCGAAGGAGATCTCCGACTACGGCGCGCACAATCAGCGCTCGCACGTGACGATCCGTGTGGAGTTGCTGCAGGACATCGAATGGACCGAGCTGGTGCGCTTTGCCGAAGACAGCGCATCCAGCGAGATCTGGCCGATGCTCAAGCGCGCTGACGAGAAGTGGGTCACCGAGCGGGCCTACGAGAACCCGAAGTTCGTCGAGGACCTCGTGCGCGACGTGGCGCTGCGGCTCAACGCCGACGCGCGCGTGGGGCGCTACCGCGTGGACGTCGAGAACTTCGAGTCGATCCACGCGCATTCGGCTTACGCACGCATCGAGCGGGTTTAAGGGCGGGCTCGTCATCCCGACCCTTCGACGAGCTCAGGACAGGCCGGGCTTCGCCCGAGTCGGGATCCACTCCAACCGCCGCCACCCCGTGGACCCCGGCTTTCGCCGGGGTGACGCGATGGTGACGCTTTCGACGGGGTGACGGCCAGGGGCTCGATCCGCTCCTAAACCGCCGCGACCGGGATCTTCCCGATCTTCCCCTGCCACTCCTTCGGCCCGGTCTCGTGCACCGAAGTCCCTGTGGAGTCGACCGCCACCGTGACCGGCATGTCCTTCACGTCGAACTCGTAGATCGCTTCCATGCCGAGGTCGGCGAAGCCGACGACCTTCGCCTGCTTGATCGCCTTCGCGACCAGGTAGGCCGCGCCGCCGACGGCCATCAGGTAGGCCGACTTGTGCTTGCGGATCGCCTCGATGCCGGCCGGCCCGCGCTCGGCCTTGCCGATCATGCCGATGAGCCCGGTCTGGGCCAGCATCATTTCGGTGAACTTGTCCATGCGCGTGGCGGTGGTCGGACCCGCGGGGCCGACGACTTCGTCGCGCACCGGATCGACCGGGCCGACGTAGTAGATGACGCGGTTCGTGAAGTCGACCGGCAGCGTTTCGCCCTTGGCCTGCATGTCCTGGATGCGCTTGTGCGCGGCGTCGCGGCCGGTCAGCATCTTGCCGTTGAGCAGCAGCGTGTCGCCGGGCTGCCAGCTCGCCACTTCCTCGCGCGTCAGCGTGTCGAGATTCACCCGCTTGCTCTTGTTGTAGTCGGGCGCCCAGTGCACGTCGGGCCACAGGTCCAGGCTCGGCGGCTCGAGGTAGGCCGGGCCGGAGCCGTCGAGCACGAAGTGCGCGTGGCGAGTGGCCGCGCAGTTCGGGATCATCGCCACCGGCTTGCTCGCCGCGTGGGTCGGGTAGGTGGCGATCTTCACGTCGAGCACCGTGGTCAGGCCGCCGAGCCCTTGCGCACCGATGCCCAGTGCATTGATCTTGTCGCACAGCTCGATGCGCAACTCCTCGACCTTGTTCTGCGGGCCGCGCTGCTTCAGCTCGAACATGTCGATGTCCTGCATCAGGCTTTCCTTGGCCAGCAGCATCGCCTTCTCCGCCGTGCCGCCGATGCCGATGCCCAGCATGCCCGGTGGGCACCAGCCGGCGCCCATCGTCGGCACCGTCTTCAGCACCCAGTCGACCAGGCTGTCGCTGGGGTTCATCATCACGAACTTGCTCTTGTTCTCGCTCCCGCCGCCCTTCGCAGCCACTTGCACGTCCAGCGTGCTACCGGGCACGACCGTCATGTGCACGACGGCGGGGGTGTTGTCCTGGGTGTTCTTGCGCTCGAAGTGCGGATCCGCCACGATGCTCGCGCGCAGCTTGTTCTCGGGGTCGAGGTAGCCGCGGCGCACGCCGTCGTTCACGGCGTCTTCGATGCCGGCGGGGAAGCCCTCGAAGCGCACGTCCATGCCGATCTTCAGGAACACGTTGACGATGCCGGTGTCCTGGCAGATCGGGCGGCGCCCTTCGGCGCACATCTTCGAGTTGGTGAGGATCTGCGCGATCGCGTCCTTCGCGGCGGGGCTTTGCTCGCTCTCGTACGCGCGGGCAAGGTGCGCGATGTAGTCGCTCGGGTGGTAGTAGCTGATGTACTGCAGCGCGGCGGCGACGCTGTCGACGAAGTCGGCGTAGCGGATGGTGGTCATGGCGGGTCTCGGTGGGGAGGGCGCGGCGAAGCCGCCATGGTGCCCCAGGCGGCTTGCCCCAAGTTTACTGAACGCGCTTCAGTGAGCGCCCCGGTACGCCGGCGTCAGCAGCCGGTCGGTCATCGCGATCGCCAGGGCCGAAAACAGGAAGGCGATGTGGATCACGGTCTGCGCGATCAGCACCCGATCGGTCAATGCGCCGGCGTTGATGAAGGTCTT
Source organism: Piscinibacter sp. (assembly GCA_035513255.1). Taxonomy (GTDB): domain Bacteria; phylum Pseudomonadota; class Gammaproteobacteria; order Burkholderiales; family Burkholderiaceae_C; genus Albitalea. The sequence goes on along the minus strand of DATKCI010000116.1, from coordinate 17,275 downwards.
CAGCAGGTGGATCGAGCTGATGCCGATGATTGCGGTGGCCAGCTTGACCTTCAGCACCGAGGCGTTCACGTGGCTCAGCCATTCCGGCTGGTCGGGGTGTCCCTCCAGGTTCATGCGGCTGACGAAAGTCTCGTAGCCGCCGACGATCACCATGATCAGCAGGTTGGAGATCATCACCACGTCGATCAGGCCCAGCACGACCAGCATGATGGTGGTCTCGGTGAGCTTGCCTCCGACGGGTGCGTCGCCGGTGCCCACCGCGCTGTAGATGGCCTGTAGCGCCGTCTGGTCACCGAAAGCCGCCTCGATCAGATGGACGAGCTCCACCCAAAAGTGGAACACATACACGCATTGCGCGAGGATCAGCCCCAGATACAGCGGCAACTGCAGCCAACGGCTCATAAAAATGAGATTGGGCAGCGGTCGCAGCCGGGCGGTCGCAGGGTCCTTCAGGGAGGTCATGGGTACTTTCAGGGATTGTCCGATTGCCGAAAATTGTAGGCGGGGGACGATGACGGATTGCCCGCTCGCGTAGAGTAAGCGGTTCGTAAGAGCACCTCCCTATGGTGCGAATCCAGTGAAACAGCTCGCAGGAGACAGCATGTCGGAACACGCCACGAAGTTGTACCCGCCGCCGGAAGCCCTCGCCAGGACGGCCCACGTGTCGGGCATGGCGGCCTATGAAAAGCTGTGCGCTGAAGCCGCCGCCGACTACGAGGGCTACTGGGCCCGGCTGGCGCGCGAGACGGTGAGCTGGAAGAAGCCGTTCACGAAGGCGCTGGACGACAGCAACGCACCGTTCTTCAAATGGTTCGAAGACGGCACGCTGAACGTCTCGTACAACTGCCTGGACAAGCAGGTCGAAGCCGGCCTCGGCGACAAGACGGCGATCATTTTCGAAGCCGACGACGGCAAGGTCACCAACGTCACCTACCAGGAGCTGCTGACTCGGACCTGTCAGCTCGCCAATGCGCTGAAGTCGCGCGGCGTGAAGAAGGGCGACCGTGTCGTCATCTACATGTCGATGTCGGTCGAAGGCGTGGCCGCGATGCAGGCCTGCGCGCGCATCGGCGCCACGCACTCGGTGGTGTTCGGCGGCTTCTCGGCCCAGTCGCTGCGCGACCGCATCGAGGACGCCGGCGCGGTGATGGTGATCACGGCCGACGAGCAGCTGCGCGGCGGCAAGCAGCTGCCGCTGAAAGCGATCGTCGACGAGGCCATCGGGCTCGGCGGCTGCGACAGCGTGAAGGACGTGGTCGTCTACCGCCGCACCGGCGGCAAGATCGCCTGGAACGCCGAGCGCGACCGCTGGCTGCACGAACTGACCGCCGACCAGCCGACCACCTGCGAGCCGGAGTGGGTCGGTGCCGAGCATCCGCTGTTCCTGCTCTACACCTCGGGCTCCACCGGCAAGCCCAAGGGCGTGCAGCACGCCACCGGCGGCTATTTGCTGATGGCCGCGGTGACGACCAAGTGGACCTTCGACCTCAAGCCGGACGACATCTTCTGGTGCACGGCCGACATCGGCTGGGTCACCGGCCACACCTACATCGCCTATGGTCCGCTGGCGCTCGGCGCCACGGAAGTGGTGTTCGAGGGCGTGCCCACCTACCCGAACGCCGGTCGCTTCTGGAAGATGATCCAGGACCACAAAGTCACGGTGTTCTACACCGCACCTACCGCGATCCGCTCGCTGATCAAGGCGGCCGAAAGCAACGCGGAGGCGCATCCGCGCAACTACGACCTGTCCAGCCTGCGCATCCTCGGAACGGTGGGCGAGCCGATCAACCCAGCCGCCTGGGAGTGGTACCACCAGCACATCGGCGGCGGGCGCTGCCCGATCGTCGACACCTTCTGGCAGACGGAGACCGGCGCCCACATGATCACCCCGCTGCCCGGCGCCACGCCGCTGGTGCCCGGTTCCTGCACGCTCCCGTTCCCGGGCATCGACGCGGCCGTGGTCGACGAAACCGGCAAGGAGGTGCCGTGGGGGCAGGGCGGCATCCTCGTCGTCAAGAAGCCATGGCCGTCGATGATCCGCACGATTTGGGGCGACCCCGAGCGCTACAAGAAGAGCTACTACCCGGCCGACTTCCAGGGCAAGTACTACCTCGCCGGCGACGGCGCGATCCGCGACGAGAAGACCGGCTACTTCACGATCACCGGCCGCATCGACGACGTGCTGAACGTCTCGGGCCACCGCATGGGGACGATGGAGATCGAGTCGGCGCTGGTGGCGAACCCCGTGGTGGCCGAGGCCGCCGTCGTCGGGCGCCCCGACGAGACCACCGGGGAGGCGATCTGCGCCTTCGTCGTGCTCAAGCGGCCGCGGCCCACCGGCGACGAAGCGAAGGCGCTGGCCAAGGAACTGCGCGAGTGGGTCGGCAAGGAGATCGGACCGATCGCCAAGCCCAAGGACATCCGCTTCGGCGACAACCTGCCGAAGACCCGCTCGGGCAAGATCATGCGGCGGCTGCTGCGTTCGGTCGCCAAGGGAGAGGCTGTCACGCAGGACACGAGCACGCTGGAGAACCCGGCGATCCTCGATCAGCTGGGCCAAGCCTACTGACCCGCCTCTTTCTGGGTGCCCCCAAACCTGCCGCTTCGCGTCAGGCCCCCCGAGGGGGTCAAGGAAACTTGGGAGCGGCCCGGCGTTTCCTTGAGCGGACGAACAAAAGCCCCGCGATGCGGGGCTTTTTCACGTTTGCGCCGGGCTTATTTCTGCGTCAGCACCCACTGCACAAGGGCTTTGGCTTCGGCTTCGGTGACCTGCGGGTTGGCGGGCATCGGGACCGCGCCCCAGGTGCCCGAACCGCCCTTGAGCACCTTCTGCACCAGTTTGGCGTCGGCGCCCTTTTGCCCGGCGTACTTGGCGGCCACGTCCTTGTACGACGGGCCGACCAGCTTCTTGTCGACCGCATGGCAGGCCATGCAGTTCTTCTGCTGCGCCAGGTCCTTGCTGGCAAGCGCCGGGCCGGCGGCCATGGCGAGAATCAGGAGGGACAACGCTTTCATGGGATCCTTTCGCACGGTGTGCGGGTTTTTCGTGAGCTACAGTGGCGACAACGGATTGTAGAGGGGGCTCGTTGACGCGAAACTTTCCGACTGCCGCCCGGCTTGCCTGACATTTTGGGGTCGTCACCATGTATTTCATCGTCCTCGGCGTGTTGTTGCTGATCATGAAGGTGGCGGACTTCGGCCCGGTCGGCGTGTGGTCGTGGTGGCTCGTCCTGGCGCCGTTCGGCGCCGCCGCGCTGTGGTGGGCCTGGGCGGACAGCACCGGCTGGACCAAGCGGCGCGAGGTCAACAAGATGGAGGCGAAGAAGCAGGAGCGCCGCCGCAAGAACCTGGAAACGCTTGGGATGGACGAGCGCGGGCGCAGAGGGAAGGGGCCGCGGTGAGTTGTAGCCCGGATGCAATCCGGGGTTCGGCGGCCGCGCCACGCTGCTCCCGGATTTCATCCGGGCTACGAATCCGCTCTAATCGAACTTGTCCAGCACCGCCCCCGAGCTCGCGCTCGACGCATTCTTCGCGAACTTCGCCAGCACGCCGCGTGTGTAGCGCGGCGCCGGGGCTTTCCAGGCAGCCCGCCGCCGCGCCAGCTCGTCGTCGCCGACGTTCAACTGCAGCGTCAGCGAGTGCGCATCGATCGTGATCGAGTCACCTTCGTGCACCAGCGCGATGTTGCCGCCCTCATAGGCCTCCGGTGCCACGTGGCCCACGACCATGCCCCAGGTGCCGCCTGAGAATCGCCCGTCGGTGACCAGGCCGACCGACTCCCCGAGCCCCTGCCCGATCAGTGCGCCGGTGGGCGCCAGCATTTCCGGCATCCCCGGGCCACCTTTGGGGCCCAGGTAGCGCAGCACCATCACGTCGCCGGCGACGATCTTGCCGGCCATGATCGCGGCCAGCGCCGACTGCTCGTCGTCGAACACCCGGGCCGGGCCGGTGATGACCGGGTTCTTCAGGCCGGTGATCTTGGCCACGCAGCCTTCGGGCGACAGATTGCCGCGCAGGATGGCGAGATGGCCCTCGGCGTACATCGGCTCGCCAATCGGGCGGATCACGTCCTGGTCGGCGCGCGGCGCATCGGGCACGTCGGCGAGGTTCTCGGCCACCGTCTTGCCGGTGATCGTCATGCAGTCACCGTGCAGCAGGCCCGCCTTCAGCAGCATCTTCATCACTTGCGGGATGCCGCCGGCGCGGTGCAGGTCGACGGCCAGGTACTTGCCGCTGGGCTTCAGGTCGCACAGCACCGGCACCCTCTTGCGGATGCGCTCGAAGTCGTCGATCGTCCAGTCGACCTCGGCCGCATGCGCGATCGCGAGGAAATGCAGCACCGCATTCGTCGACCCGCCGGTGGCCATGATCACTGCGACCGCGTTCTCGATCGCCTCTTTCGTGACGATGTCGCGCGGCTTCAGGTCCTTCTTGATCGCCTCGACCAGCACGCGGGCCGATTCGCGCGTGTTGGTGACCTTCTCGTCGTGCACGTTCGCCATCGTCGAGCTGTTCGGCAGGCTCATGCCCAGCGCCTCGAAGGCCGAGCTCATCGTGTTGGCGGTGTACATGCCGCCGCAGGAGCCGCTGCCCGGAATCGCCAGCCGCTCGATCTGGCAGAAGTCCTCCTCGCTCATCTTGCCGGCGCTGAACTGGCCGACCGCCTCGAATACGCTGACGATGTTCAGGTCCTGGCCCTTGTAGTGGCCGGGAAGGATCGTGCCGCCGTAGACGTAGATCGCCGGCACGTTGGCGCGCAGCATGCCCATCATGCCGCCCGGCATGTTCTTGTCGCAGCCGCCGATCACGACCACGCCGTCCATCCACTGGCCGCCGACGCAGGTCTCGACGCAGTCGGAAATCACCTCCCGCGACACCAGGGAATACTTCATGCCTTCGGTGCCCATCGCCATGCCGTCGGAGATCGTCGGCGTGCCGAAGATCTGCGGGTTGGCGCCGGCGTCCCTCAGGCCTTCCACCGCCGCGTCGGCGAGCTTCTGCAGGCCGGAGTTGCACGGCGTGATCGTCGAGTGGCCGTTGGCCACCCCGACCATCGGCTTGCTGAAGTCGCCCTGCTCGTAGCCCATCGCGTAATACATCGAGCGGTTGGGGGCGCGGGCGACGCCCTCGGTGATGTTCTTGGAGCGGCGGTTGAAGCTCATGGCAGGTCTTCGCAAGACGAGGGGGAAGCTGGAATGATATCCGCCGCCTTTATCATCGCCCCTCATCACGGAGCCCCCGGCGCATGCTTGTCCACCCCCAGTTCGATCCCGTCGCCCTGCAACTGGGGCCCGTCGCCATCCACTGGTACGGCCTGACCTATCTGGCGGCCTTCGGGCTGTTCCTGTGGCTGGCCTCGCTGCGCGTCAAGCAGCCGCAGTTCGCGCAGCGCGGCTGGACGCGCCGCGACGTCGAGGATCTGCTGTTCTTCGGCGTGCTCGGCGTGGTGCTCGGCGGGCGGCTCGGCTACGTGCTGTTCTACAAGCCGGCCTACTACGCCGGCAACCCGCTCGAGATCTTCGCGGTGTGGAAGGGCGGTATGGCCTTCCACGGCGGGCTGCTGGGCGTGATCGCCGCGATGTGGCTGTTCGCGCGGCTGCGCAAGCGGCACTTCCTCGACGTGGCCGACCTGATCGCGCCGTGTGTGCCGACCGGCCTCGCGGCGGGGCGCATCGGCAACTTCATCAACGGCGAGCTGTGGGGCCGCGCGGCCGACCCGAGCCTGCCGTGGGCGATGGTGTTTCCCCAATCAGGGCAGAGCTTTCCGCGCCACCCGTCGCAGCTGTACCAGTTCGCGCTCGAGGGGTTGCTGCTGTTCGTGATCCTGTGGCTGTATGCGCGCAAGCCGCGCCGCATGGGCGAGGTGTCCGGCGCGTTCCTCGTGGGCTACGGCGTGCTGCGCTTCATCGCCGAATACTTCCGCGAGCCGGACGACTTCCTCGGCCTGCTCGCGCTCGGCATGAGCATGGGGCAGTGGCTGTGCGTGCCGATGGTGCTGGCCGGCGTGGCGCTGTGGACGTGGGCACGAAAGCAAGGGGCGCAGACGGCATGAGGCAGATCTTTCTCGACACCGAAACCACCGGCCTGAGCCCCGAGTCGGGCGACCGCGTCATCGAGATTGGCTGCGTGGAGATGGTCAACCGCCGTCTGTCGGGCCGCAACCTGCACTTCTACCTGAACCCGCAGCGGCCGAACAGCGAAGACGCGGTGAAGGTCCACGGCCTGACCGACGAGTTCCTCGCCGACAAGCCCTTGTTCGCGGCGATCGCCGACGAGTTCCTGGCCTACGTGGACGGCGCCGAGATCATCATCCACAACGCGGCCTTCGACGTCGGCTTCCTCAACGAAGAGCTCAAGCGCATCGGCCGCCCGCGCTTCACCGAGTTCGTCGCGCAGGTGTCCGACAGCCTGACGATGGCGCGCGAGATGTTCCCCGGAAAATCGAACTCGCTCGACGCGCTGTGCAAGCGGCTCGAGGTCGACAACTCCAACCGTTCGCTGCACGGTGCGCTGCTCGACGCCGGGCTGCTGGCCGACGTGTACATCAACATGACACGCGGCCAGAACTCGCTGGTCATCGACGCCGTCGTCGCAGGCGGCGGCGATTTCGCCGTGGCCGAGATCGACTTCGCGGCCTTCCAGCTGCACGTGATCATGGCTGACGAGCAAGAAGCCACTGCGCACGACCTGCTGCTCGCCGAACTGGACAAAGCCTCGGGCGGCAAGACGGTGTGGCGAGCCCTTGTGGCATAATCCAGGGCTTTTCCGGAACAGCCGGAAACCCCGATTCGGGTGGTTAGCTCAGCGGTAGAGCACTGCCTTCACACGGCAGGGGTCACAGGTTCAAACCCTGTACCACCCACCAGCAAGACCCAAAACGTGCAACGGCCCTTCGGGGCCGTTGCCGCTTGCATGGCGAAAATCACCCCCGCCGCGGCTGCAGCGTCGTGCTGAACACCGAGCTGCCGTGGATGTCGCGCAGGTCCACCGTCATCTCGGCGCTGCGCGCATCGATGTTGACCTCGCCGAAGAACTGCAGGCCTGAATAGGGCGACAGGTTGGCCTGCCCCGCCGGCGGGGCCTTGGAGAACACGACCTGCGGCCCGAATGTGCCGTCGAGCGTGTTGGGACCGAAGCTGCCGGCGTTGAGCGGGCCGGAGACGAACTCCCAGAAGCCGTCGAAGTCCTGGAACGCGGCGCGGTTCGGGTCGTAGTAGTGGGCGGCGCAGTAGTGCACGTCGGCCGTCAGCCACACGACGTTGTGCACGCGGCGGCGCTTCAGGTGGGCGAGCAGCTCGGCGATCTCCAGCTCGCGGCCCTTGGCCGCGCCGTGTTCGCCGTTGGCCACCGCCTCCCAGCGCGGTGTGCCGTCAGGCAGCGCGCCGTCGCCGACGTTCAGGCCCAGCGGCATGTCGGCGGCCACCACCTTCCACACCGCGCGGGACTCGGCAAGTCCCCGCTTCAACCATTCGAGCTGCTGGCGGCCGAGGAAGGTTGTGTCTTCGCCCTCTTGCGTCTGCAGGTTGGCGGTGTTCGGGCCGCGGTACGAACGCATGTCGAGCACGAACACTTCGGTCAGCGGGCCGTACGAGAAGCGGCGGTACACCCGCTGCGACTCGCGCGCATCGAAGGGGCGCATCGGCGCATAGTCGAGAAAGGCGCGCGTGCCGCGGGCGATCAGCAGCGGCACGTTCTTCTCGGTGTAGCGCGCGTCGCCCGACAAGTCCTTCGAATCCGACCAATTGTTGACGACCTCGTGGTCATCCCACTGCCAGATCTGCGGCACCTCGGCGTTGAAGCGGCGCACGTTGTCATCGAGCAGGTTGTAGCGGTAGCGGCCGCGGAACTCGTCCAGCGTCTCGGCCACTTTGGACACTTCCGGCGTGACCACGTTGGTCCACAGCTGGCCGTTCTCGGCCGTCACCGACGGCAGGATCGGCCCGTCCGCGTAGATGTTGTCTCCGCTGTGGATGAAGAAGTGCGGCTGGCGCTGGCGCATCGCCTCGTAGATCTTCATGCCGCCGAACGCGGTGTTGATGCCCCAGCCCTGTCCGGCCGTGTCGCCCGACCACTGGAAGCGCAGATCGGTGCGCGCATGCCCGAGGTGGCGGCCGGGGCCGGCCGGGCTTGCCGGCGGCACCTTGAAGCGGCCGTGCACCGGCTCGCCCATCAGTCGCGTGTTTTCCAGGCCCTGGAAGGCCACGCGCACGAACACGTCGCGCCCCGGCACCAGGCCGGCGAGATCCTGTCGGGCAGTGAAGTCGCCGCCTTCCAGCGCATGCGGGCCGACGATGCGGTTCAGCTCGCGAAACTGCTCGTCGTACGACCATTCGACGATCATGCGCGACGCTCGGTCGCTGCGGCTCCAGAGCAGAACCGAGCCGTCGTGGGGATCGCCGAACTGCAGCCCTTGCAAGGCCTGCGGGCGTTCGCCGTCCGCCGGCACGACGGCCGGCGCGCCGATCGCGCAGGCCCAGTTCGGCAGCAAGGCGCCGCCGGCGGTGACGGCGCCGGCCTGCAGGATGCGGCGGCGCGAGAAGGGAGTGGAGTCGCTCATCGTCAAGGTCCTCATGAGGTGGAGAACCACAGGCTAGGAGCGCGATGTGAATGCAGCGTGACCGGACCGAGGCATCCGATGCGGAAGACGCCTTGCAAGCACGCTGCAGCCATCTCCGCTGTACGCTGGTGCAATCCGCCCTTCGCGGGCACCTTCAATCGGTCCGTCCCATGCAAGGAAAGCCGGCATCGACGATGATGCCGGCTTCCGTTCGAACCGCGATCAAGGAGACCCGGCTTGACGAGCCTGCAACAACGCCTGCGGGACCTGGCGAAAGCCGACCTGCGCGGCATCCGCCGCGGCATTGAAAAAGAGAGCCTGCGCGCGCAGCCCGACGGTCGGCTCGCGCTGACGCAGCATCCACCGGCGCTCGGTTCCGCGCTCACGCATCCGCACATCACCACCGACTTCAGCGAATCGCAGCTCGAGCTGATCACCGGCGTGCACGCCGACGTGGATTTGTGCCTCGAAGAGCTCACGCAGATCCACCAGTTCGTCTACCGCGAGATCGGCGACGAGCTGCTGTGGGTGGGCAGCATGCCCTGCGAGCTGCCTGCCGACGAGACGATCCCGATCGGACGCTACGGCCCGTCCAACGTGGGACGCGCGAAGAGCGTGTACCGCATGGGGCTGGGCCACCGCTACGGGCGGCGCATGCAGACGATCTCCGGCATTCACTACAACTGGTCGATGCCGGGCGTCTCGAACGACGCGTATTTCTCGCTGATCCGCAACTTCCGGCGCCATTCGTTCCTGTTGCTGTACCTGTTCGGCGCGTCGCCTGCGGTCTGCTCCAGTTTCGTCGCCGGGAGCGAGCACCGGCTGCAAGCGCTGTGCGACGACACGCAGCATCTTCCTTTCGCCACGTCGCTGCGCATGGGCCGGCTGGGCTACCAGAGCGATGCGCAGGCCGCGCTGTGCGTGAGCTACAACTGCCTGGACAGCTATGCGGCGTCGCTGCACGACGCGCTGATGCGGCCCTATCCCGCGTACGAGGCGCTGGGCATTCTCAATCCCGGCGGCGAGTACAACCAGCTCGCGACGACCTTGCTGCAGATCGAGAACGAGTTCTACGGCACGATTCGCCCGAAACGCGTCATCCGGCCCGGCGAGCGGCCGCTGCATGCGCTGCGCGAACGCGGCGTCGAGTACGTCGAGGTGCGCTGCATGGACCTCGACCCGTTCGAGCCCGTGGGCATCGGTGCCGGCACGATCCGCTTTCTCGACGTCTTCCTGTTGCACTGCCTGCTGGCTGACAGCCCGCCGGACACGCCGGCCGAGATCGCCGCGCTTGCGCGTAACCAGCACCGCACGGCCGAACGCGGCCGCGAGCCGGACCTGCGGCTGGAGCGCGACGGCGAAGAGGTGACGATCGCGCAGTGGGGCGCGCAGATCCTGGACGAGTGCGCACCGATCGCCGCCGCGCTCGACGCGATGCATGCCACAAGCGCCCACACCGACGCGCTCACGCGGGCGGGCGTGGCGCTGCGCGAGCCCGGGTCACTGCCGTCGGCGCGGGCGCTGAGTGCCATGAGCGAGGCGCATGGGGGCTCGCATGCCGCGTTCGTCAAGGACTGCTCGCAGCGCACGCGCCGCGGCTTGACGCAGCGTGCGTTCCCTGCCGAGGTGCACGCGCGTTTCGAGCGCCTCGCGCGGGAGTCGGTGCAGGAGCAGCAGCGCATCGACAGCGCCGACACGCTGCCCTTCGAGGCGTTTCGGCATCAGTACCTGTCGCCGCGGGGCTTGGTCCTCTGAACCGGTGCGCTCGGCCTCGGCGTCGACTCCCTATGTTGAAACGTGTCCCGATGTTGAATGATGCAAGCGCGCCGGTGGGCGCCTACTGTCGTTCTCAGCGGCATCGATGACGCTTCGCGGGCCCAGGGCCAACGTGCGGGACATCGGATCCGCCGCGTGAAGGGAGATGCGGTGCAACCGCACATCGATCCGGGCTACGAACTTCGATTCACCCTGTGCGAACTCTCCGGCGCGCGACGAAAAGAACGGCCCCCAACCCCGCCATCAACAGCGCATACGTATCCGACTCGGGAATGGCCGGCACCGGCCCGGCAAGCGTCAGCCGGATCTGCCGCGTGTCCTGAATGATGTCGGCCTCGGTTCCGAGCGCGTCGGAGAACGTCATCAGCGACAGGTCGCCGAACAGATCGGTGATCGTGAAGAAGTTCTGCCCGTTCGCGTCCACCGCGAACAGCGCCGAGGTGTCCGTTCCGTCGGAGAACGAAACGAAACCGTCGGACGACACGTTGAGGTTGAGGATCACGGACGAAAGCGTGTTGTCCACCGCCGAGACCTCGAGCTGCGAGTAGCGGCCGCTGGATGCCCTCACGCGGGCCTGTCCGCCGCCGACCCAGCGGATCGATTCGTCCGAGCTGAGCGAGATCAACTGCGCGTGATCGTCGTTGAGGCAGCCGAGGATGGTCGTCCCCTCGGCGCTGCCCGGGTCGAGCCCGCAGGCGTTGCGGACCACGTTGCTCTGGTCGGGTTGCGGGACGTTGCCGGTCACCACCGTGAGGGCGTGTGCTGCGCCGACGGCGGCCGACAGGGCCAGACTCGCCAGGACGGTGTTGAAGCGAATGCTCATGACGGTCTTCTCCTTGTCTTGTGGACTGCAGCGACACTGGTTGCTCCGAAGCAACGGGGATGCCCAGCCCCAGCCCGGCGCCGCGCCTCGGCGCGTGGAGTTTTTTTCTGCTCGCGGGAAGAGTTACCGCCGCCGCCTGCGCCTTCCTCGCCGTTGTTAGGGATGGCACGTCCACCGGCAGCCGCCACACTGCACGCACACTGCAAAGCCGAGGGGACGACCATGCCCGACCGTGCGGACCTGTTGTGGTTCAAGGAGCAGTTCCAGGCCCGAATCGAACGGGCGCTGCGCGGCACGCCGTTGGGCGTCGACCTGATCGCGGCGATTGCTTGCCAGGAGACCGGGCACGTGTGGTCGGCGCTGCGCCGCAAGGGCCTGGCCGTCGACGAGATCTCGCGGCTGTGCGTGGGCGACACGCTGGACGCCGACAAGGGCCGCCGGGCGTTTCCCCGCACCAAGGCGGACCTGATCGCCCACCCCGGCGGCCCGCAGATGTTCGACATCGCGCGCCACGCGCTGCTCGACATGGCGCAGCACATCCGCGGCTTCGCCGGCGCGGCGGCCCGGCCCCACAAGTTCTGCCATGGCTTCGGCCTGTTCCAGCGCGATCTCCAGTTCTTCGTCGGCGATCCGCAGTACTTTCTGCAAAGGCGCTACGAGCGGTTCGATGACACGCTCGCGCAATGCCTCGATGAGCTCAAGCGCGCGCTGAGAAAGCTCGGCCTGGAGCGCCGCGCGTCCTTGACCGATCTCGAGTCGGCCGCCCTCGGCATTGCCTACAACACCGGCGGGTTCAAGCCGCGCAAGGGCCTCAAGCAAGGCCACTTCGACGGCACGAAGTTCTATGGCGAGGCGCTGTTCGACTTCATCCGCCTGTCGCAGACCGTCGCGCTGCCCGGCGAAGCGGCGCCGCTGGCGGAGCCGCCGCCCGGCGAGGCGATTCTTCCGCCGCCCACGGCGCTGACGGCGACCGGCCCGTTCCTGCGCGTGGACACGCGGGTCGGAACCCTGCGCCTGCGCCGCGAGCCCACGATCAGCACGCCGGTCGATGCCAACGTGGTCGGCCAGATGCCGGACGGCCACCCCGTGCGGGCCGTCACCGGTGCGCCGGTGAGAGGTTTTTTGGAGGTCGAGACCAGTCTCGCGGGCGCGCTGCTGCGCGGCTTCGCGTCAACCCGGTTCCTGCAGCGCGACCGCGGCGCCCTCGACATCCCGGTCGTCGTGCCGTTGCCGGCCGCCCCGGCCGGCGGCGTGGTGGCGGTCACGATGCCGCGCCGGCCCGGCACGGTGACGCGGCGACGCGGGATGGCGACCGCGCACTCGCTGAACGAGCCCGGCCAGCCGCTTCGGCACGGCAGCACGGTGGACGAGCTTCGCGCCGAGCTTGCACAGATCATTCACTGGCTGGCCGTCGACAAGGCAACGCATGCGCGCTACCTGCCCCGCGAAGGGCTGACCTTCTGCAACATCTACTGCCACGACTTCTGCCATCTCGCGGGCGCCTACCTGCCGCGCGTGTGGTGGACTGCGCCGGCCATCGTCGCGCTGAGCCAGGGCCGCGCGGTCGAGCCGCTGATCGGGAACACGATCGTCGAGATGCGTGCGAACGACCTGTTCCGCTGGCTGCGCGACTTCGGCCCGTTGTTCGGCTGGCGCCAGACCGGCACGCTGACCAAGCTGCAACTGGCGGCCAACCAAGGCGCGATCGGCCTGATCGTGGCGCGCCGCAAGCACGACGGACGCTCGGGCCACGTCGTGGCGGTGGTGCCCGAGACGCTCACCGAACTGGCCCGGCGCGACGCGGCGGGCGAAGTCGTCTCGCCGCTGCAAAGCCAGGCCGGCACGAGCAACTTCCGTTATGGCACGGGGCGGCGCGACTGGTGGCGGGGGGAGCAGTTTGCGGAGAGCGCGTTCTGGGTGCATGCGTGAGACGAGTTCGTCAACGCCCGCACAAGAACTCACCGCGGTGCCTCGTAGCCCGGATGCAATCCGGGATCGGCGTACCGAACGACCACCGCTCCCCGGATTGCATCCGGGCTACGAATTCTTGCCTGCAAACCGGGCCGTCAGTCTCGGCATCCGATGCAGCGCCAACGAGATGGCGACGTACGCAAGAAACTCGAGCGCCATCGCCGCGAAACGCCATGGGTGCGTGAGAAACCAGAAGGTCTCGACAACGCATACCAGCGCCATCAGCGAGTAGGCGGCGACCATTGCCTTCGGCGTGAACGTCCAGCGTGCGAAAAATCCCACGAGAAAGATCACGGCGGCCAACAGCACAGCCAACCAATGCCACAGCAGCAGCCATCGGGGGAACAACAGGTTGCTCACCCGAGGCCAAGGCACCGTCGGCGAACACCATTCCACCAAACCGACCACGGCCCACACCAGCAGCACGACGTGCACCGCGACGAGGAGCGGAGGCAGCGAGCGTGACAAGAGCGGTGCCATGGTCTGCGAGCTGCGTGAGTTGCATCACTTCGGATAGCGATAGTGACCCGTGATGGGATAGTTGAAGAGGACGTCGTCTTCAACTGGACCGGCACCGATGTTGTGAATGATCTTCGGACGTTCGGTGCCCCGGACGAACTGATCGGACACGATGCCGATGTGCGGCAGGTTGCCTGGAAGGCGCCAGGTGACAAGCCTTCCCGCCACGTAGTCCGCGGGCGCACGGCTGATTGGATACGTCGTGCCGTGGCGCGACAGGAAAACCTGCAGGTTGGGGACGCGCCGATGATCGATGTTGGGATCTGGCCGTCTCAAGCCCCACGTCTTGGGATAGGACCCGAAGGTTCGCGTCATGTCTTCGTGCACCAGAACCTGAAGATCGATGCCTTGGTGGCGATAGGCGCGGATCACGAGATCCGTACAGACCCCCAGGTGGTCTGGAACATCTCCGAGGGGATAGCCGATCTTCCGATAGGCGCCATCGTACGTTTCGCGGCGACGCGTTCGTTCGCGTGCGGCTTCGACGAGCCCTCGGGCGAAGTCGTCGGCAAGGGCGCCTTGGCTACCCAACAGCGCAACGATCGTGACGGTGAAGCTTCTGCGGGAGTACACAAGGTGCCTGACGATTGACGTGAGCGGCACGCTACGGCGCCGCGGATGTTGTCGAAGCGCTCAACCGAGACCCGCCGTTGTGTGTCCCCTCGACGGAAGGGGTACATCGCCTGCAACCAGTGCGATTCGGCATTCGCCCCCCCTTCGGCGGTGGTAGGTCAACGCAGCGGCAATGCAAAACGTCAGCGAGTCGGTTGGCACACGATCGGCCTCATTGAAGACGATCGCTCGGTTCCCTTCGAACTTCAACTCGCTTGGAAACAACGTTCTGAACGTCTCGACGAGGTTCGTCTGACAGTGGAAGTACATCGCGTATTGCGAGGGGGTTGACTTCTTCCAGCCGATTCGCAGCGTGCTTCCACTCTTGGTCTGCGACGTGAGGTACGCCGGCTCGCCCCACTTGAGCGTCTCTTCCAACTCGCCGACCCCTTCCGTTGAAGCCGCGGTTTCGAAGATGAGCTTTCGAAGCGCCAAAAGCTTGCGGCGCATACCGGGCGGGTAGCCTTCGAAGATCGCGGCGACCGCAGCGCTCTTGAACGGTTTCACGTCAGACCTCCGTCGCCATGCATCGTGTGCTGTGGCCGTCCCGCTCAAGAGGGGTTAGCCGCCGCGTTGATCTGCGTACCGGCAGTACGCCTCTTTGCCGAGCTTGGCGACGCCATAGAGACAAACTGCGACGAAGCCGGCAATCAACGTGGCCGGAGCGCCGATGCTCGCACCTAGAAACGTGGCGATGACTCCGACCAGCGCCGTCGTGCCTTTGCCCTCGAGGGCGTCAATACGCTTCCAGAGTTCGCGATACCGTTTGTCGTTGCTGCACAGAAAGAGATGCATTTCGGTCTTCACCGCCTCCCAGTAGGACCTGGCCGGGCGACGATCTTCGACAGGCGCACCGCCGACCGAAGCTGTCGGCGATACCGGCCCGCCGTGATACATGAATGCCGCCACTTCGTCTTCGCTTTGAACAAGACCAAGCTTCCATGCGATGAGCGGCGGAGCGCTCACCGTCAGCTCGCCAATGTCAATCTCGGACAGCAGAGAATGCGTGTTCATGGTGTGCTCCTCGGCGCCTAACGATTGAGCCGGGTGACAGCCGACGGCATGGCACCCTGGCCGTGTGGGCATCATGTACCAAAACGCTTTGCGCGCTAGGGTCGTCCGGCACGTCCAGCGGCATCGGCTGCGCGTCGTACTAAGGGATCGAGAACGGCGTGCCGTCCGGAAGGATGCCCGTGGCGCGCGCCACGCCCAGGCGGCCCAGCGCGAGCAGGCCGAAGATCCTCACGGTGCTGTTCTCCCGGTCGTCGCCGACAGAATAGCCAGCGACGGGGCGCGGGCCTCGTGACTTAGGTAATCGCGTTGCCCGACCACGCGACGCGCAGGGTCGGCGCCGCACATGCGCGGCTAGACTGGTTTCATGGGACGGGCATGGCATCACGGCGTTGCCGCCGCCGCGCTGGCGGCCCAAGGCGCCTGCGCGCAAGTGCCTGCGCCTGCGCCTGCGCCCGCACACGCGCCGCTCGCCGATTGCGTGGCCTCATTGCGGCGCGAGTTGCCCTCGCATTCCCAGGTGCGGCCCGAGACCTTCGAGGCGCACGTGCGCAACGTGCAGGACCTGCGGCCGTTGATCGACGGCGCAACGCAGAGCCAGCCGGAGTTTCAACTGCACATCTGGGACTACCTTGCCCGGCGCACCGATGCGCAGCGCGCCGCCCAGGGCCGCGAACTGATGCAGCGCGAGGCGCGGGCCCTGGCAGTCATCGAACGCCAGCACGGCGTGGACGCGGCGACCATCGTGGCGGTGTTCGGCGTGGAGACCGACTATGGCCGCGTGGGCGGCGCCCACCCCGTCGTCGACGCGACACTCAGCCGCGCCTGCCTGAACCTGGGCAGCACCGAGCGCCGCGCCAACTTCTTCTCGGCGCTGTGGCTGCTGCAGGAAGGGCTGGTGCAGGCGGACACCTTCAAGGGCTCGTGGGCCGGTGCGTTCGGGATGACGCAGTTCATGCCGGCGACCTTCGTGAAGCACATGGCCGACGGCGACGGCTCCGGTGTGCCCGACATCGTGAACAGCGTGCCCGATGCGCTGGCGACCACGGCGAACTATTTGCGCGGCCTGGGCTGGGCCGATGGCATGCCCTGGGGCATCGAGGTGAAGGTGCCCGAAGGCGTGGCATTGGAGTGGAATGCGCTCGAGCGCGACCATGGCTGCCTTCAGCAGGCCAAGCCGGCCGGCAAGTGCCGCAGCCTGGCGCAATGGCGTGCCGAGGGCGCGGTTCGGGTCGACGGCGCGCCGCTGTACGCGGCCAGTTCAGTGGACGAGCCGCTCGACGGCGCTACGCCCGCCGCGCTGCTGATGCCGGCCGGACCGCTCGGACCGGCCTGGCTCGTCACGCCGAACTACCAGGCGATCTGGCGCTACAACCGCGCCGACGCCTACGGCCTCGCGATCGGGCTGCTGTCGGATGCGTTGCGCGGCGGGCCAACGCAGCGCACGCCGTGGCCCACCGATGACCTCGGGCTCTCTCGCGTGGAGTTCAGGGAACTGCAGGCCTTGCTTGCGCGGCGGGGGCATTGCGAAGTCGTCGTCGACGGCGCCGACGGACCGCGCACCGGCGCGGCGATCCGCACCGAGGAGCGCCGCCTCGGCTGGGCCGAGACCGGCCGCGGCGGCAGCCGCATGCTCGCGGCACTGCGGGCTGGCGTCGGCTCGGACGATCACTGTGCGCCCGGCGCGGTCGCGATGCCGGCGTCGGCGCCCGAGGGCCCGGCGAGCGCGCCGAAGTAACTTGCCGTCACCCCGCGCCGTCACCCCCCCGCGCCGTCATCCCCCCCGCGCGCCCCGCACCGTCACCCCGTCGAAAGCCGGGGTCCACTGGTGGAGTTGCTTCCGAGCAGGTTGATTTGTTCGCGTGGCAAGCCGGGTCCCGCCCCGGCGGGCGGGTAACTTTCATTTGCTGGCCCAAATGAAAGTCACCAAAGCAAAGGGCCTCGAATGCAACACCATGCACTTTCACCGTTGACGACGCGACGTCGGCCCAGCGGGCCACTTGTGA